>NZ_JASMRH010000011.1:0-158334 GCF_041431385.1 Flavobacterium sp. Arc2 | reverse complement strand
CTGTCAATTCAATATGTCTAGGAACGTGTTCTTTTCTTGTTTCTCGTTTCGCCGCAACACTTAGCGTGTTTCTCGAATCGGGTGCAAAAATACAATTTTTTTTCTTTCTCGCAAGAAAAATTTAAAGTTTTTTTCAAGATTTAAATCTCCATTCCTTTATCTTTTCTTACCAGTCTATCAAGGAACTTTGCATGTTTTGCGGGGTGCAAAAGTAATGAGCTAATTCGAATCTCACAAGCTTTTTTTGATTTATTTTTAGAAATAATTCCCAGTCCTAAACCCCTTAATTACTTGCCAATCTTTTAATGAACTTTGCCGTTGTTGCGGGTGCAAAAGTAACTCCTTTATACACTACTTCAAGCTTTTTTATCGCCTTTTTTTTACGCGTTTCTTAGCCGTGGGTTTAACTCGCTGGAAATATGCTCTTTGAAGACGAAAGTTTTTTTCTCTCCCCGGCCCTCTCCGAAGGAGAGGGGGCTTTGTGGACAAGGTTTGTGGTGAATTCAATACGATCGCGGCTTTTTTACTATTCCTTTACTACAATATAATAATGACAACTCTTTTCCTTTTGAGCCTATACAAGGAATTCCTTAGATATCCTTACTTTCAAAGACCGCCAATCTTTCTTTTTTTAAGTTGTGCTTTTCACTTCTAACTTCTAACCACGTATCTCTAATCTTCTTTTGTTTGCGTTAGGGATAGCAGCGAAAAGCCCACAGTCTCGTCTTTTGGGACGAGACGAGGACTTGTAGCGAATAGCCCGACCGATTATAAAAAAAAAAGAGGCTAATCCTTATTTATAGGTATAGCCTCTTTTTTTTATAATGGGAAACGCCCAAATAGTATTTATCGTTTTAGTTGCTGTGCTTTTGATTCCCAGAAATCATTCAGCTTATCAATATCTACAGGATGTGCCGGCATTTGATTTTGTAATCTTCCCGATTCGAAGGCTCTTGCTAGTATAGTTTCTATCAAAAAGTCTTCATTAGATTCAAAAGGAGCATATTCTGTTTTCAAATTAATATCAAACATGCTAGCTGCAGTATTAGACCAAAAGGCTTTCCATCCACTTTTTAGTGTTTTTACCAGGTCGAAAGTTGTAGTTCCCGTTTGACGATGGATTAACTTTACCAATATCCTCCCTTGACTGCGTGACAATTTTTTAAGTTTTGCCTCAAATTCGTCATTAAGATAACTTTCTACTATCTTGAAATACTTCTTCTTTTCTTTATTAGTAGAAAGTCTTTCCATTCCTTTATTCAAAAGTGTTAATCTTTCAGAAGCCAATTTGGCATAAGGGTAGGTTCTATAAACTCTACTTTGCAAAATCAGAAATTGTTTCCTAGCATCGGGATCCAACTTTTCTTTTGATACAATAATCTCTTCCAATTGAATAGTGTCATTCAGCACTTCATCTGTATCCCGTAAAACGTAACCCATTTTTGTAGTGTCTCTAGAAATAACCTGACCATGTGCCACTACTGTTAGAAAAAGAAATAAAATAGAAAATCTAATAAACTGCATAAAGAAAAAATTTAGCGTAAAATTATACATTATATACGCAAGTGTAATGCCAATTCTATAATTTAGCAAAAAATATATTTTATGAGCACTAAATCGATATTAAAGAAATCCTCTATTACATTTTTAGAGCAATATTTAAACAACGCCTCCCCTACAGGATTTGAAGCTGAAGGACAGAAATTATGGATGGAGTACTTAAAACCTTATGTTGATACATTTATAACGGACACTTATGGAACAGCAGTGGGAATTATTAATCCTGATGCTCCTTATAAGGTAGTGATTGAAGGGCATGCCGATGAAATTTCATGGTATGTTAATTATATCACTGACGATGGTTTAATATATGTCATTCGTAATGGAGGTTCAGACCACCAGATTGCCCCTTCAAAACGAGTTAACATTCATACTAAAAAAGGAATTGTAAAAGGTGTTTTTGGATGGCCAGCTATCCACACCCGAAAAGGCGAAAAAGAAGAAACTCCAAAAATTAGTAATTTGTTCATCGACATAGGTTGTGAAACAAAAGAAGAGGTTGATAAAATGGGGGTTCATGTAGGATGCGTGATCACTTATCCTGACGAATTCATGATTCTAAACGAGAATAAATTCGTTTGTCGCGCCATTGACAACCGCATGGGTGGTTTTATGATTGCCGAAGTAGCACGTTTACTACATGAAAACAAAGTAAAATTGCCGTTCGGATTGTACATTACTAACTCTGTACAAGAAGAAGTGGGTCTTCGTGGAGCTGAAATGATCACTAAAACCATCAAACCAAACGTAGCTATTGTTACTGACGTATGTCATGACTCTACGACTCCAATGATTGAAAAGAAGGTTGAAGGAGAGACAAAAATAGGGAAAGGACCTGTTGTTACTTATGCACCCGCAGTTCAAAATAACCTGAGAGAATTAATTCTGGATACTGCCGAGGAAAAGAAAATTCCTTTCCAACGTCTAGCCTCTTCTCGCGTTACCGGAACTGATACAGATGCTTTTGCATACAGCAATGGTGGCGTGGCTTCGGCTTTGATCTCACTTCCTTTGCGTTACATGCATACGACTGTCGAAATGGTGCACCGCGATGATGTTGAAAATGTCATCAAATTAATATATGAAACTATATTGAAGTTAGAGAACAACGAAACATTTTCTTATTTTAAATAATATTTTCAGGAGCTAATCCCGCTATCCGCTATATCTTTTTCTGGTTTCTAAACGAAACTAGAAAAAGGATATCGCTTCTATCAGGGCTAAAAAAAACCGCAATTCCATCAAGGGTTGCGGTTTTCTTTTATATCGATGTTTTTGCTTTATTATCTGTTTTCTAAATATGTCAGAACGTTTTTTTCAATTCGCTCATTGATATTTGAAATGTCAGCCTTCACAAATTTTTCACCAAGGATTTTTTCATATAATTCAATATATCTTTCGGATACAGTTTCAATATATTCCTCTGTCATATCAGGAATTTGCTGTCCCTCTAAACCTTGAAAATCATTCTGAATTAACCAACGACGTACAAATTCTTTTGACAATTGTTTTTGCTCTTCTCCTTTATCTTGTCTTTCTTGATATCCTTCTGAATAAAAATAGCGAGAAGAATCCGGCGTATGGATTTCGTCTATAAGAACAATAACTCCGTCTTTAGTTTTACCAAATTCATATTTGGTGTCCACCAAGATTAACCCACGGCTTGCAGCAATTTCAGTTCCTCTTTGAAATAAAGCTCTCGTATATTTTTCTAATACTAAATAATCCTCTTCAGAAACGATTCCTTTTGAAAGAATGTCCTCTCTTGATATATCGGCATCGTGTTCTCCGTTATCCGCTTTTGTAGTTGGTGTTATAATTGGCGTAGGGAACTTATCGTTCTCTTTTAATCCTTCTGGCATCGCTACACCACAAATTTCTCTTTTACCAAGCGTATATTCGCGAGCTGCATGACCCGATAGGTATCCACGAATAACCATTTCTACTTTAAAAGGCACACATAAATGACCTACAGCTACACTAGGATCTGGAGTCGCAATCAACCAATTCGGAACAATGTCTTGTGTTAATTCCATGAATTTAGTAGCAATTTGATTTAGAATCTGTCCTTTGTAAGGGATTCCCTTTGGCAAAACTACATCAAAAGCTGAAAGCCTGTCTGTAGCTACCATTACTAAAAGATCGTCATTGATATTGTACACTTCCCTAACTTTACCTCGGTAAACCGATTTTTGATTTGGGAAATTAAAATTAGTGGTTGTAATTGTATTACTCATCATGATTAGTGTTGCGTTGTTGTTTTGCAAAAATAGGTTGTTTCACAGAGATACACAAAATTGTTGAAACATTATTAAGAGGATAAAACACACTATTTTTCAAGAAGCGTAGTATTAAATAAATTCAATATTCGGCTATACTCATCAACCCATGAATAGGTTTCTTTAAAGCCATGAGCTTCAACAGGAAATGATGATAGACTCCAGTTTTTCTTTCCCAGTTCTATAAAACGTTGTGACAAACGCACCACGTCTTTGTACTCCACATTATTGTCTACCATTCCATGAAGCATCAACAAGTTTCCTTGTAGATTATCCGCAAAATAAATTGGCGAACTTTTCTTGTAGGCATCAGGATCTGTCTCCGGGAAATTAAGAATGTTACCCGTATATCCATGATTGTAATGCGCCCAATCTGTTACCGAACGAAGTGCTGCTCCCGACTTAAATTCATTTGGTTCTGTCAACATGGCCATTAGGGTAATAAAACCGCCATATGATCCACCATACATACCTACTTTTTCAGGGTTAATTCCTAAGTTTTCCACTAAGTACTTTTTACCGTCAATTTGATCTGATAAATCTTTTCCGCCCATAAAACGGTAAATACCTGTTCTGAAATCACGTCCGTAGCCATCACTCCCTCTATAATCGATATCTAAAACGGTGTATCCTAAGTCCGTTAATAAATTATGAAACATGTATTCTCTATGGTAGCTACTCCAATAATTATGGGCGTTTTGCAAATAACCAGCACCATGAACAAAGAGAATTGCGGCTTTATTTGATTTGTCTGCTTCAGGTTTGTACAGTCTCGCATTAACATTAGTACCATCCTGAGCCTTGAAAGTAATTACTTCAGGAGTGCGCCAAGAATAAGCCTCAAACTCTTTGGAAGTAGAATGTGTTATAGGGGTTAAAATAGCCTCTTTTTTATTTAGTGCCGTATAAAACTCCCAAGGTTTATTTTTAGAAGAATAACGAACAAGCAATGTATTTTCATCAGGAGAAAGTGTCACTTCATGCGCTCCATCTTTAGTAAGAAATGGTTGTAATTCACCACCAAAAACTCCCAACTTATAAAATCCACGATTTCCTGGATGTGTTGTATTTGTAGTTAAATAAAAAGATTTTTTATCCTTAGAAAGCGTTACTTCTCGTACTTCCCAATTTCCCTTTGTGAGTTGATTTTTCTTATTTGTCTTTGAGTTATAAGTGTATAAATGTGAATACCCTGTTTCTTCTGACTGGAAATAAATAGTTTCGTTATCCCCCAAAAAATCTAAAGTTCCTGAACTGTAAGCATAAGATGGAATACCCGGACCACCAATCCAAGATTCATCGTGCTGATAATCAATCTCTTTAAAAGTAGCTTTCTCTAAATTCAATTGCACAATCCAGCGGTCTTTATTGTCCAGACTTCTAATCTCTGTAATGACATAAGTTCCATCTTGACTGTAGGTAGGTTCTTGAACAAAAAGCAACTTATCTTCCTTTTCTTTCTTTTTTAAATTCTCGTAGTCATTGTAATAGGCTGGTTTGTCTTGAATGTGACTTAATGACGAAAAATTCACAAAATAGACTGAATCTTGCGCCACCGAATAAATTCCGAATTTTGATTTGTTTAAATTTGCTACCGACACTTTTCTTTTTGTGTCTACAGACTGATTATAGCCGTCTTTTGTAATGAAATTTTCCATTATTTCGCTTTTACTTTCAATAGCATCTACCAGTCTAAAAGTGGCGTAATTCCCTTTTGGATCCATCTTCAGACTTTCAAAAGAATTTTTTCCGTAATAATACGCTTTAGGGAAGTCGGATTTATTTTCATCAGCTCTTGCCTTATTCCAATTTTTCTTTGCTTCTTGATCACGAACAAATTGAAACAATTCTTTTTGCTGGGTTTTTAAAAAACTGTCTTTCTCGTCTTCTTTTTCCTTTTCTTTCCCTTGTTTAAAATTAGTGAGTTGGACAACTGTTCCTTGTTTCGTGTCAAATTTAAGGATGTTTTCATTTTGCTCAAAAAACAACATTCCCGCATCTGTTCCTAATTGTAAATTAGAAATTGGATTAGATTGTTGCAATAGTTTTTTCTTAGTTTTATTTTGGATTGAATACGAATACAAAGCCCCTTTATCAATATAATATACTATATCTGCATTCGGTTTACCTTTAAAATCTAATTTAGAGAATGCAGCTTCAGGCGCTGCAACTAATAGAGGTTTTGACATTCCTTTTTCCCAAAAATAAGTACTTGCTCCCAACTCATTATTGGGATTCCATTCAAAATAGACTTTTTTGTTGTCTAAAGACCATCTTCCAGAAAAGGGCTGCTCTCCTATAAAGGTATCTCCTTTCATGATGTCTTCGAGCTGAAGTACTTGACTTTGAGACGTAAAAGAGAAAAATATAAATACTACGATAAAAATAGTTCTGATCATTTTTGTGTGGTTTTTTCCAAACAAAAATACACTTTGAAACGTATTTAAAAAAATATCATGACCTTAGATACTTAAAATAGTTCGTTTCAATAGTTTTTCAGATAAATAAGTAGCTACGCCATTATCATAATTAGCTGAAATTACTTCAAGGTGAGAAAGCTTACTTTTTAAACTATCAGGAGCATTTCCCATCAGTAATCCTTTGGCTGTAGCATTTAACATATTTTCATCGTTATAACCATCGCCAAAAGAAATAGTCTCATGAAAATCTAGATTTTCTATTTCTAGAATCTTGGCAATAGCCACACTTTTATCGACCGTCTTGTCCATAAATTCTAAACAAAGTGGTAAACTAAAAGCGTGACTAAAATCATCTGAATGCTTTTCTATTATTTTATCCCTTAGTTCTATGAGTTTTGAATGACGCTCATGGGTAAAAAACATTTTTATGGCACTTAAATCTTCCATGGTAGCATAATTCACAAGCTCAGGCAAATAATTCAATTCTGTCTGAAAACTGTTTAAAGCTTCATTGTGTTTATTAGTAAACCAAACATCCTCCTTAAATACAACAGTGGTAAAGTCTTCACTGATGTCAAGGGATAAAACAGATTTTATCGCTTCACTACTGATGTTATGAGAAAAAAGGAGCTCTTTTTTTGGGGAGTGAATGCGTGCCCCGTTTGATGTTACTAAGTATACCGGAAAACCCAAGCCTTCAACAATAGGCATGGCATCGAGATGATGACGACCTGTAGCAACAATAATAAGGTATCCTTGATTGTGAAGTTCTGCAAAAACTGTTTTGGTATATTCTGATATTCGGTGTTCTCTATTTAATAGTGTTCCATCTAAATCACTTATTACTACTTTTATTTTCTCTTCTAACATTCTAATTTTCATATTCATTTGTAATCTTTTCAAAAATATCGAATTTTAAAGAAACTTCCAACACTAATTCAATACTTCACAAAATATTTGCATATAATTATGATGGGGTTCTAATACTTTAAAAAAAATGAATCCTTACTCCTTCCCCCATAATTTTTAGACAACTTTCCCTTCGCTTTTTAAAACAAAATTAGCCTACTTTTTTATTGTTGTATTTAAAATACAACAATAAGTGTTTTATGCTACCTTTGTAAAAATTTAAAATAAAAAAATCATGAATACTACACAAAAAGAACTAGTAAAAGCTACCGTTCCTGTGTTAAAGTCAAGTGGTAATGCCTTGGTGACTTATTTTTATCAAAGAATGTTGACAAACAATCCAGAACTAAAAAACATTTTTAATATGGCTAACCAAGCCAATGGAAAACAACAGAATGCATTAACTGGAGCTGTATTGGCATATGCCGAAAATATTGACGACCCAACAGTCTTAATAAATGTTTTAAAGTCCATTGGGAATAAACATGTTAGCTTACACATACTCCCTGAGCAATACGATATCGTAGGACATAACTTAATCGAATCTATAAAAGAAGTTCTAGGAGAAGCAGCAACTGATGAATTAGTAGATGCATGGACCTGTGCGTATTCAGAATTGGCTCAAATAATGATTTCTATCGAAGCCGAAATGTATCAAAAAACAGCAGATTTAAAAGGAGGTTGGATTGGCTGGAGAACGTTTGTAATTGATAAAATAGTAATCGAAAGTGATGAGATTAAATCTTTCTATCTAAAACCTAAAGACGGAAACGCTATTGCCACTTTTTTTCCGGGACAATATATTTCTGTTAAAACATTTATACCTGAATTAGGGCATGAACAACCCAGGCAATATAGCTTATCCAGTAGTTTTAACGAAGAATACTATCGTATATCAGTTAAAAGCGAAAAAGGACGTTCTACTCCTGATGGATTTGTTTCGAATGTGCTACATACTAAAAAAGTCGGAGAAACGATTGATGTTACCGCCCCTGCAGGACTTTTCTACGCTGATCCTGAATCGGTAAATCCATTAGTCCTGATTAGTGGTGGTGTTGGCGTAACTCCTTTGATGAGTATGGTTGAGGCTAATAGCCATTCTCTTCAAAAAAATAAAACGATTTGGATACATAGCTGTCGCAATGAAAATGTACACGCCTTTAAAGACGCAATCGAGGATCTGAACCGTAAGGGTAACTGGTTAACTTCTTTTGTTTTTTACGAAACACTACCTGATCATGAAACTAATGCTATCGAAGGAAGAGCAGAACTGCATCAATATAAAGAAGAAATAATTATTAACGATGCAAAATATTATATTTGCGGACCTGAATTGTTTATCAAAAAACAATATCAATCTTTAATTGAACTTGGTGTTACAAAAGACGCTATCTTTTACGAAGAGTTCGGTCCCCAATTATTAGCTTTAAATTAAAAAAACAGTATGAAATTAAACCATTTTACCGATTTTAGTATGCGTGTTTTGATGTATTTGAATCAAAAAAAAGACAGCTCGCAAAGCTCTTTGGACGATTTAGCCAATGCTTTCAAAATCTCACGAAACCATCTCGTTAAAGTGGTTCAATTTTTAGCGGCAAATCAATTAGTACTAACAAAAAGAGGGAAAAGCGGGGGAATCACAATTTCCGAAAAAGCGAAACAAATTCCTTTGGGAGATCTAATCCATTTATTAGAACAAGATGAATCTCCTATTATTAATTGCGATGCTAAACCCTGTATTTTTAAATCCCATAATTGCAAATTAAAATCGTTATTCAACAAAGCTTATCTCCTGTTTATTGAGAGTTTAAACGAATCAAATTTGACAGATCTTGAATTCAATGATTGGAATTCCATTTTTGGAGATAATCCAAATGCGCAAAATAACTCTTAATAACATACTTATTAGTTGCTTAATCGCCGCTTTTATTTCCCGCATCTTTAAGTCATTTATTATTGAAAACAGCTTACGTTTATTTAAAAATAGATTGTCTAATTATCCTGCCAAATAAACGGTAGCCGATTCCAGATCTAAGGAAAATCAGACTATTGGCATCAAAACCAATCGTAAATCTTTTAAAATTTTTAGGCGGATTTTCGGCAATTTTTAATAGTTCCCGAATAATTTGCGGCTTTAAATCTGTGTTTTTATTGGTTTTATTTTCCAATATATTACTTATTTTCTCCATTAAATTATTATACGAAGGCAAAGAAGAACGACCCGATTTAACTACATTTTTTTGAAAACTAGAAGGTGTATTTCCAAATTGAACCGTAGAAACGCTGATATTAAAATCAATTAGTTCATAGGCCATACATTCAGAAAAACTTTCAACGGCATGTTTTGTAGAATGGTAAAAACTCCCTAATGGCAAATTAACTAAACCCGCAATAGAAGTAATATTTATAAAATGACCCTTTTGTTGAGCTCTAAATTCAGGAATAAATGCCCTGCATATTTTTACCACTCCAAGCCAGTTAACATCTACAATAGTATCGATTTCAGCATCTTCGGCTAGTTCTACAAAACTGCGATACCCTACTCCTGCATTATTTATTACAACATCAACTTTTTTAAAGTCTTCAATTATTTTTTTCTTGGCGCGGGTTATGCTTTCTGTTGAAGTAACATCCAGCAAATAACAGCTGATGTTCTTTACTCCTTGCAGTTCTTTACCATGGTCCAGATGAATCATGGTGGCTATGACATTCCATCCATTTTCAGCAAAATGAAATGCTATTTCTTTTCCAATGCCTCCGGAAGCTCCCGTTATGAGTACGTTCTTCAATATTTATTTTTTTTAATCTATTATAAACTAACAACTCCTTAGAATCTTCTTACAACCAAATAAACTGACTATTGATTTAAAAAGTACGACCCCATAGTGGGGTCGTAAATAGTAGTAATTTTACTGTCTGTCAAAAATACAATTTTTATTTTAGTCTGGATTCTCTGTGTATTTATAAGCATCTAACACCTTTTTAACTAATCTGTGTCTTACAATGTCTTTATCATCCAGATATATAATTCCAATTCCTTCAATATCCTTCAAAACCAATAAAGCTTCTTTAAGACCTGAAATGGTTCTTCTAGGTAAATCAACTTGCCCGGGATCTCCGGTTACCATGAATTTTGCACTTTTGCCCATACGGGTCAAAAACATTTTCATTTGGGAATGTGTCGTATTCTGTGCCTCATCCAAAATCACAAAAGCATGATCAAGCGTTCGTCCACGCATAAAGGCAAGCGGAGCAATTTGTATAATCCCCTTGAGAATATAATCTTCCAGTTTTTCATTTGGCAACATATCCCGCAATGCGTCGTAGAGTGGCTGCATGTATGGATCCAGTTTTTCTTTCATGTCTCCAGGAAGGAAACCCAGATTTTCACCAGCTTCTACTGCCGGACGAGTAAGGATGATTCGTTTTACCTGTTTTTCTTTTAATGCTTTTACAGCCATCGCAACGCCTGTATAGGTTTTGCCTGTTCCTGCTGGCCCTACCGCAAAAACCATGTCGTTTTTATTTATCGTATCAACCAATAATTGCTGGTTAGGCGTCATGGCTTTAATGATTTTACCACCAACACCGTGCACCAGAATTTTATCGTTAACCAGAGTTCTTTTATCGTCCTGGCTCTCGCCTAAAATGACACGTTCAATTACATTATTATCTATATTATTGTAGCGTGTAAAATGCAGCATTAACCGTTGAAAACGTTTTTCGAACTCGTCTAGTATTTCTTTTTCTCCAAATGCTTTTAAAGTAGTTCCACGAGCAACAATCTTAAGCTTTGGATAATATTTTTTAATCATTTCAAGATGAGTGTCTTGAGCGCCCCAAAAATCTTTTGGAGCGATGTCTATGAGCTCGATTATTCTTTCGTTCAAAAGTTGTAGTTTTATATTAAAATTAATCAATTAATAAATCTAATCCGTTTTGGTTTTAAACCTCCGTATTATTTGTCTTATTATTTGGAATTTGTTTTTCGTTTTTTGCTTTTTTGAATTTACTATTATTAGATTTGCATTTCTCAAATTTAATGAAAATTAGTTTTAGAATCCACCAATATTTATAAAAAATATATGTCAATAATTACCCTTACTACCGATTACGGCTTGAAAGACCACTTTGTTGGTGCGTTGAAAGGGAAAATATTATCTGAGCATCCTGAAGCTTCAATTATCGACATTTCGCATCATATTGACCCATTCAACACAGTTGAAGCAAGTTACATTATTAGTGCGGCCTATTCGAGTTTTCCAAAAGGTACCGTTCACTTGATAGGAGTAGATATGGAATTGAATAAAGAGAATCAACATATTGTCATGCAATGGAACGATTCCTACTTTATTGCTGCCGATAATGGTATTCTTAGTATGCTTTCGCAGAAAATTGTTCCTCAAAGAATGGTTGCTATCAACATTCATGATCGACTATCTAGTGAAGCAACTGGCATGGACGTTTTTGTCATGGTCGCCTGTCATATCGCCAAGGGCGGATTATTAAACGTTATTGGTAAAGAGATTAATAGCATCAAACAGATAACCGAATTAAAAGCTGTTATTTCTGACGATAATAATATATTGAAAGGACATGTTATCTATATTGACCATTTTGGTAATGTGGTGACTAACATTAGCAAAAGACAGTTTGTAGAAGCGGCCAAAGGCAGACCCTATGAGATTATCATGAAAACTAAAAACATCAAAACCATTTTGCCGAATTACTCTGCAATTGCCAGTTCTGAAAAATATCCGATTAAGAATTATGAAGGAGAAAAATTAGCCATTTTTAATGAAGCTGGTTTTCTCGAAATTGCTGTTTTTAGAAGCAACCCTTCTAACGTGGGCTCAGCAAATAGCTTGTTAGGATTAAATTACAGAGATGTGGTTTCGATCCAATTTAAGAATTAGAAGAGTAACATAAATAGAAAATCTAAATGTTTGTACGAATAGTAAAATTGAGTTTTCACGAAGAAAACATTCCCGCATTCTTGGAAAATTTTGAGGCCAATAAAGACAAAATCCGAAATGCTGATGGGAATCGTTTTTTAGAATTGTATCAAGATAAAAACAATAAGAGTATTTTTTTCACTTACAGCTATTGGGAAACCGAAGACGATTTGGAGAACTACAGAAAGTCTGCATTGTTTAACGAAGTTTGGAGTTTTACTAAAAAATTATTCAACGATAAACCTGAGGCCTGGAGCGTTGATAAATTAGTTTCTTTAGTTTAAAGTTACTCAACTTTAAACTTGAAACCGGAAACCTGAAACTTTAAACAAAAAATTTAAATGAAAGCCATATTATTACGAGAAATTAAATCCTTTTTTGGTTCGCCAATAGGTTATTTAGTCATTGCTCTTTTTCTTATTCTCAACGGATTATTTCTTTGGGTCTTTGACGGTGACTACAACATTCTGAATACCGGTTTTGCTGATATGACTCCCTTTTTCACTTTAGCACCCTGGATTTTAATTTTCCTAATTCCTGCCGTAACCATGCGCAGTTTTTCGGATGAGAAAAAGCAAGGAACTCTTGAATTGCTTTTAACAAAACCCTTGAGCCAGTGGCAAATTGTGAACGGAAAATTTCTTGGCGCAGTATTGCTAATAGTAATGGCTATTATTCCAACGTTCATCTATGTCGAAGTAATCTCTAGTTTGGGAATGCCGGAGGGAAATCTCGACATGGGCAGTACCATTGGATCTTATGTAGGTCTCTTGTTCCTTATTAGTGCGTATTCTTCCATTGGTGTTTTTACTTCTACCCTATCCGATAATCAAATTGTGGCTTTTATAGTATCTGTATTCTTATGTTTCTTTTTCTATTTTGGTTTTGAAGGTATTGCCTCACTTAGCTCTTCTTTCTCGACATTAATCTCCGCTTTTGGAATGCAAGATCACTTTAAAAGTATGGGACGTGGCGTAATCGACACCAGAGACGTGCTCTATTTTATCAGTATAACGGTGTTGTTTCTTTCGTTGACTGTTTATAAACTTAAATCTTTTAAATTGTAATGGTACCAATTAAAAAAAGCAACCTGAAATCGGTATTAATTACAATCGCAATTTTGCTGATTGTAAATAGTATTGGGAGCCAGTTTTTTCATCGTTTTGATTTAACAAAGGATAAAAGATACACTCTTTCTAATACTTCTTTGAAAATAATTGAGGAAGTAAAAGAACCGTTGTACATCAAAATATACCTACAAGGGGACTTGCCAGCTGAGTTTAAAAGACTACAGCAAGAAACACAGCAGCTATTGGAGGAATATCAAGCATATAACAAAAATATAGTTTTCGAATTCATCAATCCATTGGAAAACGAAGACAGCAGTATGGATAACATCAAAGAGTTGTATAGAAAGGGATTAACACCTATAAACATAACCGTTGATGACAAAGGAAAACAATCGCAAGCAATGGTTTTTCCATGGGCTATCGCAGTTTACCAAAACAAAGAAGTAAATATTCCATTATTAAAAAATAGAATGGGGGCTTCTACTACTGAAAAAGTAATTGGTTCCGTGCAACATCTCGAATATTCAATTTCGGATGCCTTACATAAAATTACAACAGCCAAGCAAAAAACGGTTGCCGTAATCAAAGGTAACGGTGAGCTTCAGGATGTATTGATGGCCAAATTCTTGTTGCAAATAAGAGAAAGTTATCACATAGGCCCTTTTACGTTAGATTCGGTTGCAAAAGATCCTACAGGCAGTTTAAACGCATTAGAAAAATACGATTTAGCAATTATAGCTAAACCTACCGAAATGTTCTCTGATGCCGAAAAACAGGTCTTAGACCAATTCATTATTAACGGAGGAAAGACACTTTGGTTAGTAGATCAGGTAAATATCGAGATGGACAGTCTTTACAATGAATCAGGATCAACATTAGCTTTCCCCAGGGATCTGAATTTGAACGATATGTTCTTTAAATACGGTTTCCGTATTAACCCAGATATCGTGAAGGACGAACAAGGAAGTCCTATAAAATTAGCGACTGGAGAGCAAGGAAGCGCCACCCAATACCAAGAATTCAATTGGAAATTTGCTCCATTAGTTTATCCAGAAAGCACACATCCTATCGTAAAAAATTTAGGCGGAATTAAATTTGATTTTGCAAATCCAATCGATACACTGAAAAACGGAATCAAGAAAACTGTACTGCTGCAATCGTCTCGATATTCAAAAAAGATAGGAGCTCCGGTAGAAATAAATTTAGATATTGTTGCCGAAGAAACCAGCCCAAATCATTATATTAAAACTGGAAATATTCCGCTTGCCCTGTTACTCGAAGGATCCTTTCATTCTATGTTTGAAAACAGAGTTTTGCCTTTTGAACAAACCGCGTTTCAAGTCGTAGGAAAGAAGAATAAAATGATTGTTATTTCTGATGGAGACTTGATAAAAAACCAACTAGATAAAAACTTTCAACCGGTAGAACTGGGATATGATCAACGTTCCGGAAATTTATACGACAATAAGGATTTCATGCTAAATTGTGTCAATTATCTTTTAGACGATACTGGACTTATTAACATTCGAAGCAAGGATCTGGATTTACCGTTATTAGACAAAGAAAAAGTTTTTGAAAACTATACTAAGACGCAAGTCATAACTATCGGGCTACCACTCCTAATCTTAGTGTTATTTGGCGCTTTATTTACGTACCTCAGAAAAAGAAAATACAGTCGATAGATGTTAATAAAAAAGTTTCAATACTAGAATAGTTTACGATATATTTGTAAAATGTATTGTATTTTAAAATCAAACTAAAATAGATACCAAAAAAAATAAAATAAAACAGATGAAATTTATAGTATCGAGTTCGTACTTATTAAAACAATTACAGGTTTTAGGTAATGTTATCAACAGTAGCAATACTTTGCCCATTTTGGACAACTTCCTATTTGAATTAGACAATAACGAATTAACGGTTTCGGCAAGTGATTTAGAGACAACCATGTCTGCTAATTTAGCTATTGATTCCACGAGTAAAGGAAGTGTTGCTGTACCTGCAAAACTGCTATTGGAGATCCTTAAAACTTTTCCAGAACAACCTTTAACTTTTACTGTTGAAGAAAACAGCACGATAGAAATCAGTTCAAACTCTGGTAAATATGCATTGGCGTATGCTCCAGGTGATGAATTTCCAAAATCTGTTAATCTAGAAGAGCCTTCTGTAACTTTAGTTCCTGCTGATGTATTGGCAACAGCCATAAGCAAAACTATATTTGCTGCTGGAAATGATGATTTACGTCCAGTAATGTCTGGTGTATTTTTTCAGTTCTCTCCAGAAGGTTTAACCTTTGTTGCAACTGATGCACACAAATTGGTAAAATATGCACGTACAGATGTCAAAGCATCTCAAGTAGCTGATTTTATCATGCCAAAGAAACCTTTGACTATCCTAAAAAATATTCTTTCTACTTCAGATGCTGAAGTAAAAATTGAATACAACGATTCTAATGCTACTTTTTCTTTTGACAATTATATTTTAATGTGTCGTTTAATAGATGGAAAATATCCAAACTATGAAGCGGTTATTCCAAAAGAGAATCCAAATAAATTAATGATTGACCGTTCTCAATTTTTGAGTTCAGTACGCCGTGTTGCTATTTTCTCTAATAAAACAACACACCAAATTCGTTTAAAAATTGCAGGTGCTGAATTGAATGTTTCGGCTGAAGATATTGATTACTCTAACAAAGCAGAGGAAAGATTGACTTGTGATTATCAAGGAGACGATATGCAAATAGGATATAACTCTCGTTTTCTTACGGAAATGTTGACAAATCTTCAATCAGATATGATCATGCTTGAAATGTCATTACCTAACAGAGCTGGAATTCTTACTCCTGTTGACGGATTAGAAGAAGGTGAAACTGTAACGATGCTGGTTATGCCGGTAATGCTGAATAGTTAACAATAAATTGTGATTTTGTTGTATTTAATTTTTAAGATTCAAATATAATACCTATCATTGTGAAACGATTACGCTATTAACCAAACCATTTTTTATATTTAAAAAAACCGCTATTTCCTAACCAAGATATGCGGTTTTTTTTTGTTTATCCTCCCTCCGTCCCAATAGCTATCTGGAGAGTGCAAGATGCTTGATAGATTTTTTTGGGTTTTACTACATCATTCTTTTTGCCACGAATTCCCTAATTATTTTTCTCTATTCTTTGAGTTTAATCACCAGCATGAAGGTGATGCCATTACTAATAATTTGCGATACCTCAATTACTTAAATAGTTGTTTCTATGTATAGGAGAAAAGGAATTAATCAAAAAATAGATTTAGTGAATTCGTGGTAACACTAATTTAATACCTTTCTTACACTTGCTAGATCACCCCCATTTTTTTCATCAGGAACGTAGCACTTTTATTTTTACAGATACCGTCACGAAGTTTGTAATCAAAATGCAATTCATCATTTACAATTTCGACTTCAAAGCATTTGTTAGTAAGAATATCTGGATATTCATTTGTGGTCAGGCAAACTTCAATATCATGGGTTGCAATCGCACCAATCGCTTTATGAGCAATTACTTTCTTAACGACTTCTATAGTTCCGTTTCTTTTATCATCAGAATTAGTTCCTCTCAGGATTTCATCCAATAATACAAAAGCAGCATTACCTTCTAATTCATCCATAATCTGTTTTAAGCGCTTTATTTCGGCAAAAAAGTAAGATTCACTGTCAGACAAGGAATCAGACAAACGCATCGAAACTAACACAGGCAAAGGATGCACGTTAGCTTCATTAGCACAAACTACTGATCCCATTCCTGATAAAACCATGTTTATTCCCAAACTACGTAGAAAAGTACTTTTACCTGACATATTTGAACCAGTCAAGATCATAAAAGATTGAGGATGAAAACGTACCTCATTCCCTACTCTAGTTTTGGCATTCAATAAAGGATGGCTCAGATCTGAGAAGTCAATTTTAAACTCAGTGTTTAACGTAGGGTAAACAAACTCAGTATTATTGTAGGCAAAATTAGCCAGGCTATTTAACATTTCGAATTCGCCTATTACATCCAGCCATTCTTCCATTGCCGCAGCATGCTCTTTTTTCCAGTTCAGTAATTTTTTTAATACATGAAAATTAAAAAGAAAGGTACCGTTGAACAAAGAAGCCGTCAATAAATTCCCAATAGTATCCATATTAGAAAACAACTCGGATAATTTTTTAAGATGAAGACTTGCATTTTCTGTTTTAAATTTCAGTTTCTGTTGTAAATCTACCAACTTCTCAGAATGAAAAGACTCCTCTTCTATTTTTTTAAGCAATAAACCATATTGACTGATTACCTTATCGATATCTTCGGCATTAGCAATTTCTATTTGGATGCGTTTAAAAAAAGCACCCATGATTACTAAATTCAATATAAACGCATAAGACAGGTACGAAAGTAAAAAAGTCTCATTAGTAATTATATACGAAGCAAGAATTCCCAGAAATAATAGTGGCGTAAGGTAAGAAAGTACAATTGCACCTTTAGATAATGGTGCACTTTCAAATTTACTCCATTTCATTAATCCTTCATAACTAGCTTTAGAATCCACGCTTATTTTGGCTAACGCCAAGAAATTCTGACGCCAATCTAACTTTTCCGAAAGCTCTTTTACAGCCGTTTGATTTCTTATAATTTCTTCATTTGGCGATAAAGTAAGTAGTTGATTTGCTAACTTTTTCTTTCCTATAAAAGTGGCTGTTCTATTTAAGTTTTGAAATAACGAATGCTCTCCAAAAATATCCAGATCATACGCGTAAGGATGATGAAAATCATTAAACTCCTGTCCGTTTTCAAATGGAATCGTCTTTTTCTCTAGATACGAAATTTCATTTTCATTAATTTCTACTAGAGCCGAGTTTATCTTTTTTTCGAAAAGCAACTTGGAATGAATTCGCATTAAAACGATAAAGCCTGCAAAAAAGAAAACAGCTGAAACTATAAAAATAATTTCGCTGTTTTTTATATAAAAATAAAGAGATCCTAAAAAAAGAACAATAGACAACAGTCTAAATAAACTGATTGTATTGTATTTTTTATTGATTTTGCTTAATTCCTGCGAATAGCTTTTACTCCTTGTACTGTATGATTCCATATTTCGATTAAATTGAAATACAAATATAGGTGTACAGTAATAAATATACTATTAGAATAAGAAACAATATAGCAAGGTCAAAGATTTACTCTTCCATAGGAATTGCCAAAATAGGAATATCAAAATTATTAGCAAATTTCTTAGTTAGACTAGAATGGAACAAATCTTTAAAAAACGATCTTTTATAGGTCACCATTGTCAATATGTCAATTTCTTGATACAAGATAAAGTCTAAAATAGTCTCTTTAACTTCATCGCTGTTTATTATAAAAAATTCAATAGGTTCATTCTCAAAATCCTGTTCCCATTTCTTAACTATCTCTTTATCAACATCTGATTTACTGGTTTTCACATAAAGGCATTTTACAACTGCATTGGCCAATTTTGCCAATTTCAAAGTGTTTTTAAGCGCTTTTTTATCTTTAGTTCTAAAACGTGTAGTAAAACCTATCGTTTTTGTTTTTTTAAATTTGGCATCAACAGGAATACAAAGCATTGGCACATCAACATCTCCTAAAACGTTACCTGTATTTGTCCCAGAAAAAAACTCAGACCATCCAGAAGCACCATCAGTACCCATAACGACATAATCAATTTTATCGTCTTTGATCGATTTGTTAATATTATAAATTAAATTTCCATCCATAAGACGATGGGTCATTCTAATTTTATCTAAATTGTGCTGTTCTGCTATAGCACGAAGCTTTGGAATTTCTTCTTTAAACATTTCAAATTGTGATAACTCTACTGATTCATAGATAACCATATAATTTTCAGGAAAAAACTGATTGTCAAATACTGGCAAGTCAAAGGTGTGTAGTAACACCAATTCGCCCTGTACTATTTTTGCAAATTCCAGCGCATGAAGAAATGCATTTGTGGCGGCTTCAGAAAAATCGGTTGGGAATAATATACGTTTCATTTTTAATAGTTTAAAAGTTATACAATAATCAAATTTATACTTAAAAATACAATTATAATATGATAAATATCAGTGAGTTTCATTTATTTTAACAAATAAATTTCTATATAATTTAGACCGCTTTTTTTTTATGTTTATACTATCAATAAGTTCACCGTTACGAAGGTATCTACTATTTTAAAACCGAAATTATTGCCTAACTACGCCTATATCTTTAATCAATTTGAATGGCTAAAATTGGGATATGAAATTCAGGATGTGACTTTTTTGTATAACTAGGCTGAAAAAGCCCTTTAAAAAAACCTCTTTTATAGATTAACATAGTCAACACATCCACATTTTTACTAGCAATAAAATCTAAAACCGCCGTATTAATTTCCTCGCTTTCTAAAACTACAAATTCGATAGGATGATCCTTAAATTCAATTTTCCATTCCTCAATTGTTTCTTTTGAAACATCAGAATCACTGGTTTTTACATAGAGACACTTTACATCCGCATTTATATTTTTAGCGAAACTTAAAACTGTTTTAATTGCTATTTTATCTTTGGCTCGATAACGTGTTGTAAAACCAATTGTTTTAATTGCTTTATATTTTGCTTCCAATGGTATACATAACACAGGAACCGCTATCCTAATAATAACATCTCCTGAATTAGAACCTACAAAAACCGCATCCCAATCTGTTACCCCAGAGGTACCCATAACTACATAATCAATTTTATCAGCATCAACAACCTCTTTGATATTATCAATTAATTCGCCTTCCATTAAACGATGCGTCATTTTTATATTGTCTAAATTACAAGCTTCTGCGATCGCACGAAGTTTTGGTATTTCCTCTTTAAACATATCAAACTCCGTTAACGCAACAGTATCATAAACCATCGCAAAGTTTTCAGGAAAAAATTGCTGATCAATAGGTAGTAACGGGTAAGAATGCAATACAATAAGTTCCCCTTGAATTATTTTTGCAAATGCTAAGGCGTGAACAAAAGCATTAGTGGCAGCTTCAGAAAAATCGGTTGGAAATAGAATACGTTTCATATTTTATAAGTTTAAATTGAAAATGGCAACAAGTACAATCATAAAATTACGGAATAAAACTCAGATACATACCGCAACAACCCTTAAATCAAGGCATTTACTTTTAATTTTTCTCAAAAAAAAATAAAATATGTGACCAAATATTTTATTCGAAGTGCTAATTTATTCTTGAGAATTCGTGGCTAAAAACATTCGATTTTAATAGCAAAAACGCGGTTCCTTAAATAAATAGATACTTAACTAGATTTAGTACCTTTGCAACTTATACAATACAATTATGTTATACAACGATTCGATAGTAGCCTTAGCGACACCTTCTGGAGCTGGAGCTATTGCAGTGATCAGAATTTCAGGCGCTGAAGCAATTACTATTGGTAATAATGTTTTTAAATCCATTAAAGACAAAGATTTAACCAAGCAAAAAACACATACTCTACATCTGGGGCACATTATGGACGACCAGAAAACACTGGACGAAGTATTAGTGTCTCTTTTTAAAGGGCCCAACTCTTATACCGGCGAAAATACAATTGAAATATCTTGTCACGGTTCTACCTATATCCAACAGCAGATTATACAGCTATTACTGCGTAAAGGTTGCCGTATGGCTGATCCTGGTGAATTTACGCTTAGGGCTTTCTTAAACGGAAAACTCGATTTATCACAAGCCGAAGCCGTAGCTGATTTGATTTCGTCAGATAATGAAGCCTCTCACCAAATTGCCATGCAGCAAATGCGTGGTGGTTTCTCTAATGAAATAGCTAAGTTGCGTGAAGAACTTTTGAATTTTGCTTCGCTTATCGAACTCGAACTCGACTTTGCCGAGGAAGATGTGGAATTTGCAGACCGTACCCAGTTTCATGAATTGCTGAACCGAATCGAGTTTGTACTCAAACGACTTATCGATTCCTTTGCAGTAGGAAACGTAATCAAAAACGGTATTCCCGTGGCGATTGTGGGTGAACCTAATGTGGGAAAATCGACTTTATTGAATGCTTTATTGAACGAAGAACGTGCCATCGTTTCGGAAATTGCCGGAACAACCCGTGATACGATTGAAGACGAATTAGTCATTGGCGGAATCGGATTTCGATTTATTGATACGGCGGGAATTCGTGAAACGCAAGATGTGGTAGAAAGCATCGGTATTCGTAAAACCTTCGAAAAAATCGAACAGTCACAGGTTGTTCTTTATCTCTTTGAAAGTTTAAAGTTTAAAGTTCAAAGTTCTGAATACATCATAGAAATTGAGAAAATAAAGAATCAATTTCCTTTAAAACCTTTGGTTGTTGTTATCAATAAATTGGATTTACTAACAGATCAAGAAATTACAAGCATTCGCCAAGAACTTGAAACATTAAACATTAAACTAATTTTCTTAAGTGCCAAAGAAAATATTGGTGTCGAAGAATTGAAGAATCAATTGCTGTCCTTTGTAAATACTGGAGCATTAAGAAATAACGAAACGATTGTAACTAATACAAGACATTACGACTCCCTGCTAAAAGCGTTGGAGGAAATAACTAAAGTAAAATACGGACTGGAAACCAATTTACCAAGCGATTTAATGGCCATCGACATCAAGGAAGCCTTGTACCATTTTGGAACGATTACAGGCCAAGTAACGAACGATGAATTATTGGGGAATATATTTGCTAACTTCTGTATCGGAAAATAGATTTCACAAAACATCATAAAATAAAACAAAGAATCCCAGTTAAAATGTCATAAAACGGCATTTTAACTGGGATTCTTCTTTCTGTTTATTTAGCTTTATTTGCAGATAGTTTGTTCCTTTTTGTACCATTATTGTACCACGAAAATAATTTTCCGTATTGGATTTTTTTTTGGCGAAATGATGACACATAGAGACACACATAGACACAACGGGACACAAAATCAGTCACATTATGAGTTCTAACATTGAGGTTATCAGAATTTGTGAGCACTGCAAAAAACAGTTCACAGCCAGAACAACGCGCACACGGTATTGTTCGCACATTTGCAACAGCCGTGGTTATAAATCACTGGTACGCAAAGGAAAAGTAGAAAAAAGCAATAACGAGATCGTTCAGCTTTTAAATATAGATTTGGAAAAAATAAAGCCACTTGAGTTTTTAAAAATTACTCAAGCAACCGTTCTTTTTGGAATCAGCAGAAGTACGCTTTACAGGTTAGTTAACAATGGACAGCTGGACATTGCAAAGTTTGGCAAACGAACTGTTATCCGCAGATGCGATCTTGAAGCTTTTTTTGCAATTCCTGTACAGGATGTAACCTTGAAAACTGGACAGCAATTTCCTGGTTTTGACAATTGCTATACTATAACGGAAATTCAACAGAAGTATAATATTTCTTCAGGAGCGCTCTATCTATTGATTCAACGGCAGGGTATAGTAAAATATTCCGTTGGAAAATTCACCTGTGTTGCCAAACAGGATATTGATATAATTTTTAATGCTGTGGGAAGATGAAAAATATAAATGTTACGCTAAGAAAGAGGAAACTGCCAAGTGGTAAGATTACACTATATCTTGATTTTTTCCCTCCAGTATGCAATCCTAAGACTCATAAACTTTACCGTAGAGAGTATTTAAGTTTATACCTCGTTCCTAAACCAAAAAGTGCTATTGAAAAAGCTTTGAATTCCGAGAACTTGTTCAAGGCCGAGATCATTCGTGGCAACAGGTTTAATGAAGTAAATAAGGAGCAGATCTATACTCCATTTGAGCTTGAGCGCATTCATCTCAAGGAGGTTGGTGAAAAATCATTTATACATTATCTAAAGCATACGGCAGAAAGCCGGACTGGCAATAATGCAGATATTTGGAAGTACGCAATTATTCACTTTGAAATGTTTTTAAAAAATGAGGATATATTAATGCAGGACATTGACGTGACAATTATTGAGGACTTTAGGGCGTACATCTTGAAGGCAAAATGTCTCAGAAAAAAAAACCAGTTTCTGGCTCAAAACACTGCCCTATCCTATTTTAACAAGATCAAAGCTACTCTTCGAAAAGCATACAAAAAAGGATTACTGCAGACCGATGTCAATGCTGCAATTGAAAGCATAAAGGAACAAGAGTCTCAAAGGAATTTTCTAACCATGGAAGAAGCTTTAAGGTTATTTAAAACCCCTTGTAAAAAAGAAATTGTCAAACGTGTCAGTCTTTTTTCTCTGCTCACAGGCATGCGCTATTCCGACATATCAAAACTTACATGGGAAGAAGTACAATACAGCAAACAGGAAGGGTATTATATAAGATTTAAACAGCAGAAAACTGATAGGCCAATTACCCTACCTATTTCTGTGGAAGCGCTTGAATTCTTAGGTGAACAAAGAATGGAGCATGGTAAAATCTTTTTAAATTTAAAAAAATGGGATTTTGACCGTTTGATACCCGTTTGGATTAAAGATGCAGCTATTGAGAAACATATCACTTTTCACTGCTTTCGCCATACCTATGCAACATTACAGATGGCGGCAGGTACGGACATTTTTACTGTATCTAAAATGCTTGGACACAAAAACATAAAGACCACACAGATATATACGAAAATCATCGACGAGAAAAAAAGGGAAACAACTAATAAAATCTCATTTAAGTAAAGTTTTTAATTATAGTAAGAAAATGAATTCTAGTTTTTTACTTTAAAGTGGCTTTATTAACCACTTTAAAGTCGAAGACAGGTGTGAATCTTATAAGTTTGGTTACACGGATTTTTTGAAAGCACGAAAATAATATTCCAAAACAGTCAAATCTATACTTCCCTCAATTTAAACTCAACTACAATCCTCAAAGCACATTTATACTTCCGCTACGCTTCAGGATAAAAGAGCTTAGTCGGATAATCAATAATAGAATCTTGAAATTTAAGCCGCTACCTACCCATAATTTTCAAGATCCTTTTACATGGCTTATATAGCCATACCATTATCTTGGATAAATAGTGAATTGATAACGTTACACAGTATTTATTTGAAGAGTCACTTTTTTCTTTATAATCCAATACAATCCTCTTTACAACCTTGCTTCCAGTCTATTAATATTCAAAAACCAGTATGCTTTTGTCTTATTTCAAGAGCAAAGGTATTCTAGTGTTTTTAACGCAAAAAAAAGGTTAAGCCCTACGGGTTTATCAAAAAATCTCCACCCATTCGGGTAGTATTTATTTGACAAAACCTTGTTTTTACTAAACACTAACCTTTTATGCTCTCGAAACGAAACATAGCATACTCCGGCTCTTTGGACGAATAAAAAAAATGTCAACAATGAAATTTAATACTATTTATATTGGAATTAGAGTGAAACAAAACAGCACCTCCTTTCATTACCGAATAAATTAATTTAAAAAATAAATCTAAAAAGTAAAAATTATGAATATCATCGGAGGATTGACAAGGGATGCGGAAGTACACACAACACCGCAGGACAAAAAAGTGGTGAATTTTTCAGTAGCTATGAATGATAGTTATCGAAATAAGCAAGGCGAACGCATAGAGCAAACTAGCTATTTTGATTGCTCCTACTGGATAAGTCCAAATGTAGCAAAGATACGCCTTAAAGGGGCTTTAGTAGAGCTAACAGGGAGAGTGAGTACAAGAGCCTGGACTGCTACTAACGGAGAACTAAGATCTAGTTTAAATTTTCACGCCTCGACTATTAAATTACATGGAGGTAGTAAAAAAATAGAACAGGCACAGGCCGTCGTAAAACAAGAAAATACAAAGATCATCATAGAGGAGCCTGCAGATGACCTACCATTTTAACACTAAATACTTAATCATTTTTTTAACTTTTAAAATTTTAATATCATGGCACACAATTTAAATTTCAACGAAAGAACAGGACGTTATTCCTTTTTTAGCGTACAAGAAAAAGCTTGGCACGGTTTGGGTCAAATAGTAACAGACTATCCAACAAGCCCGCAAGCAATTAAGCACGCAGGACTTGATTATGAAGTTACAAAAAGTCCTCTTTATACCAAGACATCAAACATAATTGATCCTACTGAAAATTTAGAGATAGGAAATAACGAGGTCAACGTACCCAATTATTTTGCTACTATCCGCACGGATAACAATATCGTTTTGGGTGTAGTCGGTAAAGACTATCACATTGTACAAAATCGTGAAGCATTTAGTTTCTTCGATTCCATTGTAGGTGGTACTGATGGTATTTTGTACGAGACTGCAGGCGCTTTAGGAAATGGAGAACGTATTTTTATTACGGCTAAATTACCGGACTATATTCGGGTTGGCAATGGTGATGATGTTACAGAAAAATATATTTTCCTCACTACTTCACACGATGGTAGCGGAAGTATTACGGCAGCATTTACACCCATTAGGATTGTTTGCCAAAATACATTAAACGCATCGCTTCGTAATATGAGTAATGTGGTACGCATACGCCATACTTCAGGAGCAAAACAACGTTTGGAAAATGCGCACAAAGTAATGGGATTAGCAAACGAATTTAGCAATCAATTAGAGGGCATTCTTAATAATTGGGCAAAAGTGAAAGTACACGATCATGAGGTTAAAAAAATGATACAGTTCGCACTATGCCCTAACAAAGAAACCTTACAACATCTAAAAACTGGAAATAATGACGAAATATCCACCGTATTTAAAAACACCGTCGAAGATGCTTTTGCCTATGCTATGACAAGTGACTCACAACAAATGAACACGACAAAAGGAACTTTGTTTGGAGATTACAACGCTGTAACAGGCTACTACCAAAATGTACGTAGCTATAAGGATAGCGAAGCCAAACTACAATCTATTATTTTGGGTGGTACTGCACAATTAAAATCTCAAAAAGCTTTTGAAATCTGTACAAATTTTCAAAAAATGGGTGTGAATTGCTTTAATTAATAATCCTTTTAAAAACTATAGACGGCCCACTTTGATGGTGGCCGTCTATTTTTATTAGTATCGTTTTTGTGTTTTACGGAATACATATCTTGAAATTTTGAACTTCAAAAAGACCTTCCCTCTCAAATGGTCGGGAAAGTCTTTTTGAAGAAACTAGTTGAACCACTTCAGAAAAAAGTAATCAGTGCGCAACGCTTCCTTCTATTTTTCCTAAAAAGGTTCGCGTTAAATTATAGAATATCCATTATCCTATCTATTTTAGTTGAACTTTTATTTGAACCTAAAGTATTAGGACAATCTTTTGGACTTTGATTATTTACTTCTGTTTAACTATAGTATTCAGTTTAAAATAACTAATCTACATTCATCATTATACTAAATGTACTCCCTAAACCTAGTTCGCTTTCTACTGCTATTTTACCACCTTGGGCTTCAATGAATTCTTTACTTATTGCTAATCCCAAACCTGTTCCAGATTTACTGCTTCCTGGAATTTGAAAATACTTATCAAACACTTTATACTTGTATCGAGAATCAATTCCTTTTCCCGTATCGATAACTTGAAATACAACTTGACTATCTGATTGACTTATTTGCACGACAATTTCACTCTCTATATTAGAATAAGTAATGGCATTGGTTAAAAAATTAATTAAGACCCAAGCCGTTTTTTCACTATCTGCAGTTATAAATGGTAGATTTTCTTCCTCATCAATAACAATTTCAATTTGTTTATTTTCTGCTTGCATTTTCACTGCCTCCACCGCATGATGTACTATTAAATAAGGACTTGTTTTCTCAATTTTCAAATTTATCTTTCCAGTTTCTAATTGTGAAATATCAAGTAGCTCTCCCGTTAATTTAAGTAGCCTTTGGCTATCCTCTTTTATACTGTCTAAGAGTTGCTTTTGTTCCTTGTTAATTACTCCAGTTGCTTCTTTTTCTAGCAGCTGGAGACTAAATTTTATAGAGGATATTGGCGTTTTTAGTTCATGTGATACTGTCGCTATAAAGTTGGTTTTAGCAAAATCTAATTCTTTGAAGAAAGTAACGTTTCTCAGGATAATTACATTTCCAATAGCGATCTCTTTCTCCTCACCCGTTGGCGTAATCGTAATATCGACCACTTCTTTTTCGAAATAGCTTTCTCTATCATCTGCAAATATTTTTATTGGTAATATCTTTTCATTAGTTTCTAAGGTGATTAGCAATCGTATTAAATCATTATTTACAGCCAAAGCGGCTACATTTTTGCCTACAACCTCACTTTGCTTTAAACCAAATATAGTCAGAGCTTCATCATTAACGAATAAGATACTATTGCTCGTGTCTAATCCTATAATAGGATCATGCATTTTATTAATTAATGTTTCTAATCTTTTCTTTTCGAAAGATAAACTATACAAATTACTGTTGTTGTATTCCTGTAACTTTTCGGCCATGACATTGAAGGAACGAGCCAAGTCTCCATATTCATTGTGTTGTAAAAAATGTACCCTTTCAGAGTAGTTTTTGTTGGCAATTTCTTGAATACTTGTTGTTAACTCCTTAATAGGATTAGCAATATTATTGGGTAAATTTACTAATAGATTAAAGGCTATCAGGAAACATAAAGTTCCCAGTATCATGATATAAAAATTTGCTGTTTCAGCGGTCTTCTGAGCGATATCACTTTTTAGTTTTATTGCATCGGTATTGAGATGCATGATCTGTAAAATCACATCATGCATCTCGGCTTTAGCTCCAACTGATCCATTGCCCTCTTTTAATGACTGAAAAGCTATTTTAAGCTTATTGGTCATATTAGCTTCGTTTTTCTCCGTAATATTCCGAAGCTGTAACTCTAAATTTTGACCAAAAACCACAGTAGCATCCGTATTATTCTCGCCAATGTCCTCCATTGCCATTAACATATTCCTAGAATACTCTAAAGAATCATAATTGGCTTTAAGGATATTTTGAGTATCTTGTTTTATCGAATTGATATAATAGACACTAACAACTGAAAGTAAAATTATTAATGAAAATAATAAGCCTACACTTAAGTTTAATTTAGTTTTAATTCTCATTAGGATAAAATTATAAGGTCAACATTTGATGAAGCCAACTTATTTAATAATTTATTAAATATACTTGAAGACAAAATTACTTTAAATAAATTGAAATGTGGTTTTCCGATGCAAACCGTTGTAATCTGTTTTTGCTCTACTACTTCGAGAATAGCATCGGTAATTTTACCGTTTTCTTTTTTTATTACTTCGGCGCCTAATTGAGTTGCTAATTTTAAATTATTGATGAGATAGCGCTGTTTAGCAAGCGGAATTCTAACACTACTCTCTTTCGGTGTCTGCACATACAAAACCATCCACTTGCTGTTGTAATAACTTGCTAAACGCGCCGTTTTTCTAATCACAATTTTGGCCGTTTTGTCATTACTGCTAATACAGGCCAATAATTTATCTTGTCTAAAATTGGTGTTTTTAGGCTTTTCATGCTCTACTTTTCGTACTACTTGACTTGCTACTTCTTTTAGTGCTAATTCACGTAATTGAAGAATTTGATCTGATTTAAAAAAATTAGTTAAAGCCATTTGTATTTTGTCTTCTGCATAAATTTTACCTTCCTTCAATCTGTTTATCAATTCCTCTGCGGTTAGATCAATATTGACTACTTCATCTGCCATACTTATAACATTATCAGGTACGCGCTCTTGTACTTCCACGCCCGTAATTTCCTTTACCACCGTATTTAAACTCTCTATATGTTGAATATTTACAGCAGAAATAACGTTAATACCAGCTTCTAAAACTTCCAAAACATCCTGCCACCGTTTTTCATTTTTACTACCCTGAATATTAGAGTGTGCTAGTTCATCTACAATTACGACCTCTGGCCTCAGATTAATTATAGCTTGAACATCTAGTTCCTCTAGTTCTTTACCTTTATAGAAAATTGTTCGCCTTGGTATTATAGGCAAACCAGTTATTAATTCCTGAGTTTCTTTTCTAGCATGTGTCTCTATATAACCTATTTTAACATCAATCCCTTTTTTTAATAAAGTATGAGCTTCTTGTAGCATCCTATATGTTTTGCCTACTCCAGCGCTCATTCCAATATAGATTTTAAACTTTCCTTTCCTGGATTTTTGAATCAAATCCAAAAAATGCTGTGCGTTATTCTCCCTTTCTTGTTCCATATTCGCTTTGATGCTTCAAATGATTTGAGCTTCTACCCTTTTTATATTTCAGTAATGAATGGCCTTCTCGATTGTACACTTCCCTTTAACAAAGATTTTGATAACTAAATGATTTATAAATAAACCTACTGCTATTATTTAGTTATTTTGTCTAATTCGGAATTCAGCATGACAATGTTAATAGTTTTCGGCCCTAGACATGTTATTAATCTTTTTTCGGTATGGTCTACAATGATAGAATCTATAATTTTTGTCGAAATATTTCTAGCTTTTGCGATTCGTGCCACTTGCTTTTTGGCACAATCTATAGTAATGTTTGGACTCATAAACTTAGATTCGGTCAGGATAGATTGTGATTTTCCTTTTCTGTGCACCGTTATTTTTTTTTCAGAAACGAGTTTTTCTGTTACTGCAATGGGATAAAACAATTCGGAATGCCGTGTTACTTTACTGCTATCTATTGCCCCTACTTTATCAAACTCTTCTCCCAAAGCTGTACTCCAAAAATAAACATCAGCACTGAATTGCTTGTCTATTGTGGGAGTAGTAACTTCAAGTTTATAAATAGATTTAGGATCTCGTATTGATTGATCTGAATTGCTTTTCTGGCATCCCACAAATAGGACTAAACTTGCTAATCCAAAAAATGGAATACTCAAAAATGTATTACTTCGTTTTAAAATTATTGTTTTCATCATAATTATTAAGGTTAAGACAATGTTACAGTCTATTACCCTGTAGACTCTATTTTTAAGTCTCTTGCAATGGATTGTAGACACATTTTTATTAAGTAAAGGCTATTATCAAGTTTTAAAATTTCGCCGCTAAGGATGTTGACAGGACTAAACTTTCATTAGCAGTTCCTCCTCCTCGTTTAACATAAATAACGTCTTTGCTAGAGTAATTCTTCGCTTCTACTCTCCAAACTAAATTTGAACCTATTCTATAATCTGAATTCACGGATGCACCATAGGTCTCAAACCCATCTGGAGTTCCTGTTACGATAATTACTCCTTTTTTATCTTGATAATATTCTGCTCTTACTGCCAAATTTAATTTGTCAGTTACCGCAATTTGTGTCATTGCTGAAGCTCCATACCATTTGTTGTATTGATCGCCTTGAGAGCTATTCTCTTCGCAACCTAAATCGAATCCTGCCATCAATTTCACTTTACTTGTTAGCTCAAATTGTCCGTAAAAATCATGAAAATAACGCCTTTGACGTACATCGTCTGCTTTATCATTTCCAATAAAAGAACTGCTGTTTAAGGTTATTTTGTTTGTTGGCTTGTAAATTAGTTGATGCCCAAAAGCAGGAGTGGTATTTCCATCTACGCGCTGAATTCTTTGCCAACCATTTAAATACAATCCGGAGAATTCCCATTGGCCACTTGGAGAAACATAAGTGATTTTGGCTCCAGCCTCAAAATAGGGAGAATTCTCGGCCATTATACTTCTAGTTAAGGTAATGCAGTCTACGCCAACAGCACTTTCAAAACCGATATGTGAAGGTAAAATCCCAGCGGTAATCCATAAATTTTGATTTTTTAAAACTTTGAATCCTACGTTTGCTTCATAAACATTTTTTAAAACTCTAGGCTCAGCGGAATAATTTGCATTCATATAAGAACCAGCTGCTAAAGCCAAATTGGCGCGAACTAATTCGGTATCATAAGTGGCTTTTAGTAAACCCAGGTTTAAATTGACCTCATTGTTTCGGTTGTGACTGTAAATAAAGCTTGGACGTGTATTCGTTTCAGGATTATTGGCATCGTATTGAAAGTAGGTTTCAACATATCCTGAAAATGTTAGCGGATTTTTTTTCTCTTCTTGCGCAAAAGCAGCACTCGATAAAACAAGTGATAAGGCGAGAGTAAGTATTTTAGTATTCATTATAATTCATTTAGTTTGATTAAAAAAAAAGGAGACAGCGTTTCATCTCCCTGATTTTTCTATATTTTAATTCAGTTGATCAAGCGCAATATTTAGTTTTAAAACATTCACTTTTGTAGGTCCAAAAATGCCTAGAAAGGGATGCTCTATATTTGCATCTATTAAAGAATTTAATTTTTCGCTACTAATTTTCCTCGTTTTTTGAACTCTTGTAATCTGCACTTTAGCACTTGCAACAGATATGTTAGGATCTAATCCGCTTGCACTAGCGGTCACTAAATCAATTGGAATATCTAATTTTTTCACCGTAGGATTCTTTAATAAAAAAGTATCAATACGACCTTGAACTACAGCTAAATATTCTTCGTTAGAAGCTCCTTTATTACTAGCTCCTGAGCCAGCGGCGTTATAATCTACAGCAGATGGTCTTCCCCAAAAGTATTTGTCAGCCGTAAAATTTTGACCAATGTTGGAGTATCCTATGTTTTGTTTGTATACTACCACTTCACCTTTACCATTATTGGGTGCTAATTGAGCAACTGCCCAAACCGATAAGGGATAAATTACCATGAAAAGTACCAGCAGGACAACAGTCATTCTGATTCCGATTATTAAATTATTTTTCATAATTTCTATTTTTTTAAATGAATAATGCAACAACAATGTCAATCAATTTGATACCTATGAACGGTACAATAATTCCTCCTACACCAAAAAGTAACAGATTTCTTCTCAACAAAGCACTTGCGCCTATTGGTTTGTAGCTCACTCCTTTTAACGCTAACGGAATCAAGAACGGAATAATGATGGCATTGAAAATTACTGCCGAAAGTATGGCACTTTCAGGACTGTGTAAATGCATAATATTTAATCCTTGAAGCGCTGGAATTGCAGTAATGAATAATGCTGGAATGATGGCAAAATATTTGGCAACATCATTAGCAATACTAAAAGTAGTAAGCGTACCGCGGGTCATTAATAACTGTTTCCCAATTTCGACAATCTCAATTAACTTGGTTGGGTCATTGTCTAAATCAACCATATTTCCTGCTTCCTTTGCTGCTTGCGTTCCACTGTTCATAGCAACACCAACATCTGCCTGAGCTAAAGCCGGTGCATCATTTGTACCATCTCCCATCATGGCAACTAATCTTCCTGCTAATTGTTCCTCTATGATGTAATTCATCTTATCTTCTGGTTTGGCTTCGGCAATAAAGTCATCAACCCCTGCTTTTTCGGCTATAAATTTTGCAGTCAAAGGATTATCTCCCGTCACCATGACCGTTTTTATACCCATTTTACGAAGGCGTTCAAATCGTTCAAACATTCCCGTTTTGATAATATCTTGCAATTCAATCACTCCAAGTGCCACTTCATTTTCAGAAACTACTAAAGGGGTACCTCCGTTTTCAGCAATCATTTTTACTTGATCTAAAAGCTCGGTTGGAAAAGGATTTCCAGCATTTATGACTATACTTTTTATAGCATCAGTTGCACCCTTTCTAATTCGAGTTCCGTCAAAATTGATTCCTGAACTTCTCGTCTCCGCTGTAAACTTGATAAATTGTGCATTATTCACTTGCAGCGTTAAAGGATCTATTTGTGCTAATTCTACAATTGATTTTCCTTCAGGAGTATCATCCGACATAGAACTTAAAACTGCTGCTTTAACCAATTGCTCTTGTGAAATACCTGGAGCAGCATAGAACTGAGTTGCTTTCCTGTTACCAATGGTGATTGTTCCTGTTTTATCCAGTAACAATACATCAATATCTCCTGCAGTCTCCACCGCTCTACCGCTTTTTGTAATTACATTGGCTCTTAAGGCTCTGTCCATACCTGCTATTCCAATCGCAGATAATAACCCTCCAATGGTAGTTGGTATCAAGCAAACAAATAATGCGATAAATGAAGCTATCGTAATATTTACATTAGAATAATCAGCAAGTGGTTTTAGCGTAATACAAACGATTATAAAAACTAACGTAAATCCTGCAAGCAATATCGTTAAGGCAATTTCGTTTGGCGTTTTTTGTCGTGAGGCACCTTCTACCAAAGCAATCATTTTATCTAAAAAACTCTCCCCTGGCTCATTGGTTACTTCTACAACGATGCGGTCTGACAATACTTTCGTACCACCAGTAACTGAACTTTTATCTCCGCCTGACTCGCGGATGACTGGTGCCGATTCACCTGTTATGGCACTTTCATCTATTGTTGCGAGACCTTCTATGATTTCCCCATCCGTTGGAATGGTATCACCCGCTTCACAAACAAACAAATCTCCTTTTTTCAGTTGCGAAGAAGAAATCTTTTCTCCACTTTGTAAGGTCGCTGGTGTTTCTTCTCTTGTTTTTCGTAAACTGTCAGCTTGAGCTTTTCCTCGTGCTTCGGCAATCGCTTCTGCAAAATTGGCAAACAACAGTGTAAATAAAAGCACTAGGAATACAACAAAATTATACCCAAAACTACCTTGCGATGTTTCACCCGTTAATGTCCAAATAGAGACAAATAGCATAACGATTGTCCCGATTTCTACCGTAAACATTACAGGATTTTTAAATAGTAACTTCGGATTTAATTTCACAAAAGACTGCACTAATGCTTGTTGCACAATCTCCTTTTGAAACAATGATTGATCTTTATTCATTTTTAAATTCTTTTTAGTAGATAGTAAAATATTCAGCTATAGGTCCTAATGCTAGTACAGGAAAGAAAGCTAAGGCAGCTATAATTACAATAACAGTTAAGGTCACTACCCCAAATGTGGCCGTATCTGTCTTGAGCGTTCCATCATTTTCAGGTATGTATTTCTTTTGTGCTAAGAGTCCAGCAATGGCTACAGGCCCTATGATTGGCAGAAAACGTGCAAGAAGCAGTACAATTCCAGTAGAAACATTCCACCAGAAAGTATTGTCTCCCAAACCTTCAAACCCACTTCCGTTATTTGCGGATGCAGATGTGAATTCGTATAACATTTCACTAAGTCCATGAAATCCAGGATTATTTAATGTTGCTGTGCCATATTGAGGCATAGCAGCCGTTAAGGCAGTACCCACTAATATTAAGAATGGGTGAATCAAAGCAATAATCATCGCTATCTTCATTTCTCTAGCTTCAACCTTCTTCCCGAAAAATTCAGGTGTCCTTCCAACCATTAATCCACTAATAAAGACCGCCAAAATGATGAAAATGAAGAAGTTCAAAATTCCGACTCCCACTCCACCATAAAAGCTATTAATCATCATTGCTAGTAATTCATTCATACCCGAAAGAGGCATCGTGCTGTCGTGCATTGAATTTACCGAACCTGTTGAAATTACTGTAGTTGCAATACTCCAGTATCCTGTTGCTGCTGCACCAATTCTTGATTCTTTTCCTTCCATAGCACCCAGAGAGGTATCAATTCCCATTTTTTGAATCATAGGATTTCCTTGCATCTCTGAGATAACATTCGGAATCGTTAATGCCAAGAATCCTACAGTCATCACGCCAAAAATCATCCACGAGAATTTCTTCCTTTTAATGAAATATCCGAAAGCGAATATCATTGCGAATGGAATCAACATTTGAGCAATCATTTCGACCATATTGGAGAAGTACGTTGGATTTTCAAAAGGATGTGCAGAATTGGTTCCAAAAAATCCGCCTCCATTCGTACCTACATGTTTTATCGCTACAAAGGCAGCAGCAGGACCACGAGAAACATCTTGTGAACTGCCTTGTAAAGTAGTTATAGTATCTTTTCCCTCAAAAGTCATTGGAATTCCTTGAAAAGCTAGTAAAATTGCCACTACAAATGAAATCGGAAGTAAGATACGTGTACATGATTTCATGAAATAAGTATAAAAATTCCCTAATTCAGTAGTGGTTCTATCTCGAAATGCTCTAAAAACTACTACTGCAGCGGCCATTCCAGTCGCGGCACTTACAAACTGTAAAAACATTAGATAGAACTGTCCTAGATAACTAAGTCCTGTTTCTCCTGAATAATGCTGCAGGTTACAATTCACTACAAAAGAAATCACAGTATTGAAAGCTAAATCGGCGGACATACTTGGATTTCCATCTGGATTCATGGGTAAGCTTCCCATGGTCATCATGATGATCATTCCTATGAAAAACCATACTACATTAATCGTTAGTAAAGCTTTCATGTGCTGTTTCCAGTTCATTTCTTGCTCGGGATTAACACCACTCAATTTGAAAAGCACTTTTTCAACCGGATTGAATATAAAATCCAGCCACGTTTTCTCGAGTCCGTAAACCTTGGAAATATATTTTCCTAATGGAATAGCGAGTGCTAATGTGAGCAAAAACATCGCTATAATTCCAAATATTTCTGTATTCATTTTTATGTATTAAGGGTTAAATAAATTTTGGTTTTTAAAGAGGTAAGAACTAAAACTGTACTAGCGAAAATCCACTATGATACAATTATCAGCACTTGCCTATTTTTTACCTTGATCATTTTAGAATTTTTCTGGCTTAAGTAATACGTAAACCATATAGCCAAAAACGGCTATTGCGACAATAAAAAGTGCGATCATAATTTTAGATTTTTTCAAAAAAGTCAATGGTTAAAAAACAAATGCCAAATAATAAAATGGCTAGTCCGAGCAATAAAATTGTTTCAGTCATCATAATTTAATTGTAATTTGGTTGGTGAATTTGCTTTGCATATTCTGTTTTCAATACTTCGGGAAATAAATTTGAAATGGTGCAATGCTTCACTTTTAAGAAGGAAGCAATAGAATAGAGATACACATTGGCAATAATACCTCTTGTTTCTGTGCTACCTGTAACAAATAGTTTTTCAGCTATATTGAGGCATTTTTTTGCCCTTAGCACATTGCCAGCGATTAGTGCTTTTTTAGTAATCTCAGCAAATCGTTCTGCATTTTTGAATACATTAGTAATTTGATTTTTCATTTGAATGTTATTTATTTTCTAGTGCAATGCCAAAAGACATTCCAAAAAAGGAACAAACTAATTAATCAACTACATATCAACATATTAACACAAAAACGTAATTTTAGAGCACAAAAAAAGCCTATCAAAATGATAGGCTTTTTATTAAAATGATAGGTTTTATTAAATTCTATACTCTTCTACCTTTCGATACAAAGTAGCAATTCCAATTTCTAACAACCTTGCAGCTTCTGCTTTATTGCCATTGGTGTAATTTAAAACTTTTTGGATGTGTAGTTTTTCCATGCTATTGATAGCAAAAGCGGATAGTACAGTATCACCACTATTCTCTTTATAATTTACAATTTCATAGGGTAAATCGGCGGCAGTTAAAGAATTCGAAGAAGCTAAAATCACTGCTCTTTCAATTACGTTTTTAAGCTCACGCACATTTCCTGACCAAGAGTATTTTTCTAAGTGCTCCAAAAAATCGTCCTCAATTTCTAGTGCCTTCTTGTTTGTCGCAACTGAAAATTTTTCAACAAAAAAAACAGTAAGAGCACGTATGTCCTTGACACGCGCACGCAAAGGCGGCAAATTTATTTCGAAAATATTCAACCTATAATATAAATCAGAACGGAAACGATGAGCCTCACTTTCGGTTTTTAAATTCCGATTAGTAGCTGCAATTAATCTAAAATTGGATTTTTTAGGGGTACTATCACCAACGGTGATATATTCATTGGTTTCTAATACTCTTAGTAATTTTGCTTGCAAATCAAGAGGCATTTCTCCTATTTCGTCCAAGAATAAAGTACCACCGTTTGCTTCTTCAATAAAACCCTTTTTGTCTTTTACAGCTCCTGTAAAAGCACCTTGACGGTGTCCAAACAGTTCGCTCTCTAATAATTCTTTACTAAAAGTACTGCAGTTCAGAGCCACAAATGATTTTCCTACACGAGTACTATTTTCATGAATGGCTTGAGCAAAAACTTCTTTACCCGTTCCTGTCTCTCCAGTTAATAAAACGGTGGAATCAGTTATGGCGACTTTTTTTGCCAATTCAATAACTTGTAACAAAGCTTTAGACTTTCCTATAATAGCGTCAAAAGAATATTTATTCATAATGCGCTTTTCCAACTGCTTCACTTTCTTCTGAAGTTGGACTTTTTCTAAAGCCTTGTATAAAAGCGGAATGATTTTATCATTGTCATCCCCTTTGACAATATAATCAAAAGCGCCATTTTTCATTGCTTGAACGCCGTCAGATATGTTTCCATAAGCGGTTAGCAAAATCACTTCTGTTAATGGGAAATTAGTTTTTATCTTTTGAAGAAAATCTACTCCATTACCGTCAGGAAGTTTGACATCACATAGCACAACATCAATATCATTCTGCTCTAATTTTTTGAATCCCAACTTCAAATCTGGAGCTTCAACTACTTCAAATCCCTCTGATTTTATTATCCTTGCGAGTAAACCACGAAGTTTTTCTTCGTCATCAATTATTAAAATATTTTTCAAAAGATGTGCAATTTTATTTATGTAAAACTAGTTATTATTTAATTACAATAAAAAATAATAGTGAAGCAATAGAGTGTCTGGATCAAAACAATTTATCGTACTGAATTTATGATTTTACCTTTTTTTTCAGTTTGCTCTTTTCTATCCTTATTATTTTTCGAATAACTCCATAACATAAGTAGTCCAAAAATAATAAATCCAATAGAAATCCATTTGGTCACTCTTTCAAAGAATGTTATTACTACTGCTTTTTCATAACTCGAAAACCCCTCTACTCCCATCGGACTCCGTCTGTAAAACTTTCGTCTGTTGATCCAGTACCGAAGGCTTAAACCTATAAAGAGAGAAACTATACTTAAAAACAATGCAGGATTCATATGCAAATATTTAAAAATTCAACAATATAAATGTACAAAAAAACTAATATTTAAAAAATAAACGACTCATTTTTAAGTAGTTAAATTAAATTTTTAATCAACTAAAATGAAAGTGATTGTTAAACTATAAATAGTAAAACAATCACTTCATCAAACCGTTTTGATCCTATACAGTTTTTTTATTTGACATCTCTTTCGATGTATCTCTCTTTATCTTTCCTAACATCCTCCTGCTGGATTAGTTTAGATTTAAGTAAATCTGAGTTCTTAATTTCTAATATCTGTAATCGGCTACCATTTTTTTCATGGAGTTCTATGCGAAGTACTTTGTCATCAGCGATCGTAAATTGATCCAAAACAAAAACATTTCTAGAAACCGTTTTTCCTTGTACCTCATCGATAGATTTATAAACTCGTATTGGATGTTTAATTACTTCTTGTACAACCGTGCGTTTCGCTTTCTTTTTATCTATCACTTTAAAATTGATGAAATCAATTGGAAATGAAACGAAGCTTGAATTCCTAATTTGTGTATGAAAATAAAATTTATTATCGTTAATATAAATGCCTTTCAGTAGAAATTCTATTCCAAATTTTCTGGTGCCAATTTGTTTTATAAAGTGCTTGTCTTGCTTATAAATCTCCTCCATTAATTCGTCGACCATGTTGGGCGAATTCGTTCCAAGTTCTTTAAACAAAATTGGTTTCGAATTCCATTCACGATCACTTTTGAGGGTTTTAGTTAAACTGTAATTAGTAACCCTAGGACATGAATTGTAGGAGACATTAAAACTATAAAAAGTTCCGTCTTCTGTGATTACTGAAAAATTGGTTTCTTCTTCAAAATCACGAACTGAAGCTTTAACACGTAAAACATTGCCAGCATCATCAGCCTTACTGGCAACTAAGTTAGTACTACCTAAATCTACGTAACGTATACCAGAGGGAAATAATAGATGCGAAGTTTTATCGAATGTTACTTCTATATCGTATGGCTCTATTATCGTTAGATTTTTCTTTGCATTCGTGCACAAGGCCGCTTGCCCGTGCGTAATTGATGTGTATCCTAACATTAAAATAAGGATCACCAAAGTATTTTTTACAGCTGTTTTCATTTTTTACCATTTATTTTTTGAACAATTATTTTTTTGATACTAGCAGCACTTGCAGTCCTGCTTTTAGGGTAACTTTCGGAGTCTTAATTTTTTTTGAGAAATAATTTGATACACCTTGGACTAATCCTCGGCTTAAATCCCCTGCGATCTGTTGTCCTGCAGAAGTTGACAACATGATACTACTACCAGAAGTTTGTCCCATATTGGCTGCCATGTCGGTCATAGCGGTACGTTCTGGAGAATATGGAACTGCCAATCCTTGTTGCCCGTCCAAACCATAAATAGTGAGCTCAATGGGCAGAATATTTCCCTCCAACTCAATGGAGCTAATTTTTAGTTGTAACCTACCTTGTTGAAACTTCGAATTTGCAGTTACTACAGTTCCGACAGGAATCGTTTTGTACTGTATCCTTGCGGGTTCCAATAAACGCAAGCTAACACTACTTTCTTCGGAGACGAGTTGTGTTTCTTGAACAACAGCACGGATACTATTCTTTGCTTGTTGTTGTTGATTAGTACTGGTGACTGTGCTATTGCTAGCCGCTACTAATGGATGTTCCTCAACTCTTTGCTGTAGGTTAGAAACAACATTGTGTCTTTCTGGAATAATGGAAACAAATATTTCCTTTGATGGTGAAGAAGGTCCAGTTACTTTGCTTTCAGGCGAAGCTAAATTGATCGGCAAATATTTAGCCGCCATCTGATACGATTTCTCCATTAACTCCAATTGATGATCAACAACATTAGTTGGTGGTTCTTCCTTTTTTGCCAGTTCTTTTTTTAGTTCCTCCAATTGTTTGCGTAATTCCTGCGTTTCAGAATTATCATTATTGTAAAAACTGCCCAATGTGTTTTGGGCATTACGATAACTACTTAATGAAGCGTTAGTATTCGCTTCATTTTCAGGAACATCTTGCAACGATTCTGCTGTACTCCCTTCATTCCAGTAATCAGATAGCGATGTCAAGGCATTTTGTTTTTCTAGATTTTTCTGTTCTACTAATTCCTGTTCATAGGCTTTTTGTTTGTCATTCTCTAAATCAATAGTTGTCGCTTGAGGAACAGAATCATTAAGCCCCATAATCTCAATATTTTTTACATTTTCTACTGGTTTAAAGATCAAATACAAGCAGCCCAAAAATACGATCGCCATCAATGATAAGATTATTGCCTTTTTAATTTTTTCGGCTTTACCCTCCCTACTCACTTCCAGTCCATCAGAAGCTGTATTTATACTGCCATCTGTAACATAGACCGCATTTTTCTTGTTTTCATTTTCTTTCATGTCTTTTCTTTTTTATAATTAGGACTAATGATCCCTCTAGCGATTGCTCACTACAGGAATTAAAACAAACTGATAAGAATACCAACTATGCTGATTATTAGATAGGCGGTAAAACAAACCATGATGTATGTATACTGGACTTGTAATGGAAGCATCCTCCATTTCACCTCAACTTCATTGATCCATAGATCAATATTTGTTCGAATCTGTTTCATCGTTACAATTTTTAGCGTTCTATAATTTCTAAATCCTTATTTTCCAAAACCGTAAACTTCTCCATATTGAAGCCTTGTGGATTGTTATCTGAACGAACGGAATTAACCAGGTAGCAAGAAGTGACTAGATTTCTTTTTGTCACATTACTGGATCGAATGATGAACTGCTTAGAGTACGTTTTCACAGCATACGGATAGGTTTCAAAATCACATACCACACTATCAACTTCAAGTCGTTGCTGAACATTACCTGAAATGATCCTATTGTAATATCCTTTTTCTGCTAAGTCTTTGTAATAATCAAAAGCACTTTTATCAGCAAGATTAAATGCTCTTTTCATATTATTCTCAATGGCGTTTTTATCCGGAGCTAGTGTAAAGAAAAGTTCGTGAAATCGACGTACATGCTCACGAGCCTCTACAGGGCGATTAATAGAAGCATCTTGAGCAAGAGCCAACATAAGTGATTTTCCATTATCTAATACATAGACCTTCTGACGTTGCAGTTCAGCGAACCGGTAAGATTCCCAAACAGCATAACCAGATATACCCACACACAGTACTGCAAATACAAGAGCATAAAGCCTAATTTGACTAAAACTGTTTTCGATGTTTCTTAAAGTTTTAAATTCCATTTCATCTTAGTTTAAAATTATTTCTTCATTAGTTTACCGCCAATGGTTCTTGCAATAGTGCTAGTACCTGCCCCCACGATGTTTCCTGTTTTAGAACTTGTTTGATTTATATTTCGAACAAAATTCCCTGCGCCACCAGCCTGAATGATCCATCCAGTCACCGTAGGTATGGTAAAATACCCTATGATGCCAATAATCATAAAAATGATATAAACAGTACTCGATGAATCGGGAATAAAATTGGGATCAGTTAAACTGTCGATATCCTTTTGGAGTATTAAGGATTGAATCTTGGACAACATCGCACTAAAAAGATCTGAAACGGGTAACCAGAGATACACACTAATGTACCGAGTCAGCCATTGCGTTAAAGTAGACTGAAATCCATCCCAGACTGAAATCGCAAATGCTATAGGGCCCAATATTGAAAGCACTATTAAGAAGAAGGTTCGTATCGTATCTATGACTAATGCAGCCGCTTGAAAAATAACTTCTACAAATTCACGAAATCCATCTCGAAACATTTTCTTTAGACTGTAGATCTGCCTTTCCGCGAACATGCTTGACATGGTGACCAAGTCGGAAGGGGTCCATCCGAGTTCCTCCAATTTTTTATCAAATTCTTCATCCGATGCTAAATAGGCAGTTTCAGGATTACGAAGCATCGCTTCTCTCTCCAATAGGTCTTTCTGCTGTTGTAAAGCATTCAAATCTAAAACTTGACTTTCTAATATGCTGTGCGTTCCCTGCACCACTGGACTCAATACACCGTTAAGTGTTCCTAAAACAATCGTTGGGAAAAATGTAATACAAATACCCAAAGCAAAAGGTCTTAGTAAGGGGAAGACATCTATCGGTTCGGCACTACTTAGGGCTTGCCAGACTTTTAATGCTACATAAAACAATGCACCCAATCCAGCCAAACCCTTAGCAACCGCTGCCATATCTGCTGATAACGGCATCATCTCGTCATAAAGCGAGCGCAGTACTTCATGAAGGTTACTAAATTCCATGATTACCAGTATTTCTGGTTAGCGGTTCCGTAAAGATCCAATACTCTTTGGCTGTTATTGGCTTTCTTGGCTCGCAGATAACTAACTGAAATATTTTTATTCGTAAAATAACGAACCAAATTGTGGTACTCTTTTACTTTTACATACACTTGGTCAATAATGTCCATTCGTTCTTTATCATTGAGTGACAAGCTGGAAGAGTTTACAATTTGTTTTAACTCTTTCAAAAGTTCTGTGCTTTCGTTGAGTAATATTGAATACCCATTAGCAATTGCTGTTAATTCCTGCTCATTGAAATTGGGATCGTTCAACATTTTCCCAAAATTGTTTACATACATTTCAGAAACATCACCAACAAGTAAGACAGTCTGTTGCACTTTTCGAGCATCTTTAACTAAATTGTTTACCGCCTTTAGTTTATCATAATATTCTTTACCTTGATTATACACTTTTTGGACTTCTTTAAAGTTGTTAATCATGTTGGTCGCTGTGGTCGAAGTCTGTATAATCTGTCTTGCTGAATTGACTATTCCTTGAGCTAAATTTGTAGGATCTGTTACCACCCACTGTGCTTTAGCAGTCGGCATGACAGCAAATAGTATCACCATACATACCATAATTTTTAAATTTTTCATTTCTAGTTGTTTTTAAAATGTTTACTAATTGTTTTCTTTTTCCCTTTTCTCAAGAGCAATCCTTTTGATTGCCTGTTCTACGTTTCCATCTAATTGGCTTGCCAGTTGCATGACTTCCAACTTTTCTGTTTCTTCAGTGGTATAGGCTAAATATTCCTCGAAACTAACTTCTGTAGCATATACTGCCGAATGCGTTCCTCCTAGTCCAATCCAAACTTCTTTGTAAAGTCGCTTGGGATCATTATTCATGTTGATGGAAAGTACTTGCGCTTTTTCTTTTTCAGTCAGACCAAGCATGGCTTGGATATCATCAAATTTGTTCATGTACTTCCTTTGATCCAGCAGTATTTTACAATCCGAATTATTAATAATACTTTCTTTTACAATGGGAGATTGGATGATATCATCTACTTCTTGTGTTACAACAATGGCTTCTCCAAAAAACTTTCGTACCGTTTTAAAAAGGTATTTGATGTACTCTGCCATCCCCTCTTTTGCAATCGCTTTCCAAGCTTCTTCAATCAGGATTAGCTTTCGTACTCCTTTCAAGCGACGCATCTTATTGATAAAAACCTCCATAATGATGATGGTCACAATTGGAAACAGGATTTTATGATCCTTGATCGCATCTATTTCGAAAACAATAAATCGTTTCGAAAGTAAATCCAGTTGCTTTTCGGAATTCAATAGATAATCGTATTCACCTCCTTTGTAATAAGGTTCTAATACATTTAAGAAGTTGGCAATATCAAAGTCTTTTTCTCGTACCTTTTTATCTTCTAAGACTTGCCTATAATCTCCTTGTACAAATTCATAAAACCCATTGAAGGAAGGAAAATCATCCTGCTGCTTGATTCGTTCAATGTAACCACTCACTGCATTTGAAAGTGCCACTTCTTCGGACCGTGTAGGTGGCTCATCATCCCTTTTCCATAAGGTTAATATCAAAGTTTTAACACTTTCTCTTTTCTCAATATCGAACACGCCGTCATCGGTGTAAAAAGGGTTAAAAGCTATAGGATTGTCTTCGGTGTAGGTGAAATAAACACCATCTTCTCCTTTGGTTTTTCCTTTGATTAATTCACATAATCCTTGATACGAATTACCTGTATCCACCAGCAGCACATGTGCGCCTTGTTCGTAATATTGCCTCACCATATGATTGGTAAAGAAGGACTTTCCTGAACCTGATGGTCCTAATATGAATTTGTTCCTATTCGTGATAATACCGCGCTTCATGGGCAAATCAGAAATATCCAAATGAATGGGTTTTCCAGTCAATCGGTCGGCCATCTTGATTCCAAAAGGGGAAGGCGAACTTTTATAATTGGTTTCTTCAGTGAAAAAACAAAGTGCAGGTGCTATAAAAGTGTAAAAGCTTTCTTCACTCGGAAAGTCTCCTGCATTGCCTGGCATTCCTGCCCAATAGAGCGTCGCTACATCTGTAGTGTTGTGCCTTGGTTTACATTCCATCAATGCCAAAGCACTACCGGTGTCGTTCTTTAGTTGTTTTAATTCCACTGGATTGTCGGACCATGCCATTACATTGAAGTGCGCCCGAATAGAAGCATGTCCAAAAGAATGTGCTTCATTCAAATAACGTTCGATCCATTCCTTATTGATCTGATTGGCTCGGCTATACCGTGCCAAGGAATGCATGTTTCTTGCTGACTTCTCAAATTTGCGTAGGTTGTCTTCGCTGTTATCTAAAAAGAGATACTGGTTGTAGATGTGATTGCAGCTTAACAACAATCCAACTGGCGCAGCAAAAGACAACAAACAATCACTTCTATCTGTAGACAACTTTTCGTAACGAGTTTCTGCTGCTACTGAACTAGGCAAATAATCGGTATCGGACAAGGTGTGCAGACAAAGCCTTTTGTTTCCTATGCGAACTTCTTCTCCGCCCAATGCAATATCCTGCATTGGTGTTCCCTCCTCTCTTGAAAGACTTAGGTATTGTTCCAATAATCCTTGTTTGTCATCTGTTCCAATGATATCTTCCTCACTTAATCGTTCCAATTTTATAAAATCGGAATCGTTCACAATTCGCTCAAATTGCGCCACCGATTCCATAAAGCGAGAAAGGATTTCTTTATCTCTTAGTTCTTTTGGAATCAGCACCCCTTTGCAAAGCGAAGAGAAATTACTCTGCATTCTCATACGCTCTTTGGACGTTTTTGTGAGGAACAGATAACAATAATGATTGAGAAACGGACGCTCATTAAAATGTTGCTGGTAGGACTTTGCCAAAAAACTCAAATCTTCTTTGGCAATATCAGGAGCATAATTTTCCTTTATGTACCAATCCTGTTTGTGCACGACCGTATAATCAGGTAAGGTTTTTATAGCCTTATGCCATGCCGAATGAATGGCTTCATATTCCGCAGAAGCCACTGTAAAAAGCTCTGGTAGCTGTACTCGAAAGCAAGCTGTAATATCAGCATCCTTTGAGATAATACAATTATTTTCTACTGCTAGCAACGGAAACTTACTTTCCAGTGTTGTCGCTTTTGATTTATTTCTCATAGCTGATACATTTTGGAATTCAACTGAAAATAGCGATGCACAGGCTTGCGACAGATGATATATCGTGGATGTCGCTTCTTCGCTCCCACTTTCATCAATCCATGTTCACCGTACTTTTTGTTCAATGAAAAAGTTTGCCATACTAATAGCGATCCTCCACCGATTCCTATAAACAGACACAGATAAGAATTGATTCCAGTCATGTACAAGATCATTATCAGGATAAGCATCCCGAGCAAACCACCTGCGAAGATGAACAAGTACTGTGCTTTCAGTCCTTTGAACTCCACCGTTCTTCCAATACCTTTATTAATATTATACGTATTCATACCGCAAATACTAAAGGAAGAACGAACGTAAAACAGTTGCCGCTACAATCAAAAAGATACAAGCTCCAAACCAACTCGCCGCCGTCTTGCTCGTGTCTGGATCACCGCTACTAAACTTGTTATAGACCTTCACGCCACCAATGAGACCCACTACTGCTCCAATAGCATAAATAAGTTGGGTAGCAGGATCAAAATAAGAAGTGACCATTTGCGTTGCTTCCGTTATTCCTGCTGTTCCGTTTCCTTGGGCCATTGCACTAATTGTTGATAGTACAGTCACCACCAACACTACTTTTTTAACTTGATTTTCCATGATTTAAATAGATTAAAATGTTCTATATTCCCGCACTTTGCAGGATTTAAGAACAAATATCATGTGGAAACCGTTGTCGTTTAATAAGTTGTCGTTAAGTGGAATTGTTTGGCAGAAGAAGACTTGATAACTTAGTTTGGGATAATAAAATCACTTATTTAAGCAAATAAACATCTCCTATATTACAAATCGCAATATGCAATTTGAGAGGACCGATTTCAATTGTTTGTGGAGAAAATAGAACAAATTAGAAGTTTGCAATATTGATTTAAATTAACCTACAAGTTTTATGAGTAAATGTGTCATTTAATTAGTAATCAGTGGAATTATTTCTCTTTAAATATCAATTAAAAAAAGAAATATATTACATTAGCTTTTTTAGCTTAACTTTTAGACAAGGCTTTAGAATTGATTTGTAAGCTTATGAAAAGAAATAAAACTGACTTTGTGGTCTTACCTGCATTCCATGGTGATTGTATTCTAATTAAGACATATGACATTGAGCATGATGAATTTATCATTCTTATTGATGGAGGAACTTCTCAAACCTTTCGTTATTCTTTAAAGGACGAACTTAAAAATATTTCTAGGATAAATCTTCTTATTCTTACACATATTGATTCAGATCATATTGCTGGACTAATAGCTTTTTTCAAAAACAGCTTAATTAATGAAATTCAGATTGATGAAATATGGATGAATAATCCTGATTTAGTTGAAATAAATAATGGAGAGCTTATTAGCGTAAAACAAGGAGGAAATTTAAAAAATTTAATTTTAGAGAAGCAGCCAAAAACGAAACTCATTCAAATTTCTACCTTAGATAATGTTATTAATCACTCAGGAATTGAATTTACTATTCTATCTCCCACAACTGATATTGTAAATGAGTTATATGTACAGTGGGGAGCACTAAAAGAATTAGAAAAGCAAGAAAATAGATCAAATATCTCTTCAGTACGAAATTCTTATTTGCAATCATTAGAAGATTTAAGTAAAACACCTTTCTCTCCTGATAAAAGGATTAACGAAGATATATTTAACGCCTCTTCCATTTCTTTTTTATTGAAATGTCCTGATATTTCAATATTACTACTAGCTGATTCTCGTCCAGAAATTATAACACAGAGTTTAAAGGGAATTGGGATCAATAACGACAATCCTCTTTTTGTTGACTATGTAAAAGTTTCGCATCATGGAAGCTTAAATAATACTTCTCAAGAACTCATGGATTTAATCATGAGTAATAATTATTTAATATCTACAAATGGTGGATCTGCTAATCATCGTCATCCATCAAGAGAAACTATCTCTCGAATAGTATATAATCGCAATAGAAATGAGAAAAAATTGAACATCTTTTTTAATTATGATTTAAAAGGTTTAAGAGAAAAAATTGGTGATTTTATTAATGAAAATGATCTAGAGCATGGAAATTGGAATGCTATAAATCAAAATAGATTTTAGAACTTATATGATACATAATCAAACTGAAAAATATTGTGTTCGAATTAAATGTAATGGACATACTGGCAGTGGAGTTCTTCTTCCTGGTATAGAAACTTTTTATGTATTAACTGCAGCTCATTGTCTTGGCGACAGTATGCCTAATATCGAAGACATAATAATTGAAAAACAAAATGACTATTCTTCAGATTTTAATCAAATAACAAGTGTAGAAATCAAAGAATTTAATCAAGAGCATGACTTTGCCGTAATAGAAATTGATTTCTTTGACGAAGAGAAGCATCTTTACCAGTATAAATTAGGGACGGGTGTTTTAGCTGAAAATGAAATAAAATTTTGTGGTTACCAAGGATTAAATATTAATCAATATCGACCTTTTAATGGAAAGGTTTTATCCGTGAGTGATTACTTAGGTAGATTTAAAATTACCTTACAAAATGAAACATTTGATCAAGCAGGAGAAGAAGGACATTACGTAGCAAAAGGACTATCAGGAAGTGGAGTATTTATTTATAGACATAATTCCCCTTTTTTAATTGGAATATTAAAATCTGTAATTTCTAATAAAGCGTGGAACGATGATATCGAGTGCTGTTCAATAAAACACATTGCAAAATACATCTCGGAATATGTTGATTTATCTGATTTTGAAAATTTAAAGAAATGGAATGAAAATATAGAAACTCAACGCACAGAACGAGAAATCGACGCATTTAAATTTGAAAATAGTGATTTTTTCGAGAAACTTTACAGAAAAAATCAAGTATTGTATCCTGAGATTGCAAAAGCAAATAGCGTTACAGCAAAGCAGATTAGAAAATTCCTTGCGATGAAAGACAATATTAGAACTATGGAAAATGATTATCCTCTACTTTACACAAATTTCAAAAATATTGTTCAAAGATTTGTTGATCAAGTTGAAGATGAATATTCAAGAGCTGTAAATATAAATACTGAGGCTATCGATTTAAAAAGAGAGTTACAAAATGAATTGAAGGGAGAATTAGAAATATTACCAAATTATACAAATCTAGATTTATCTGAATACCAAATTATTGAATGGTTAGGAATGTGTACTTTAAATTTCACGAATAATGATTGATATTAAATTAGATCAAAAGCCAATCTCTGTATCCATAAGATATAATGGATATTATAAAGTTGTTTTACTGTTGGCTATAATTAACCATTGCGCGACTGCCAAAAAAGCCAGTTTAGAATTAATACATATTGTTTTTTGGAGTTTACGTAATGAAAATAATTATCAAATTTTACTTGATTTATCAAATCAAGTAAGAAAAGATCTGATCCCATGGACTTTTGAACACGGAATAGAAGAGGTTTTAGCTTTGGGTTTAATTAATGGATATATTGAGAGGGTTATTGTAAGTCAAGCACTAGAGATAAAAATAACAAATGTGGGCATTGATATTATTAATTCAATAAATAAGTTTGAACTTTTTCAAGATGAATTACAGAAAATAAGAGATATTGGAATATTACCCAAATCAAGATTAACAGCAGCAAACGCTAATTGGAAACTATTATAGAAAGATATATGTTTAAAATAAATAAATTAAAAGCAGAAATTCTATCAGACAGAAGTGAAGACATTGCAGATTTATATGGGTTTGAGTTTGAATTTAAAAGAGGTTTAAATATAATTGCAGGACCCAATTCCAGAGGAAAAACAACAATCAATACTTGTATTTATTATGCTTTAGGAATGGAGGAATTACTCGGTGCTCATAATGAAAAAGCATTAGATAAAGCTCTAAAAGAAGAATTTACAATTAAGCTCAATGATGAGGATGAAGGAATAAATTATAAAGTACTATCATCTAAAATTTTATTAGAGATTGAAAATGAAAATAATGAGATTGTTTACTTAGAAAGATATATCACAACAAATTCAGAAGATGTAAAAACATCTAATATCACCGTTTACAATTCATCTATAGATTTAAAAGATGATGAGAATAATGTTATCCAACAATTTGTTTATTTTGTCAATTCAAGGGGAAATAATGAAGCTGCAAATGGGTTCTATAATTGGTTAAGTAGTTTTATGAATGTAGAACTTCCTATCGTAAGTAATAGTTCGCGAACAGATAATTATAGCCCTCTCTACCTTCAAACAATATTCTCTGCATTATTCATTGAACAAACAAAAGGTTGGTCTGACTTTTTTGCTACAATGCCTTTCTTTGGTATTACTAAAGCAAAAGAAAAAATAGTTGAATTTTTATTAGGTTTAAATGAAATTCACCTCTCTACAGAAAAAGATATCCTTAATAAGGAAAAGAATCTTATAATAGAAGATTGGAAAAGAAAAATAAAAGCGTTTTCATATTTAGAAAAACAAACAAGTTCAAGTATTATAAATGTTCCCGAAGAATTGACAACAGACTTATCAGAAATTGACAAAATAAATGTTGTTTTTTCTACCTCTGAAAATGAAAAAGTTACTTTTAATCAATTTATTACGGGAAAAACAGAATTGGTCAAAGAATTAGAAAACAGGCCAATTTCTACTATAAAAGAAAATCGTGAAGAAACAGTATTAGAATTCAATAAACAAAAGCAAGAGTACTTTGAACTAAAAGAGTATATTGAAAAATTTGAAAGTAAACTACGTATTGATAAACAGCAGGATTATAGTTTAAAAAACCAATTAAATATTGTTGAAGTTGAGATAATAGATCATATAAATCTACAAAAAGTTTTTAGTGAAAATATTATTAATGAATATGGGACAAATCAATGTCCGACTTGTACGCAGCCAGTATCAACAAATCTGATCAACACTAAAAATATAAAAATACCACAGCTTACTCTTTCTGAGAATACTAATTTTTTAAGAAGTCAAAAAAAAATAATACAAACCTCAATTAAAAGTTTAATCGAAATAATTAATGAAAAAGAAGTACTTCTTACATATTTTAAAAACAACTTACGTCAAAAAGAAATATTAATTAAATCAATTTCAAAAGATTTAATTTCTGATGATAGAGCTTTCTCAGAATCAGAGATTGTTAGAAAGCTTCAACTTGAAAGAGAGATTGAAAATTTAAAAATGCTTAAAGAATCCATTGCAGAATTAAAAGCAGAATTAATTGAACTCGCAAATAAGTCCCATAATAATGATCTTAAGATGGGAGGTCTAGGAAAATCAGAACAAGAGGATGAGGATAAACTATTTAGTTTTGAGACACAATACAAGGATTTTCTCTTCGGATTTGGTTATGAAAGCAATGAAAAATACCAGATATCTATTAATAGGAAAGAACCTTTCAAATATTTTCCAGTCTATAAAAATCACAGAAAAGATAATGTTCCTCAGTCTGTCCGTATAAACTCCTCAGCTTCTGATTTTGTACGTAATATTTGGGCTTATACTTTAGCTTTATTGCAAAATGGAATTAACCACCCCGGTATAATCATGTTTGATGAACCAGGGCAACACAGAACTAATTTAAATAGTTTAAAAGCATTATTAAAGACATGCTCAGAAATAGAAGAAAGACAAATAATAATTTTTACTTCAATTGATAAGAAGTTAAATGATGATGAACGAATTGATTTAGATATGCTTATAGAAAATATAGAAAGTGATAAATATAAACTTATACGATTGGATAACCTCCATAAAGTAATCAAGAAATTATAAATCTTTCCAAAAGTTAAAATGATATTGGGTAGTTCACACAAACTCCCCAATATCAAACTCCTCTAAATCATTTTTCAGCAAAATAGAAGAACCAGAATCCGTCTCTGAAGAAAGTGTACCATCTAGCAGCTTGGCTATTTTTTGAGAAGCATCTTCGATGGAATTTTCCAATAGGTCGAATAATTCGGTTCCTTGTATTTTCTGAAGTAGGACTGTTGCTGTTTCCTTTTGAGAGGGTCTCATTTTCTCTTTATTTAACAACGTTTTTACAGTACTTAACTCTTCAAAGGTAACCCCTTGGGCAAAACCATTATCGCCATCGGATAGTCCATAACTATTCCGTTCTTCCTCCTCATTCTCAAAATCAGGTACATTCCCAAAAACTTCCTCTAGCTCTTCTTTTCGAATTTGTAATTCGACTTTATCTTCGTCGATTTCTATATCAAAATTATCATTAAAACGAACCTCTTTTTGCTCTTGACTGTCATTGGACTTCTTTGGAACAGAAAGGCTTCTTTGAGGCTTAGGCTGCCCCATAATATCAGGGAGACTCGAGTTATTTTTCTCTTGTCTTGGCTGTTGTTCCTTATATTTTTTAATGACAATTTTATCCTTTGCCAAAAGGAAAATGACGATGAGCAAACAAATTACAATTACAGTTTCCATTCTATTTAGTATTATACATTGATTAAAAAATCGGCTTGTTTCTCTCATTAAAAAATTCCTGAATTTCGGTTCCAAAATCATTAAAATGCTGTTCTAAAATATTATCAATATAGGAATACAATGTTGTTTTCTCTTCCCTTGTCAATTGAACAATTCGAAGGAGTCTTTCATGATATTCAGGCCTTATATACACCACTTTACCACTGCGACCGGATGGATATCTGTTAGTGAGAAATACTTCTTCATAATTCCGTTTCTTTGAAGCGCTTACACGAATTTTCTCTTTGGGCTTATTTTCGGTAGCTTCGACACTTTGGCTTGTGTTTTTATCTTTGTTGATCGCTTCATCCCCACTCATAATATTCATGAGGTAATCCTCATCTACAACTGGTTTTTGAAAACGGTTGTGCTTTTTATCAGATTCCATATAAGAAAAGATTTAAGTGTTTATGATTTTGAGAAATTCATTTACAAAGAGATCAAGCTTAGTTATCTTCATCAAATTAGGCTCAGCAGGAAGCAGGCTAGATCTAAAGATATAATTACTAGTGTCATCCGTTTCCTTTCGGAAACGTTTACTATCCATTATTTTTGATTCCATTATAGAAAGGCCTAATGCTTCTATTACACTTTGATAGGCCTTATACAAACTAGTCTTTTCCCTCCTATCTACTTGATTCCAAAACAACCAAAATTGTAAGTTCTTGTTCCCTCCATCTGTTTCTGGAAGTTGTAAAAATGCTTTGGCAAATCCCAAAGTACTTTCTACTACCAAACGGTCGGCAGTAATGGGAGAAAAGATAAAGTCCATTGCTTTTAGAGTGGTCAAAACTCCTTTGGTGTTGGCAGTTCCTGGAAGATCAAACAAAATAATATTCCAATCACTATTCGATTGATCTATATATTCTGACGCTTTTTCTAGCGCATTCTCGGCCTTACAACGAATGACAGGAAATGCTTTTTTATCAATCGACTGAAACTGCTTCATAGCCGCTCTCTTATGATGTTCATTTTGCATCACCGTTTTAAGATCTCTATCTCTCATATTGCTGAGACTATGCTGCGGAAAATCACAGTCCAAAACCAATACATTAAATCCCAATCGATAATGAAGCACGCTAGCTAACAAGGTTGTCATTGTTGATTTCCCTACTCCACCCTTTTGAGTTGAGAAACTAATTTTGAAAGTTTTATTTATTGTTTCCATTACTTATAATTTTAAAATTATCTATTTACTAAATTGCTTTGCTGTACGGCTGCATACCTTCTTGTATTTCTTTACAAGTTTTTGCCCTATTAATTTGCCTTAAGTATGTACTTATCTACAATTGTAGATTCATACAATTTTCAACAGTTATGCCTTGTTTATTGGTATTATGTAAGCTCATTTGTTTTACTGCTTTTATGCTTTTACATTTTTATGGTTGTACAACTGTATCGTTTTATACTTTACTATTTTACTAAATACTTGCTTACTCTTAAACCTTGATATTTGTGTTTGAAATTGGATATAGAATTGTTTTTAAATATCCTTTTACAACTTTGAAACAAAGAAAGCTGGTAACTCCAAACCATCTCAGAACGATGAACTCATTGGCGTTCAAAGGCAATGTTTGGCAATACTTACTACTACACCATTCTAAAAATCAATGATTTACTTTGTTATAGAAGTAAATAAATGAGAGTATGAAAGTCCCAAATCTACATTTGAATAAGAACTGGAACGGCTTAAAGCCGTTTTTCCCTGCTGTATTAAATCTGTTCCGCCGACAGGCGAACGGATTATCTGTTCACCAGAACAGAGCAAGTTGTGTTTTGAGGCACTCGAAATGAATTCCGTGCCTGAAAACAACTTGCCGCCGCCGCGGGGCTAAAACACCCTCCGAAGTCGGGGTTTTCTAAAAATTAAAATTAGAATGATGATGGAGAATCAACAAAACAAAAAGCAGCACAAAGGCGGTAGGAATCCTAAAAAGGATCCTAGCATCCACCGTTATGTATTTCGACTAACAGACCAGGAAAATGCTAAATTCCTTTCTCTTTTTGAAGCTTCGGGAGCGGATAATAAAGCACTATTTATCACTTCTCTGTTATTTGAAAAGCAAATAAAAACGGTAAAAGTAGATCTAGCAGCAATGGATTATTACATGCGCTTAACCACTTTGTACGGTCAGTTTCGTGCTATTGGTGTTAATTACAATCAAATTGTCAAGATATTGTACCGCAATTTTTCTGAAAAGAAAGCTGCAGCCTATCTCTTTAAATTGGAAAAACAAACAATCGAGTTGGCTCAGTTATGCCGTTCCATAACGCAATTAACAGAAGAATTCGAATTAACACATCTGAAAAAAGGAGAAAAATGATAGCAAAAATTGGTCGTGGAGCAAACGTAATTGGTGCACTTTCTTATAACCAACTTAAAGTAGATCAAGAAAATGGATCAATATTAATGACTAATAGAATAAGAGAAACAGTCAATGGAGAGTTTACTGTTAACCAATTATATAGTTCCTTCGAACCGTATTTAATGGCAAACAAGCGAACAGAAAAACCTGTTTTGCATATTTCTCTTAACCCAAACCCAAAAGATAGTGTAAGTGATGAAGACTTTAAAAAAATCGCACAAGACTATATGGAGCTTATGGGCTATGGCGACCAGCCTTATGTTGTTTTTAAGCATACCGATATTGAACGAACTCACATTCATATCGTTTCGACCTGCGTTGATCGTTACGGAAAAAAGTTATCTGATTCCTATGAGAAATTACGTTCCATGAATGCGTGCCGTGCATTGGAGCAAAAACATCAATTACTTCCTGCAACTGAACAGAATCAAAAACCGAAGGAAGTAATTTTTAAACCAGTTGATTACAAAGTAGCCAATATAAAAAGTCAAATAGCATCGGTAATTCGACATCTGCCAAGGTATTATCAGTATCAAAGTTTAGGAGCTTATAATGCACTACTTTCTCTTTTTAATATTACCGCTGAGCAAATAACCGGAGAAATACACGGTCAGTCTAAGCAAGGACTTGTTTATTTTGCAGTGAATGAGAAAGGAAAAAAGGTAACTAATCCTTTCAAATCCTCTCTTTTTGGAAAACAGGCCGGTATGGATAATTTGCAAAAGAATTTCGAACAAGCTAAAGAGAAGATGAAAACAGCACCTTCTAAAGACATCCTGAAAAATTCGATAGAGGTGGCTACGCATACCACGAATAATGAAACTGATTTTAAAAAACAACTAGTCGATCAAGGAGTTAATACAATTGTTCGAAGAAATGATCAAGGCCGTGTATACGGAATGACTTTTATTGACCATGAATCTCGTACTGTGTGGAATGGATCCCAATTAAGTAAAAATTTATCTGCCAACATTTTTAATGATTTATGGAAAAATGAAGGGACTCAAAAAGTTCAGAATGAGAGACCGCATACCAAAACAATTTCATCAAAAAACAATAAAACTGAATCCAAACCTCAAACAGAAAAACCGCATGCTCTTTTTGATTTTCTTAATGGAAATCATTCAACCCATTCTAATACTAATTTCGGACTTATAGAAAGCCTTGGAACTTTATTACCAAATGCTCAAGGTGAAGATTATGAAGAACAAGTATTTGCGAATCAAATAAAGAAAAGGACAATACGCAACAATCAACGAGGCAAGAAATAGTTTAGCGAGACAACCAACGCCAACTGATGCCAACGGAAGTCAATTGACTTAGGTTCTTTTACGTTCGATCTACTTTCGCTCGTTACATTTTTAACTTTTTAATTATGCAAGGAGAAGATGATTTAAGAGGACTCGCCAAAATAATGGCTTTCATGCGCGCTGTGAGTATCCTTCTAGTACTCATGCACTTTTACTGGTTTTGTTATAGTTTTTTCTTAGAAAAGGGCTGGACGTTGCAAGTCATTAACAAGATTCTAGGTAATTTTCAACGTACTGCAAGTCTATTCTCTCATACCATCTACACCAAGATTTTTGCTTTGGTATTGTTAGCATTAAGTTGTTTGGGGACAAAAGGTGTGAAAAACGAAAAAATTAGCTGGTCTAAAATATCCATTGCCTTAGTCATTGGATTTATACTTTTCTTCCTCAACACACCATTGCTAAAGTTATCTGCTGATTTAGCTATTTCGTTGTATATTCTTACTACTTCAGTTGGTTACATTTCCCTAATGATGGCTGGAGTTTGGACCAGTCGAATACTACGAACCAATCTTATGAGCGATGTTTTTAATAATGAGAATGAAAGCTTCATGCAAGAAACCAAATTGATGCAAAACGAATATTCCGTTAACCTGCCAACCAAATTTTATTACAAAGGCAAATGGAATGAAGGATGGATTAATGTGGTAAATCCTTTTCGAGCTTCCATAGTTTTAGGAACACCAGGATCTGGTAAGAGTTATGCCATTATAAACAACTATATCAAGCAGCATATCGAGAAAGGATTTTCGATGTACATCTATGATTTCAAATTCGATGATCTTTCTACCATTGCATACAATCATTTACTTAAGCATTCGGACAAGTATACCGTTAAACCAAAATTCTACATTATCAACTTTGATGATCCTAGCAGAAGCCATCGTTGCAATCCCATCAATCCAGATTTTATGACAGACATCTCAGATGCTTATGAATCTGCCTATACCATTATGTTGAATCTTAACCGCAGTTGGATACAAAAACAAGGCGATTTCTTTGTGGAGTCTCCCATTATATTACTAGCCGCTATCATCTGGTTTCTAAAAATTTATGACAATGGAAAGCATTGTACGTTTCCACATGCCATAGAGTTACTAAACAAGAAATATGTTGATGTTTTTACTATCCTTACTTCCTACCCTGATCTCGAAAATTATTTGTCACCGTTTATGGATGCTTGGCAAGGTGGCGCTCAAGATCAATTGCAAGGACAAATCGCTTCCGCAAAAATTCCGTTGTCTAGAATGATTTCACCTCAACTTTATTGGGTGATGACTGGAGATGACTTTTCGTTGGACATCAATAATCCAGATGAACCTAAAATTCTTTGCGTAGGAAACAATCCCGACAGACAAAATATTTATTCTGCTGCCTTGGGTTTGTACAATTCGAGAATCATAAAACTAATCAATAAGAAAGGAAAATTAAAAAGTTCGGTGATAATCGATGAGTTACCAACGATTTATTTTAGAGGCTTAGATAATTTAATTGCCACAGCTAGAAGCAATAAAGTAGCGGTATGTTTGGGATTTCAAGATTATTCGCAATTGACTCGTGATTATGGTGATAAGGAAAGTAAGGTCATTCAAAATACGGTGGGCAACATCTTTAGTGGTCAGGTTGTAGGAGAAACGGCCAAAAGCTTATCCGAACGGTTTGGTAAAGTATTACAGAAACGCCAGAGTTTAACTATCAATCGAAATGACAAATCAACCTCAATTTCTACACAATTAGACAGCTTGATACCATCATCAAAAATCTCCACGCTTACGCAGGGTGTGTTTGTGGGAGCTGTTTCAGATAACTTTGACGAACGCATAGAACAGAAAATTTTCCATTCTGAAATTGTGGTAGACAATGAAAAAGTAGCTTCAGAAACTAAAGCTTATAAAAAGATACCCGTTATTTTACCTTTCGTTGATGAAAACGGTCAAGATAATATGAAAATCGAAATTGAGGCTAATTATAAACAGATAAAACGAGATATTGTTTTTATTATAGAAAGTGAATTGGAACGCATTAAAAACGATCCTGATTTGCAACATTTGGTGCAAGAGAGGTGAAATAAATTATCGTAAATAGAATAAACCTTTATTAAATGTTTGTTATTATGTACATATTCGCTATTTTTGTTCATATTAATGAACGTTTTTAAAATGAGCGCAAGAAAGCAGGTCTTATTCCCTAAACACCAACTCCTTTTAGAGCAAATGGGGGAGAATATTAAATTGGCTCGAAAAAGAAGAAAGCTCACTGCAATACAAATTGCTGAAAGAGCAGATATTGCTAGAACTACTTTATACCAAATAGAAAAAGGAAACTCAAGTGTGGCAATAGGTGCCTATTTTAATGTTCTGAGAGTACTAGGTTTGCAAGACGATTTTTTAAAAATAGCCGCTGATGACGAACTAGGAAGAAAACTTCAAGACCTCGACCTATTAAAGTAATCACTTGCTAGAAACAAATTAAACTGATCACTTATTCAAAACACAAAACATGTCACAAAGTAAAACCGACATCTACGTTTACGCCCATTGGCAAGAAATGCAGGAACCAAAATTAATAGGTGTCTTATCAGCACAACAAGCCAAAGGTAAAAAAGCATTTAGTTTTGAATACGACAGGAACTGGCTCAAAACAGAACAAAAATTCCTTCTGGATCCAGACATTCAATTATATGGTGGTCCACAATACCCGAACCAAAAAGAAAACTTCGGCATTTTTTTAGACAGCATGCCTGATACTTGGGGACGAACCTTAATGAAACGTCTAGAAGCCCAACTTGCTAGAGAAAGGAACGAAAAGCCAAAAACACTCTATGATATTGATTTTCTACTAGGTGTATATGATGAAAGTCGCATGGGAGCATTACGATTTAAAACCGACCCGCATGGAGATTTCTTAGATAATAATAAAACTACTTCCACCCCGCCCTGGTCCTCCATCAGAGAACTTCAAAATGCAGCAGCTAATTTCGAAAATGACAAAGATAATGAAGAGGTCAATAAATGGTTATCGGTCCTTATGGCACCGGGATCCTCATTGGGAGGTGCTAGACCCAAAGCCAATATTTTAGACAACGATAAAAGTCTTTGGATTGCTAAATTCCCCTCCAAGACAGATACTGTAGACAAAGCAGCTTGGGAATTTTTAGCCTATAAATTGGCTACCAATGCGGGCATCAAAATGGCGCCCTGTCGAATTGAAAAAATCATGGGCAAGCACAATACTTTCTTTACCAAACGCTTTGACAGAGAGAACGGTGAAAGAATTCATTTTGCTTCGGCAATGACAATGACAGGCAACAATGAAGATACTATAAGAGATAATCCCGCAAGTTATTTAGATATTGCCGAATTCATCAGTAATCAAGGTGCAAACGTCGAAGAAAATTTACACCAACTATGGCGCAGAATCATTTTTAATATCGCTATTTCAAACACCGATGATCATTTGCGTAACCATGGATTTATTTTAACCAAAGGAGGTTGGATACTCTCCCCTGCTTACGACCTTAACCCATCCATAGACAAAGATGGTTTAGCTCTTAATATTGATATGGATAATAATGCGTTGGATTTTGAATTAGCTAAAAGTGTTGGGGAGTATTTTAGATTGAATACTTCACAAATGGAAAACATTATTCAAGAAGTCACCCAAGTTACAAGCAACTGGAAAGCGATAGCCACAGAAATAGGAATTTCTAGAGCAGAGTTGGAAATGATGGAAAAGGCTTTTAATCTTAAACCGTAATTCATCCCACATATTTGTTTTGAACCTAAGATTATTTCTTTAAAAAAATTGTTTTTAATATTACTAAGATGATAGTAAAACTTAAGTTTTTTTTATAAATTTGATTAACAACCAATTACAAAACTGAAACATGGCACTTAAACCTGGACCAAAAAGAATAGCAACATCTACTGGACAACCTGATAAACGTCAACGAGATAATAAAGACACACCAGGTAACACGCCTTCACTAAAACCTCCTAAAAAGAAGTCATAAAATAATATCTTTTTTTTCTAAAACAATTAATTTGAGATAGTAAGTAAACTGTTTCTCTTTCTTAATATTCAATTGTCTATTAACTCTGAAGAGAATGAATATTGATGTGCTGTAGTAAACACTTTCAGAAAATGAACTACGTAATTCATTTAGTTATATTTGTATAACCATAACTGTGTTATATTCCTTTTCAAGTAAATAATATCATTTATTTCATGTACTTTCGGACAAAAGAATTCTGATGTTCCAATTATATTACTACTATTATTTAAACTTAAAAAAAATAATACATTGAAAACAATGTGTTTACATATTAGAATTGTATCCGATTAAAAAAAAAAAAGCTTAGCGTAATAATAAAAATAATTATATAAGGGCAGTGTGACAAATGGAAATCAAAAAAACATCATTACAAGATAAATACAATTCATTTCTGGATGAACTACTTAAGAAATATTTATATCTGGCTGCAAAAGATATTCATGAAAAACTAATTGACCATTTCGAAATTTCTGCTGATTATTCGAGAAAAATTGTTGGAAGAGCTGTAGCAAAAAATATCATTAAATCTTCCAAACCATCCACTTTTGGTAATGGGCAATTTATATATTACTGCAATACCTACGAATTAGATCGTGATTCGATTAAAAAAATCGCAGAAAGAACTAGGCCACCGATTTATAGATTGATTATTCTACTCGAATTAAATGAAGGTATTGTGTCTTACTACGAAGCATTAAAAATAACTGCAGCTCCCAGTGAAGACGCTTCGACGAAAATTAGTTCATTAGACGATATTATAAAAATATTAACCAGATTGGATTTTATTTATGAAAAGAGAGATTTAAATAATAATCGTTATATAATTCAAAAGGAGTCTAAGGAAGTGTTTAATGCTCCTCATGAGTATTTTATGATGAGCACTCATTATCAAAAAATGATTATGGATTGTAACTTAATACCTGACATCATGTCTTGGCTTGTCAATTCAAATATTATTGATAACACATCTTTTATATATCGGAATAAAAGGAATCCTGCACTTGGTATTATTCACAACAATTTATTTTGGGATGCTTGTGCATATACAAAAAGTACCGGAATAAATGAGATTTTAGGAGCTAAAGCGGTATCTAAGGAAAAGCAAACGCTAGTGGTTTTAGATATTGTTTTGGCAACGGAATATTCACAAATACATTTGGATGCATTTTTAGCAAGAATTCAAATTAATATTAATTCTGTAAAAAAGGACAAAAGGAAAACATTACCGATAATAATTTATCGTGAATGCAGTAAAGAAGTTTTTTTTACGATGCGAAAAAATGGAATAATCTCTTTTAATTTGAGTGCCATTTTTGGATCAAAAATATTCGAAATCCTTAAGAAATACAACCAACTGCCGTTTCTTCTACAAAATGATCAAAATTTAGATCAATCTGTGGAATCCATTTTAGAATCTATTAAAAACTCTGGTCAGGAAGGTGCACTAAAAGATCTTAGGGGTACTTTATTTGAGTATCTGATGTATCCTTTTTTAAAGGTTTTATATCCGCAAGCTACATTTGAACAGAATGTAATTTTAAAAATGGGTTTAAGAAAACATGAATTTGATTATATAATAAATTCAAGCCATCCACCAGAGATTATTTTTGTTGAACTAAAAGGGCTACGTGATGGTACATTTGTTTCCTTAGGTGACACTAAAACTAAAGCAACATTAAAATGGTTCTTTAATAAATCTATGGGGCTTGCTAAAGAATTTTACAAAGACAAAAATCCAAAAAATTACAAGCTAAAAGCTATTTTCATTACATCTGCTGGTTATTGGGAAAATACAAAAGATTTCATTGAAGAAATGGATAACAGCACATATAGATCTGAAAATTCAAAGACAATTATAGGTCGAAAAGAATTAATAGAAAATTTAACATGTAAAGGCTTTTCTAATGAAGTAAAAATGATCGAAAAATATTATTCAATTATACAAGATGAAACAGATAATTTATCTGATTTTTATAACGATGTAAGCAAAAACGACGAATCTGTTGATTTACCTTTTTGAATTGCAGAAACGACCGTTATCTCCTTTTTTTAGTCGGATATGGTCGAATTCAAACATATATACCCATCTGCCTAGATGTTGCTCATAAAACTTTAAAATGGAGTTTTTACTTATTTTAATTGAGTATTTTAATATCTACAAATTCAAATTGGAAATATCGTTAAAACACTTTAATTTCTGAGCTATATAGCATCCCAATCCAAACTATTATGGAAGCTTTTCCCAGTGACACACATCCTTAAGCAATATATACACTTGGCTTAATGTGTTATATATAGATAGATCCAACTTCATTTACTCTAAGGCGATAAGCTCTTAGTCAAAGAAGTATTAAGTCAGTCTCACTCCAGTTATTCACTTTGCTCCGTTCGGCTGCTCCCGTCGGTATGCCTTCATGATTAAGGTGTAAACAAAATCTATTTTTCGGCATACCTACCCTTCGCAGGCACTTCACAGCCCATAAAAAAAACAGCCGCTTAAAAATAGAGGGCACTGAAAAACTTCACTTATTTTGATTAGAGTCGTTTTTTAGACAATAAAAAAACGCTTATAACAGGATTTTAAAGATCCTTTATGAGCGTTTTAATTTTTACAACTGTTTTTTATTATAGGTTATATGAGTCGATTTTTGACTTTTATAGGCTCATTGAGTGTATGCGCATGTAGCTTTGATTTTCCTACATTAATTTGAGTATTCTTTTTAAGTTGACTGCGAAAATTGCTATTGCACCTTGCATTTGCATATTGGTAATGCCATATGATATTGCTCTATCATAACCATGTACATTTTTCAACTCACTATTTTTCGCTTCTATTTTATATCGGTGTTTTGCTTTTTCTTTGTAATAGTCAGTTTCTTGAAAGCTGATTTGTTCTTGGTGTAAGTCCGATTTTATGGACACCGAATATGTTTTTGTCTTGGCTCCTTCTTTATAACAACCCTCTTTTAAAGAGCAGGTCTTACATTTTTCCACATCAAAATAGTAGGTTTGTTTTTGATTGGTTCCAACATTTTTTTTGCCTAGGCGAGCCTTTCGTATAGCCATGTGACCAGCAGGACAAATAAATCTATCGGCATCTTTATTGTAATCAAATTTATCTTCGTCTTTTCTAGCCCCTTGAGCTATTGTAACATTTAGTCTCGCTACCACTTTAATATTTTGCCCACTTGTGAGTTTGAGATTTTCTTTTCCTGTATAGGCTCCATCGCCAATAATTGTATCAACATCGATTCCGTTTTCCTGACTAATTTCTAAAAGTTTAGGTAACTCCGGGCCATCTCCTTTTTCGCCTGATGTGACTACAGCTGCTGTAATGATGCGCTCTTCGGTCATCGCTAAATGAGTCTTATAGCCGAAGAAGGAACTATCAGCGGATTTATGCCCCATTTTAGCATCTGTATCTTTTGATAAGGTAAAATTTTCCTGAGTGTCTTCTATCGTTTCTTTAAGCAAGTTTAATTTTTCTTTCACCGCAGGTATAGAACTTAAAGATTGTTCTTTTTCTAGCCGTCTCTCCAACTCTTTACAATAGGCCAATTCCATTTCTAATTCATTGGTATTGTTCTTCTCTGGCATACGTTCTTTCCATTGGTCATCAAATAAATAAACCGTTTTTCGCAGTAGTTTTGAACGCTCACGCAATACTTCAATTGCCGAAAATGGATTTGATCTCGATAAAGTATGTGTGGCATCAACTATAATAGACTTAGAACGGATAATGCCCTTTTCAACGGCTATAGTCACCGTTTTACTAATCAATAGATTTAATAAGTCGGTGTCCTTCAAACGTAGTTTTCTATATTTTGTTAACGTACTAGAATTGATAACATCTTCTTCTGGTGCCATTTCCAAAAAATACTTAAAGGACATATCAAAACGGGAACGCTCCACTACATCAACATCTGAAACGGTATAAATTGTTTTCAGAAGTAAATACTTGAACATACGCACAGGACTTTCTGCTGTGCGACCATTATTTGTACAGTATTTATTTAGCAACTCATCATAGATAAATGAAAAATCTATCAACTCATTGATTTTTCTTAGCATATTGTCCTTGGGAACGATTAAATCATATAACGAAGAGTACGGACTGAATTGAATTTTTTGTTGTTGAACTAACATCTAAAAGCCTTTTGGGTACCATTAAAAATACGAAAAAAGGAGCAAAAAACTATAGTTTTCTACTCCTTTTTATTAACAATTAATTCCTAAAAAGACTTTTTCAGTGCCCTCTAAAAATAAGCAGCTGTTTCTTTTACGCTGTTCCGTTCCTCAGCTCCGCACGTTCATTCCTTGCGGTCGGTCAGGCTTATATAAGCAGGATAAAGCTTCATTGCTTTACGCTCCGTTCCTACGCTCCACTGCATTCCAGCCCTATCCTGCTTATAGCCTTCCTTTTTATAATTTGAGTTGCTACTCAAATTTCTTAGATTCATCTTTTCTGCGAGAATTGCAGATTTAGTAATAGTTACTTTTTACTACAACAAGTAGAGATCCATCAACTAATTTATTTCCTTTTCTTCTTTTGGGGAAATATAAAAGAGGTCTCTCCTCCTTCATCCATAGCTATAAAAGCATCGAATTTCTTTCCTGATTTACTTATCATTCCTTTCAAAAGACTGGTCTTTCCTTTAGTTATTAAAGTTTCCAAATCCACAAGGCTGAGATGTATGCCGCATATATTTCGGAACTGAACCCAATTACAGTTTTCCTTTTTGCATTTAACCAACTTGTCTCGAATAATCAATTTTTGCACCTTACATTTTGGACAAAGTAGCTCCGGTTGGCTCTCTACGGCTATTGCTAAATCAAGTATTTCTTGAGTTAAAGACCTTGTAAAAGTTTCTATATCTTTCTGGAAAGTTGCTAAATTAGATTCCTTATTCTCTATTTTTTGCAAAGCTAGTTCCCAGTTTGCAGTCAATTCTACATTAGCAATATTTTTGTCTTTTACCAATTCATAGACCTTTAATCCTTTTTCTGTCGGCAGCAGTAATTTCTTATCGCGTTTGACATATTCCCTCTTAAAAAGTGTTTCAATAATGGCTGCTCTAGTTGCTGGGGTACCAATTCCTACACCTTGTATTATTTTGCGTTCCTGCTCGTTTTCAATGTGATTCCCGGCGTTCTCCATTGCAGATAACAAACTTGCTTCCGTATAAATAATTGGTGGTTTCGTTTTCTTTGCTACTATTTTTGCTGTCTTAATCTTTACTTCATCACCAATTTTTAGAGTTGGTAATTCTTGAATTGGATCTTTATCTTCATCAATAAAATCACCTTTGATAACTCTCCAACCTGCATCAAGAATTTTAATTCCTTTTAATCCAAAATCATAATGTGCAACCTGTAGTACAATGTTCGTTATCTCTTTAGTACAAACAGGAGAAACTGATTCTAATAATCGATACACAATCATTTCGTAAATTGCCTTCTCCTTTGCTGATAAAGCCGATGGAATTTTATCAGTGATCAATATACCATGATGATCGGTTACTTTTAAATCGTTGACGATCCTTTTATTCAAACGGTTTAATCTCACTTTAGCAACTATAGGTTTGAATTTCTCAATCTCTTCCGTTATCCTTATCAACTTAGAAACTTCTTCCCACATGTCTTCAGGAATAAATTTACTCCCAGTACGTGGGTAACTAATGAATTTCTTTTCATAAAGACTTTGAGCAATATTGAGCGTTTCCTCAGCCGTTAGACTTAACCTTGTGTTAGCTTCCTTCTGCAATGCGGTAAGATCAAATAATAATGGTGGCTGCTCATTAACAGTTTTGGTTTCTTTGGCAATCACTGAAAACCTTCCATGCTTATGCACTGTTTTCAATACATACTCAGCCTTTTTACCTTCATCCCATTTAAGTATGGAAAGACTTTTAAAATCAATGTATTCTTTGTTATGCTCTAATTCAATTTGCCAATATTCTTCAATTTTGAATGCCTGGTTTTCTAAAAATCGTTTACAAATTAGTGCAAGTGTAGGTGTTTGAACTCGACCCAACGAAAAAACACCTCTACCACTCGCAACAGTAAGTGCTTGCGACGCATTGATTCCTACTAACCAATCTGCACGGCTCCTTCCTACTCCTGCATCATGCAAACTATCAAAGTCTTTTCCTGATGTTAGATTCTCAAATCCTTTAAGAATTGCCTTTTCAGTTAACGAACTAATCCATAACCGTTCAAAAGGTTTAGAGCAGTTTAAATATTCATAAATGTACCGAAAAATAAGCTCGCCTTCTCGTCCTGCATCGGTAGCCACAATAATACTATCGCAGTTTTTAAATAGTTGATCAATAGTATTGAGTTGTTTCAATGCCCCAAGATCACGACTATAAGTCTTGTCTTTTTTTACTTTACGTACTGTCAATAAGAATGGATTAGGCAATATAGGCAAAGCCTCTCTTTGAAACCCACTAATTCCATAATCTTCCGGCATTGCTAAAGACACTAAATGCCCGAACGCCCAGGTTACCTGATACCCATTTCCCATCAAGTAACCTTCTTCCTTTTCTGTAGCTCCTAACAAGAGAGCAATCTCCCGAGCAACACTTGGTTTTTCTGCAATTACTACTTTCATCTGAACAAGTCTTTAGCGTAATTACATTTTTCGCACTTTTGATTTGGCTTCTTTGGGTTTCTCCTGCAGTTCTTGTTGCTTTTCAGTTTCAGGGCTACTCTGTTTGCTTTTCAGAGGCTCTTTACTATTTTTAGTGGCCTCGTTGGTTTTACCTTCTGAATTTACAGCAACTTGTGTTTTATTTTCCTCTTTTGGTTGTGCTTTCTCTTTTAATTTATTAGGATTGTCAAAAGAAAAATCTGTTTTTCCTGTATCTTTATCGAATGTGATATAACCTTGGTATTCTTTGCCTTTCTTATCAACCAATCCGTTTACATACACGGTCTGTCCTTCTTTGAATTTTTCAAATTGCGCAGTATCCAATTCTTTCCCTCGAAAAGCTTTTGGAGCTTCAATATCTTGCTTTTCTGTTTGCTTGTTGCTATTTCCTCTATCGAACAAAAACTCTACATATCGCTTGTCTGCATTAAACTGTACTGAAGCATTAAATGGCTCTCCCTTTTTAGAAATCATACCTTCTAGATACAACGATTTACCTTCTGACAATGTATGTTTTTGTTGATCATCAAGCTTAATTCCCTTGATTTCTTCTGGAATTTTAATGAGTGTTGTACGTAGCGCAATGAGCTCATTGGTTAACTTGTCAACGCTGATAATGGATGGAATTGTCTCGCCAGTTTTGGGATTTGTCAAGTCAACAACTCTCCCCATATTTCCATTTTTCAGCAAATTATCTTTGTCTTCCTTTGTAAATTCATGACCAAAGAATTTAAAATGCAGTTGAGGTTCTTTTCGAATTCCGTGGATTGCCAATACTACTTGCCCATCTTCTTTTGCTTGTAGCGAAAGCCTAGCATCCATTTTAGTAATTGATGTCCCTAAATCAAGAGTAACAGGAACTAATTCATTTGTTTTGTAGCCTTTTAGTAAAGGTTCAAGGACATTCATTTTCTCAAGTCGTTCTTTAGTTAATCCGAGATTAGCCATTGATTTCCAATCGATTTGTTCTAATTTGTAACGGTTTTCCGTTTCCGTTGTTGATTTTGTTGTTTCCATAGTATTCTTATTTTCTTGTTTATAATTTATTTTTATTTCATTTTTGGGTTTTATTTTTTCTACATCTTTGCTAAGATTTTTAGTCATTTTTTTTATCTCGTTAGCTACAGCAATTGCTTGCTGTGCTGAAAAGCTAAAAAAGGAAAAATGAGTAGGATCTTTAAATTGATGGTAGAAATTGGTGAAAAAATTAGTAAACACATCTCCGTGTTTGTCTATACGCACGAACTGGTTTTCATTCTTTTTTTTAGGCGCTACCGTTTGCCGCTCTTGATCCTTTCCAATATCCTTGGACTCTTCAATTTTCTTTTTTTTTGGTATCGATTACTAATAAGACATCTGAAAGTTGTCCTATAAATTTTGGTTTATCAATTGGTTGTTCGTTCATTACAACATTATTTAAAATTTCATTATCCGAAAATAATGAGACAGGAAACTTCTAATCAAATAATGACTTCATCTGGCTTGACTTGTCCTGTTTTGTCTATTTTCTTTGAGAGGGGCACTAAAACTATCCCTTATAAATTGATGGACATCACTTAGTTTATAATAAATCTTCCCACTGATTGTGTAATAAGGTAACTTACCTGATGAACGGTAACGTTGAAGTGAACGACTACTAATTTTCAGCATCTGCAAAAGGTCCTGATTATCAAGCAATTCCTCTCCGTCAATGTTATTTCGTTTCTTTTGATTTTCATTCATATTTTCATTCAAAACATCAAAACGATCCATGATTCGTTCCATCCACGCTATAAATTCCATTCTATCTATATTCATGAGCCTATCTTATAAAGGTTAAAACTTATAAATCCCAATATATTTTTGAAGGATGCATTTCAAAAATATTCTTACTCGCAACAAGATCATTATTAGCTATCACATTTGAATTTGCTGTTTAACTATGTTTATTTGATTAAAAAAAACATCTTTTAATTAACTTAAAATTTTAAAATTCTCTAGATAAATATTAATGACCTACTAGGTTCTAAACTGCTTCAATATTTTTTTGATGGAGCAAATTTTATTATAAAAAATGGATGAGTTTCACAAGCACTTCACAAGTTGTGATAGATTTATTTTAGGACGGAAAAGAATATTTTAAATCAAAAAAGTAATAAAACATATTTCCTCTAAAAAAAATAAGCCTGGACTTGCTAGGAAAGGAATATCCTCTTGGAACATTCGAACATTACAACACTTCTTTAAAGCATACGGTCGAATTTCTGGAATGGAAATACAAAGTATCAGATATCAACATCAAGCAAATAGATCATGCCTTTATAATGGAGTATGAATTCTTTTTACGAAGCGTGCGTAATTGTACAAACAATACCGCACTGAAATACATCAAGAAATTCAGTAAAATAATCAAGATCTGTTTAGCCAATCATTGGCTATATAGAACCCCTTTCAGCAATTACAAAGTAAAAGAAGTCGAACGTGTGTATTTATCAGAGGACGAAATCGAGACCGTCATCAACAAAGATTTCAAAACGGAACGACTATCCCTCGTACGCGATATCTTTCTTTTCAGCTGCTTTACGGGATTAGCGTACATTGATGTCAAAAACTTGACAAAATCACATATAAGCTTGGGTATAGATGGGGAGAAATGGATCTTCACTCACAGACAGAAAACAGAAACCGCATCCAAAATCCCAATTCTTCCGGTTACGCAAATGATTATCGATAAATACGAAAATCATCCAGAATGCTGTAACCAAGACAAACTTCTCCCTATTTTGAGCAATCAGAAAATGAATTCCTATCTGAAAGAGATTGCGGGCGTTTGCGGGATTGATAAAGAACTCACTTTCCATATTGCCCGTCATACTTTTGCAACCACTGTAACACTTACAAATGGCGTCCCAATTGAAAGTGTTAGCAAAATGCTTGGTCATAAAAACTTGAGAACCACACAACATTATGCCAAAGTTTTAGATAAAAAAGTAGGTGAAGACATGAAAATTCTAAGAGACAAATTCTGTACGATTAAAGCAAAAAAGGAACAAAAAACAATCTGATATTTTCTATCCCCTTTAGATTTTCCTAATGCTAAAGGAAATTAGCAACGATATAAAGGTTCAGTACAACTTCCTTTTTGCCCTTATAAAAAGATCACAACGATATATTATTATTTAATTATGAAATTAAAAAACGATTTACCGCTCACTTTTTTCTAAAAAACACCTATTCAATTCCCGAATTGAACACTATACTTTTAGCTTCAAATAATTTATTTTGATACGTTTGTAAAGTTTTTTCCTTTTCTTCCACCAGCAAATCACTTCAAATTATATATTTATGTCAGACCAATTTAATCAGGTCCGGATTAAACGTATTTACCAAATGCTGTTCGAAATGGCAACTGGAAATATGACCTTCCGCATCCAGGATAATAGTAATGATGAATTAAAAAATATTGCTGTCGCATTAAATAAAATTGCAGAAGATCTCCAAAAAATAAGTCTGGCATCAGGATATATCAGCACTTACTATCCAGACCAAAATCTAATTCAATTAACATTTGTATTGGATAATGATTTTGTTTTATTGAGTTTTAATAATGAGGTGCCACACACTCTTAAATATAAACCAGATATAATTGTCAATACCGATTTTGGAAAATTGATTGATCAGCAATCGAAAGATCTTTGGAATGGTATTCTTGATGAATTAGATAAAAACTCCAATTACACCACTACTTTGCAATTAATTTTCATTACTGGTGATAATCACCTACTGCCATCATTTTGCACAGTATCACGATTACTATATAGCGATGAAATAATTGTAAGTTCAGTATCAACCATACTTGAAGAGATGCGTGACATTAATGACCGTCTCTCTGGTTCAAAAATTCGCAAACACAATGAAGTGACTGCGGTACAAAATTTACATGACTATATTCTAAGTCATCTGGATGAACCTTTACCCACTTTACATCACTTGGCACAAATATTTGCTATTGAAGAACACATATTAAAAAATGGTTTTAGAACTTTTTTCAAAACAAGTGTCTATAACTTTTATCAAGAGGAACGCTTGAAAAGAGCAAATCTAATGATCCGGCAAACAGCTGTTTCTTTAAAAGAAATTGCATATCTGAACGGCTTTAAGGGCTATCTTAACATCTATAAAGCCTTCAAAAAAAGATTTGGCTACAAACCAAGTGATCTATCAAGACCCGAAGAAGATCTTCTACCCTAATACTTTTGCACTGTTTTATTTTTTGAATAACGAAATGCCTGATTTGCATAATGTTATATGTTTTTTATTTACAATTTTACAGTACTAAAAAAAACAGTACAATGAAAGTAACTGCTACATTCAAAGAGAAATTCACGATCAGTATTAGTTACTTATTCATACTGCTTTTCATCTATTCAGCAGTCAGTAAACTACTGGATTTTCACAACTTTCAGATACAGCTTGCTCAATCTCCTTTACTTACTGCCTTTGCTACATATATTTCTTATGCAGTACTAACAGTAGAATTTACAATAGCTATTTTGCTATCAATACCAAAAACCAGAATAATAGGCTTGTTCTCGGCATTTGGACTGATGCTACTATTTACAATTTATATCTACATAATACTCAATTACAGCTCATTTGTACCCTGCTCTTGCGGAGGCATCCTTGAAAACATGAACTGGACAGAGCATCTTATCTTCAATATTGCAATGGTAATACTTGCAGCGACAGCTTTGTATCTTTCCAATGATTGGCAGAATAAACCGCGATTTTATATCAGCATACGTCTTGTAGCAATATCGCTACTAAGTGTAGTTTTAATGGCTGGGCTGTTTCTTATTTCTGAAGACATGGTGCAACATCGCAATAACTTTGTGAGAAGGTTTCCTCCCTTTCCTGCCAAACGAATTACTGTAGAAAACCTGAAATTCAATTCCTTTTACTTTGCTGGCGAAAGCAATGGTAAGCTATTTCTGGGAAATACTTCGGCACCAGCATTGATAACTACATTGGACACAGCACTTCAAGTGATCACAACCCAGCACATCAAGATTACGGATACGTTGTTCAAATTCCATAATATTCAATTACGAGTACTTCCACCCCACTTTTATTTATTCGACGGTACAGTTCCCATAATTTTTAAAGGAAATTTAAGTGATGGAAAAGCCGTTTTACAATCCAGAAAAATCCCCGGTTTCACAAAAGCAGTACTCATTGATTCCGCAACCATCATAATTCGAACGCTCAGCCATACTCGAGAAAATCTTTTAGCAACTGTAAACCTCAACGATGGCCAAATTAAAAAATCGGCTCATGAACTTCTTCAGAAACAAATTGATGGATTATTCGATACAGATGGAACAATGCAGTACAGTCAACAGCAAAGAAAATTTGTTTACTTATACTACTACCGCAATCAATATACGGTTACAGATCAATATCTTAACCTTGTGCATCGCGGAAACACAATTGATACCACTTCTAAAGCTAAAATCAAAATTGCATATGTAAAGGCGAAGAAGCAGAGGGTATTTTCAGCACCCCCATTATTGGTAAACAGAGTTAGCGCAATCCATAATAACCTGTTGTTCGTAAACTCAACATTACCTGGGAGATATGATGAAATAAAAATGTGGAAAAATGCAAATGTTATCGATGTATACGACATTCTAACGAAATCCTATTTAATGAGCTTTTACATCTACAAAATTGACGGTGAAAAAATTGATGATTTTATAGTAACCAATACCCATTTTTTTGCAATAATAGGGTCCAACATTGTTTCTTACAAACTAGCTGCAGCATTGAAAAATAAATACAATAATTAATTGAAAGACATACCGGCCAGTATCAGGGGTTAGATCGAAAACCTGTAAAAAAGAGTAGATCACATTAGTTAATTTTTAAATTTTAATATTATGAAATCTTTAGCAATTAAAATGATGTTCCCCGTTGTCGCCTTTGTGTTGGCATCGGCAGGTGCGGTAAGCACTAGTGATTCGACAACTAACTCTGAAAGCGCTGGCGTGCAGGGTTTTAAACGTACAACTCCATTCAATTGTCAGCCACAAAAAATCTGTAACAACATCGGAGTTGTGCTTTGTGTTGACGGAACAGATCAAATGTATGCGAAACCTTCGCCAACAGCGGACTGTTCTGTATTATTAACCCACAAACCTTAAATAACCTTTTAAGGTAAAATTAATGCAGGTCATAATTTCTTATGACCTGCATTTCTTATTGTACTCCTTCAGCAATCCATTTTTTGGGTGATTCTCCTTTTAAATAATAGCCAAACCAATCTTCTATTCGATGAGCAAAGTTCTGTTGATTCTCCTTTTTTACCAATGCATGACCATCTCCGCGATACACTAGTAAGATGGCGCTTTTTTTCAATCGTTGCATCGCAAGATAAAAAGCAATACTTTGATAATAATGGATTTGCCTGTCTTCTTCTCCTGTCCAAATGAGTACAGGCGTTTCTATTTTATCGACAAAGTTGAGCGGCGAATTACGTTCGTATCCTTTCCTATCTTCAAACAAAGATTTTCCCATACGCCACTGCTGGCTCTCAAATCGCCACATCTCTGGTCTTCCAAAAGTCCAACCGATAGAAAGATACCATCCAGCAAGATCAAAAACAGAAGCCCCTGATATAGCACTTGCAAACAAATTGGTCTGCCCCAGTATAAAATTGGTTTCATATCCGCCAAAAGAGTGTCCAATTAATCCAATTTTAGAATTGTCGACTAAGTCTTTACTTACAACCGCTTTGGTGGCAGCAATGACACAATCTGCAGCTGATACCCCTGGATTTCCCAACTCATATTCAATATCAGGGAGCAGCACAAAATAACCTTGAGCAGTTAGGTTAGAGGTATTAAATCCTGCCATATTATGGAGCGATGGATTGATGTAATAATGAAGTAAATAGGATTGCTTTTCATAAATATGTACAATCATTGGATACTTCTTTTCTGGACTATAAGCTGCAGGGTAGTACAAGATCCCAGTTAAAAGAGAGTTTTTTGAATCCCGATAATAGATCTTTTCCTGCTTTGCCCACGCATATTTATAATGCTGTAAATTACTCTGATAGAGTTTTGTATTCGTTTCTTCCTTGCCCATGCTTATGCTTAATTCTGGCGGACTATTATATTTTTGTGATTCATAAACATACACATTCGCTTTGCTGGCTTTTAGTATTTTTGTAGTAAGAAAATCACCAAAAAAAATCGGTTCTACGTTCTTTTTTGGACCAAGAATAAAGTAACCACTTTCATTATTCCTTTTCGCACTTAACATTATTTTATTTTTAGTATTGATCGCTGCATCAATATGTCCAGTAAAATAGGGTACAAAAAATTCCCTATCAACTGGCGGAGCTATCCGAAATGTAATTCCCGACTCCTTCCCTCTAGTAAGTCGAACAGCTTTATTTCCTTTAAAATCTATTTGCCAAATATCAAACTGATCATAAACTAGAATATATTCGTCATGAACACCCCAGCCTACAATCCGGTAGTTAATTGGCCAAATTTTATCTTCCCAGTCCGCTAATTGAAGCTCGTGCCGCCCTGTAACATTAGAATGGGCACCAGTCAAAAAATTATAAACCCACCAATCGTTATCTTTAAAATAAGCAAAATATTTTCCGCCAGGTGACAAACTTAATGTTTCTAGTTGTGTAGACTGGTTTTCTAAAAGTAAATTTCTCTGTCCCGTTTCTAGATCAGTAACAAAGAAGTTTACATTCCGCTCCATTATATATTGCGGTCCTAAATCGTTTTTATTATAAGTAATAGCAAAATCTTGACTGGCATTCAGAAAACCGAAGGGTTTACTTTGATCGGTAATTAGCATAAAACGATCTTGCTCCGGCCACCATGCAGCGATTCTGGTATTAAATTCGAGATCTTCCACAGTCTGCCTTTCAGAATAAACAACCGCATCATTGCCATTCCATACCTGTGCCCCATCAAATTTTTCTGCTATGGCAACCTCCTTTCTAATAGTAAAAAATACCCTTTTACCATCAGGAGAAAGCGTCAAACCACTCGCGAATTCGCTTTCCACATAGAAACTATCTGGAATTTTATTGGGCTCCAACTGAAATAATGTAGTATTCTTTACAGAAAAACAGAAAACAGCCGGACGATTAATTCCACTGATACTATCTTTATTTTCTCTTAGAAAAGCAACAGATTGACCATCAGCATTCCATATCAGTTGCGAAAATTTCGCACTACCACTTTCAGCTACTACTGATTTCCCTATAGTTGACCCAAAGGTCACCATCAGTACTTGGTAAACGCCACCGTTTTCAATGGTACAGACAAGCGCATCCTTGGAACTACTCATACGGAATTGATCAATCCCAGCAATACTTTGCAATAGCTCTCCTCCACTATTCCTGAGCTGTAATACACGCTGCTTCGCTTTTCCTTCCACAGTAATCAAATAGTTACCATTTCCCGAAAAGGAATACGTTTCCACTTCTTCAATTACGTTGATCTTATCCTTTTCCAAATCAAGAAGAGATAGTCGTCCATCAGTATCAAGGCAGACAAATTGACGTTCCCCGCTAAATGCTCCCGCATTCGATTTTGCAAAAGTATACATCTTCTTTCCATCACTTCGCTTCACAAAAAGCGTATCAGGGCTTTCGTCATAGCGCATTGCATAGCTTACCCAGTTCCCTTTATCAGATATTTTGTCAGTATAAAGCGTTCCCCACAAATGATAATCGCTTTCTGTAACTGCTTTTTTTGGTAGTACCTGCCCGTAATTCGGGCAAGCAACTAACAAAAAAAATAAAAAATTAACCCATCGGCAAATACTGCCAAATAGTGTCGTATTGGTCTTTCTATCGATTAACCGTAGAGTACCGTTGTTGTAATTGATCATATTAATATCCAGTATTTTGAGGTTTTAGAAATGGATTTACTAGTAATTCAGACTGTGGCAAAGGCCATAATTGGTCGGTTGCATTCCATCCAGGTTTCGTACCCAAGACAGCATCCAGCTTCCCAAAACGCTTCAGATCAAAAAAACGATGCCCGTACTCGGTAAATAATTCAACCTTGCGTTCTTGTAAGATGGCTTCGAGTAAGGTTGTTTGAGTAGTAGCATCCGTATCTGGTAGGCCTGCCGTATGTCTTATCTTGTTTAAATCTTCTTTGGCACCTATCATGTCTCCTTGCCTAGCACGTGCTTCTGACCGAATCAGGTACTGCTCTGCTAGTCTGAAAATAATGGAGTATTCTAATGAGGAACCGCTAGCAATGTCTTGCTTGTATTTATAAGGATGATACCAAAGGCCACCTCCTTCGGTAACCGTCTTTATCCAATGACTCTTTCTCAAATCGTTGGTCTCAAATTGGGATACAAAATTATCTGACAAGGCAACCAACTCTGGCGGACCGGAAAAGAAAATAAAGGTGCTGCCGTCATCTGTATTCGCACCTTCACTTCCAGAAGCAAGTTGCCATATAGTGCTAGTACTTTCTTTTAGAAATACGGAGTCAAGATTATCATCCCATATATAAAGCGAAGTATCATTCAATACTGCTGAGGCCATATTCGCTGCTTCTGCAAAATCACCATGGTACAAGTACACGCGTGCAAGCAATGCCTGTGCTGTCGCCTTATTGGGGCGAGTTCGGTCTGCTTTACTATAGTCTGAAGGTAGTAAGGTAATAGCGACTTCAAGATCGGCAATGATGTTTTTATAAACGACTTCGGTCGCCATTCTCGGCACTGTACTGTTGTAAACATAATCGGTTGTACTTACATAAGGCACATCCCCAAAAAGATTTACGAGGTAAAAGTGCGTTATGGCTCTTGCAAAAAGTGCCTCACCCTGTAATTGATTTTTATCACTTGGCGCTAATGAAGCAGAATTACCTACTCCTTCAAAAATAGCATTGGCAGCATAAATCTGATTATAGGAACTGTTCCATAATAGGGAAACAAAAGCATCTGAAGCTAGTAAAGAATTATTATAAAAATCGGCTGTCGTGTAAGCACCATTTTCATAAGAAACTAGTTCATCAGCATACGTACCCAACAGGCAAGAAATCCCAAAAGACTTTCCGGTTAACAGTCCGTTCTCTCTCATTTGTGCATAAACATCAACCATAGCTGCATTGGCCGTGGTCGCGTTCTCAAAAACCGCGTCCGTGGTCAACTGCGAATTAGGTCGGTCGACTGCAACAAAATCATCACAGCTTACAATGAAAAGAAAACTAGACAGAGCCAGTAGTTTTATAGAATAGTTCCGAATTCTTATTTGATTTTTCATGTGTTTGGATTTTAAATATTAAAAAGTAAGTTGCACTCCAGCTGAAATAACACGTAAAGGAGGTAAAGTACCGCCTTGGGTAAACTCAGGATCTCCACCTTTGTAAGAAGTGATAGTTAGGAGATTTTGTGCCTGTAGTGACAAACGACACCCCAACTGTGGCAACAATTCACGTGGAAAATCGTAAGAGAGCGAAATGTTTTTAAGCCGTATATAAGAGGCATCACTTACAGCACCGTCACTCAAACCAAAATATTCACTAGCCTGCATAACTTGTTGGTCAGTGCCAGTAGTATACCTCTGATATGGAGCCAAATCCCCAGCCTGATGCCAGCTGTTGACATAAGCTGATGGTTGATTACTCAATAATCCAGCAAAGCGCTGCGTATTGGCAAAATTGAAATTCTCTTGTTTAACAAACTGGAATAGAAAATCCAATTGTAAGCTTTTGAAAACAAATAGGTTTTGCAGTCCACCATAGTATTTTGGGTTAAAATCCCTAACTGTTTCACGGTCATTTTCATACGATATAGCACCATCGCCATTCACATCTTTAAATTGATACAGTCCAGTTTGTGGATCGACTCCAGTAAAATGAAATAGTTTTCTTATTGTCGTAGGTTGTCCTATTACATAATCGCTTCTGTAGCCAGAAGATTCTAAATCAGGAAAAGAAACCAATCTATTGGTCGCGCTGGTTATATTAAAATTAGTCGTCCACGAAAAATTATTAGTTTTAATCGGTACTAAGCGCAGCGTAGCTTCAAAACCAGTATTTTCAACAGTCGCGTCTAAATTGGCTTGGATGCTACTAAAACCTGTGGTTCCTGCTAAAGGTAAACCAACCAGCTGGTTGGAGGAACGATTTTGATACCAAGCGGTTGTCAAAAAAATACGATCATTAAAAAATCCAAGCTCTAGCGCAGCTTCAAATTTTTTATTAGTTTCCCAACCAAAATCAGCATTATAAAGTCGCGCAGGCTGCAAACCATTGGTACCTCCATATTGATATCCAGAGGAACTGTAGGTGTTTAGAAATTGGTAATCCCCTATTTGATCATTTCCAGTGGTACCATAACTAGATCGTAGTTTTCCAAAACTGAGCCATGAACTATTTTCAGCTAGCAGTGGCTCTTTAAAAAACAACCAAGCCCCGCCTATGGCTCCAAAAGTAGCAAACTGCTTTCCTGGTCCAAAACGGCTAGAACCATCCCTCCTACCGGTGAAATTTACAATATACTTGTCGACAAAGGTGTAATTAGCTCGTCCAAAAAAAGCTTGATATTTATAAAGTATAGCATTATTATTCAAAATCAGTGTCACCGATGCCGACGCCAAGTCAGATAGCAAGCTATTACTTGTAAATCCACTGGCGAGGCTAAGTAGCTTTTCGCTATCTTGGTTTTGATAACTGGCTCCTACCAATACATCAATTTTTGATTTCCCAAAATCCCCTCTCCAGTTCAATTGTGGCTCAATAATCCAAGACCGCCTGCTCAAGGTATTGCTATAAATGGAGGAATACTGACTGCCTAAATTATAAGCAGGATTATACACAGTAGAGGGTATAGAACGATTGTCCTCATTATGAAGGTCGGTAAAACCAAGACTCGTCTTAAATTCCAAGTTTTTGGCCAATGTATAAGAAAGTAAACTATTCACTATAAGGTCAGTGGTTTGAGCGATATTTTTGCTTTCTAAATTGGCCAATGGGTTTTCCCAAGTACTGTTCTCCCAGTTCAGCTTGTTATCCGCATCATAAAGTGCGGGAGCATTCGGTGCAACTTGCCTCGATAAGGTTACAAAGTCAATCCATGGTAAGTCGTTGTGCTGCGCGGTATAGCTTCCCGAAAAAGTAATGCGAAACTTTTTGTCCTCGGAAGCATGGTCAAAACTAAGTCGAGCACCTCCTCTTTTATATAAAAAATCTCCGGGGAATACGCTGCTTTCCGTTCGATAATTACCACTAAAGAGATATTTAGTTTGTTCAGAACCACCACTAACCGAAGCCTGCAATCCCATGACTTCAGACGTCCCTCCTATCAGTTTCTTTTGCCAATCGGTATATCGGCTCGGATCCCAAGTACCGTTCACATCATAGGCATTTGCGGGATAGCTAACAATGCCATCATTGGCAAAAGCTTCCTGACGCATCGCTAAATACTGCGAGGTATTCATCATAGGCATCATCTTGCTGACCGTTCCGCTACTGTGATTGCTGTTAATTGTGAAGGTTGTCTTACCCGTTTTGCCTTTTTTAGTGGTAATCAGCACTACGCCATTGGCACCACGAGAACCATAAATTGCTGTGGCATCTGCATCCTTTAATATATCAAGGCTTTCAATATCGCCAGGATTAATACTCCCTAATGGGTTGCCATCCCCAGGAATAGACGTAGACGTTTGGCGGTCGCTAATAGGATCAGACGAATAGGGCACGCCATCAATAATAAAGAGTGGAGCATTCGCACCCTCACGAAGACTGTTTAACCCCCGAATGTTGATACTGAATCCGCCACCTGCAATCCCACTTTCCTGTACAATATTCACACCCGCCATCCTTCCTTGCATAGTCGCAAGCACATTTGTGACCGGTTGCGTTTCAATAGCCGCCGCCGTAATTCTAGCAATACTTCCTGTACGCTCACTTTCTTTTACGCTGTAATAACCTGCATTGACACGAACTTCCTGTAAGTTGGTAGCGTCCTCTTGAAGCTGGATATTAAGTATTGTTTGATTATTGACAGCGACAGCAATCGTTTTGTATCCTATAAAGGAGAACACAAGTACATCTGTAGGTAAAGCATTTATGGAGTAGTGTCCATCAAAATCAGTAAGGACTGTCGTATTATTTCTCTTTAAATGTACGGTAACTCCAGGTAAAGGATTTCCTTTATCCGTTACTGTTCCCGTAATTTGTTTAATCTGAACTTGTTCAATCTGAACTTGTTTCAGATTCTCCTTTCGCAAGCTATTGCCCACTTTGAGCAAAGTCGTAGGGATTATGGGCGTATTAGCAAGAGTAACACTAGTATTCAGTAGTATGCAAATAAGCAGATACCACAATACCGCCCTACCCTTGTTTAATGAAATATTTTTCATAATATTGGTTTAGTTAATGTAAATGAATGTTTTTGTTAGCATTGGTCCTCTTTTCAGTTGTCCAGACGGTTAGAGGGCCTTTTTTTTGCACTTACTTTTTGTCACCCTGATTTAGTTTATACTGAGCGAAGCCGAAGTACAGTCGAAGGGCTTTTTGTGTTTACTTTTTATTCTATCATAGGCAGGGTTTTAATTGGATTTATATTTTGTTATTTTTTCTTTACTAGGTACAACTGTGGCAACCATAAATCCAAAGACATATCAATACTATTAATGCCACTATTAATGCAGCTTGAATTTGTCTGTAGTATTTCATCTTATTAATTTATGGGGGTTATAAAATGGGTTTTGGGTCATGGGTTTTGTTTTTTAGGTTATGAGTTATTTCAAATAAGTGGATCTATTTCCTTTGGTCTTAATTCACCATCAAAAAAACAAGCCTGCACCTTTTACTAACAAATTCAAAATAAATTAACTAGGCGATTATTCAATGGACCTTTCGGTGCAGGTGTTTTATAGGGAGTATTCATTTATTCAATCATAGGCATACAAGTTTTAGCGGTTTAAACTGCTGCGAGACTATAAAAATGAAGATAAAGCGCTAAGAATGAAGTGGAGTAAATACCAAAATAGGGAGCATAAAAAATGGCATGGAACTCATCTTAAACGCTTCAGAGGTACTGGTATACCCTACACACGAATAAGTGAGCCCACGCCATGGGACGTGAGCATAGTACTTATCTTCTCGTGTGTTAAAATTACCAGTTTTCTGAAACGAGATTCAAAGCGAATGCTTCAATATTGTATTTGAAGAATCGCAAAAATACACTACTTTAATGTAATGATAAAACAAATATACTAAAAAACATTAACGTGGTAATATATTGCCACATTAATTTCTTTAAATTTAAAGAAATTGCCTAAAACATAGGCTATGATTAATGAAACTACAAAAAGTGCATTTTTACTGCAATTTGGTAAAAGGCTCGGAGAAATAAAAAAACAGAAAGGTCTAAGTTATAGGAAGATTGCTGAAAATTGTGATCTCGACGCAAGTTTTATTAGTAAAATTGAAAAAGGAACTGAAAATATAACATTAGAAACAATACTTAATTTATCATATGGACTTAAAATACAGCCTAAGGAGTTTTTTGATTTTAGAGTAGATTTAGAAAAAGAATAGTTTAGATAGTGCAAATACCACAACTAAGCACCCATCGCCAAAGATTTCATGAAATTAATTGTACATTTTTATTATTCTGACTTTTTTTATATATTTGGATTTAACAACTTAAAACTCTGAAATTATGGCACTTAAACCAGGACCAAAAAGAACGGCAACATCAACAGGACAGCCAGACAAACGCCAACGTGATAATAAAGACACTCCTGGTAATACACCTTCATTAAAACCGCCTAAACGAAAGTGACAAATAGTAGATTTGTGATTATTTAAAGGGTTACGTTATCCTCAAAATATGAAAACAATATGTAGAAAGATGCTCAGGCATCTTTTTTTATGTCTATAGATATTCCCACATTGCATATCGAAATTCCCAAAATGCATATTATATAAAAATTTAAACCCCTATTTTGACCTTACTTAAAGATTCAAAATATGGAATGGTATGAAATCATTGGGTTTGTTGTGGTATGGGTTTTAGGTCTATATCTGAGAGGGAAGTTTTATGAATGTATGAGGAATAGGCATTATAATGATAGCTGGAGAACTAGAAGAAAGAAATGAAAAAATGCCGCAATAGAATTAGCTTACTATTATCCTATTTAAATAAAGTCAAAATATCACTAAATGTGGGTATTGTAACAATAGTTTTAAAAGTCTTTATTTACGAACTAGAATATATAGCTTGAAATATGGTAAAACTTAAAAAAAGCGTTACTTGTTGATGTTATATACAAGTTATGCGTAATTCGCAGCACGCAGTACAATAAAAATCATAAGATGAAAACAATTATTAAGTCATTAATTTTAGGCACTCTGATATTCACATCAGCGTGTAATAATAGTAGTAAACAAACCCAAAAAAAAGCAAAACTAGAGCTAAAAAATAAAAACGATGTTACCAAGCCTGAAGACATCTCATATGACACCAAACCTGAGGACATCTTAAAGGATTTTATAACATGGTATGATTACGATTATTACAATATTCGATTAGCCCAAGACTTTATTGCATTAGACACAAATTCTACAGTTTTATATAAGACTCAATTTTTGAATAAGTTACTTACTGGCAAATTTTTTGCTATCAAAACAGCTCTTAAAGACAGTATCCCAAGTTATAAGCTATTTAAACTTAATAATAAAGATTCTGCTATTACTTCAACAATTATGCAATCGGCTTCATCCGAGATTTCAAATTATAAAATGGAAGGTAAAAAGCTACCAGATTTTAATTTTACTGATTTGAATGGAGTCGTGTATAACAGGGCAAATACAAAGGGAAAAATTCTTATTCTAAAGTGTTGGTTTATACATTGTGTAGCTTGTGTAAAAGAATTTCCCGAATTAAATCAATTAGTAAAAGACTATAAACAAGACAAGAATGTTATATTTTTAAGCTTGGCAAGTGACAACAAAAATGATTTAATAAATTTTCTTAAAAAAAAGCAGTTTAACTATGCTGTAATACCAAATTCGGATATTTATATGAAACAGTCTTTAGGGGTTCAATTATATCCAACACATCTTTTTGTAGACGAAAATGGCAAAATTCAAAAGGTTGTAAATAATGTTGACGATTTAATTGCATTTATTCGTAAATCTAAATTATAAACTGGACTCAGATAGAACTACGCATAACACACGCTACAAGCAATTTGGGTATTAGGCTTAATTTAAATATGGTTTTGTATTTTGGATGATTTGGCAAATCCGAAAAATGGGCTTAATTTAGTTCCAAACTGCTTGTAGCGTGGGAACGTTAGATGTAACCGTACCGTAAAACAGAGAAATAGTGCTTATTAAAAATATATAAAATATAAAAACCAATGGAAGATTTAAAATTAAAATTACAACAACTACATGAACGGGTTGATTCTTTAAAAGACCAAATAAATACAGAAGAAGCGACTAAAAATGCTTTTGTAATGCCTTTTATTCAAATACTGGGTTATGATATTTTTAATCCAACAGAAGTAATTCCTGAATATATTTGTGACATTGGTACTAAAAAAGGAGAGAAAATAGATTACGTAATTAAAAAAGATGGCGAACCTATTTTAATCATTGAATGTAAAAAATGGAATGAAAATGTTGATGCTCATAATTCTCAACTTCATAGATATTATCACGCTTCAAAATCTCGTTTTGGTGTTTTAACAAATGGTCATATTTATAACTTTTATGCCGATTTAGAGAAACCTAATATTATGGATGAAAAACCATTTTTTACTTTAGACATATCAGACTTGAAAGAAACAAGTTTAAAAATTTTACAAAATTTTTCTAAAAATGGTTATAACCTTGAAGAAATTTTAGATTCAGCAGAAGGATTAAAATATATAAAAGCAATTAGAAAAGAATTTGAAAAAGAAATACAAGAACCTTCAGACGAAATGGTGCGTCTTTTAGTAAATCGATTTTTCACTAAACCTTTGACTGCTCCAAGATTAGTTTCGTTTAAGGAATATACTAAAAAAGCATTTTCTACTTCAATAAATGAAACTATAAACTTTAGATTAAAAAATGCTTTAAATATATCTGAAACTGTTCCTTCAAAAGCAACTGAACAAACAAATGCGATTAACGAAAATGTAGAAACTCCAAAATTTATCACAACAGAAGAAGAAATTGAAGGTTCACAAATCATAAAAGCAATTTTAAGAGAAGTTTTACCTTCTTCAAGGATTGCATTTAGAGATACTCAATCTTATTTTGGTATTTTATTAGATGATAATAACAGAAAACCGATTTGTCGATTACATTTTAATTCCGCAAATAAATACGTTGAACTTTTCCATAACGGAAAAGATAACGGAGAGAAAAAGCTAATTTCTTCTTTAGACGAAATCTATGACTTTAAAACTGAATTATTGTCAACAATAAAAACCTACGAATAACAGAACATAAAACGGCAACGCCTAACCACCATTTTAAGCTAACTGGAATTTAGTGGAATTATCGTTTCGCATAAAGTTTTCGTTAAGCCGAAAATTGAGCTATTACGAACTTCCAACCATATCAAAGTAGCATAACGTTATATGAAAACCTAAAACATTATACATAGATAAAAATTATGCTGACAAGACCTGAACTTTTTATGATTACAAATTCCTATATCGGAGTAAGCGGTGGTTATCTTGGAGACTTTTCATATTCAACACACAAAGAATTTTATCCGTATTTCTGCGACGTAGATATTTCACCAGAAACGTATGAAGGTACAACAAGACAAAGATTTTTGATAATTCTTGAAAAGTCAGATGCACCAACACAAGCTAAAATACTAAAAGGTATAGTTAAAAAATATCCTGTTGACTTTTTTCCAGAGGAAGTCAGACAAACTAAAAATAAAATAGCAGATGAAATTGGTGAAATAATTAAACGACTGGAAAGCGCACAAGCAGTTGGTTCTGAACAATTGACAATAACTAACGAAACGGTTGAAAGGGCAATTCAAGACACAAAAATTTTGATAGAAAAAAATGGTGCAACAAGTGGTGTTGACAGGATTCATACAGCATTACACGGTTATCTCAAAGAAGTTTGTAAAAAAGCAGGAATTGTTTTGACAGATGATGAAAATTTAACACAAGTATTTAAAAAACTTAAAGCAAATCATCCAAAATTGCAATTAGGTGGACATAGACAAAACGACATTGATCAAATAATTAGTTCGTTTAGTAATACACTTGACAAACTAAATCCAATTAGGAATAAAGCAAGTTTATCACATCCAAACGAAGAGCTATTAGAAGAAGACGAAGCGATGTTTGTTATAAATTCAGCACAGACAGTTTTAAACTATTTAAACAGAAAATTCAAACAATAACAAAATATGCCAGGAGTCAAAAGCCATAGAGCTATCTGGAAATTAGTGGAATTATCGTTTCGCATTACGTTTTCGTTAAACCGAAAACTGAAAAGTTACGAATTTCCAGCCATCTCAAAGTGGCAAAGCGTCAGGCTGTGAAAAAACCTCCTTTCCTGATAATTTTGTAAATAATACATACACCTAAACGGAAATATAGTCGATCTACCGCAAGCTCTTTTTTAGGTAGCAAATTGTAGCTCATTTTTAATAATGTCTTTATAAACCCTAAAATAGTTCGTAATAAAGACAATACAAGCTTTTGCTTTGTAGGGCGTGTTCCAGTTCTTGATTTTGGCAATTAAATCGGGTACACCAAGAATATTTATCGTGCGTTTGATGTTGTAGACAAGCATAATTAAACTATGCTCCCCATTTACTTTTTCGAGGCCCGTCAAATTGGTGTGATTGTAGCCCCATTGTCTCTTGATGGTTCCAAATATATGTTCGTTGATTTCTTGCCGTGTGCGGTACAATTGTGGGTTTTCCCGATAACGTTTGTTATTTTCTTCAACGGCACTAGCATACTCGCTACGGTCTATTTCCCTTCCTGCAGGTCTTGCAGTACAAAGATGTTTTACGGGACATTCTTTGCAAGATGGTGTTCGGTATTTCTTAAATTGATATCCGCTTTGTTCTGTTCGACCACTTTTTTTATGCCATCTTCCCGTCGTTTTTAAAATTTCTCCTTGGGGACATGTGTAAGTGTCATCGGCTTTATTGTAGATGAATTTGGCTACCAAATAATCTGGTTGTGTGACGCTTTCTTTACTTGTTCCTGGCGTAGGATGGGCTACAATGGTGGTGATGTTATGGTTTATGCATTGGGCAATTTCCCTTCTATTATGGTAGCCTTTATCTACCAAAACGGTGAAAGTCTCTACGCCCAAATTTTCTTTTGCTTCCAAAGCGATAGCTCCTAAAGCGTTAAGATCGTTACGATTTATGGTATGAGTGGCTACGACCAAATTGTGCTTATTATCAACTGCTGCTTGGATATTGTAACTTATCTCGACTACTACTCCTTGTACCAAAAGGGCTCGTGCGTCTTGATCAGTGGTGCTTATTTGGGGCTGTCCACTCCCTTTTAGTTTTTCTTGCAGAACTTCATAACCGATTTTATTAGTTTTTAAACGCTCTATTTTTTCTTGAATTTTAGTTATCTTAATACCGCTGTCTTGTAAATCGTTTTGATCTAAATCGGTTAAGTATTCTTGAGTTTTCTCCTCAATATAAGCTAAATGTCTATCAATTTTCTTTTGATTGAAATTAGCTTTCTTGCTGTTGTGCGCTCTACTTTTAGTACCATCAATGGCAATGGTTTCACCGGCAATCAAGTCCACATCTTTAAGGAATGAAACAAAGAGTTTGAACAAGTTTTTCAATCCCGATGGATTCTGTTTTCTAAAATCAGAAATACTATGGTAGTTCGGTACAATTCCACACAAAAGCCATTGCAATTCGATGTTGCGAGCGCACTCCTTTTCCAGCTTTCTTGAGCTCCGAAGACCATTTAGATAACCATACAAATAAATTTTAAGAAAGATTTTACTATCAAAGCTCGGGCGGCCTTCAGCTTTAATGGTTTGAACAGAAAAACCTAAAGTTTGTAATGACAATGCTTCGACAAAAGCATCGATAAAACGAACGGGGTTTTCCGGTAAAATAGTGTCTTCTAAACTAGAAAAAACCATCTGATTGCGAGCAATGCCTGTGATGTGTTGCATCATTAAATATACAACTTTTCTTGCTTTAATATTCGAAATATACATTATATTTGAAAGAAACAAACGATAGTTTTTTCACAGACTGGCGTTAGTGGCAAGCTTTGAAAACATCATCGTGAAAATCAACTCTATGAACTCATCATATTATCAAAATCTAATTAGCCGAATCGAAAAAGATGTTGCTGATTTACAGAAAAAAATCGCCGATGAAAATAAAAAGGAAAATGATAAGGCAAAACAAATTGATTCTGTGAATAGATCAATCAATAAAAGTACTCCACTCTCAACTTTACAAAGCAAACAACGGCAAATTCAGGGTTATCAAAATGATATTTATAACTGCAAAAAGAAAATTGCCGATTACCAAAAACAAATTGCAAACAAATCTATTGAGCTAGGAAGAAAGAAACAAGATCTGAGAAAGTCAGAGGAAACTGAGCAGAAAAAGTTTCAAAAAGAGCAACTTGATTTTCAGAAAAAACTTCAAAGAGATATTAATGATCAAAAAAGTCAATTGGAGTTTCTAGTTAATCAAAATTATTCTTCTAAAATTACAATCAATCAGGATGAAGAATCTGATAAAGAATTTGATTTTTTTATTTCTCATGCGTCCGAAGACAAAGACGAAATTGTTCGAGATTTGGCAGACGCATTAAAGGAAAACGGTTTTGAAGTTTGGTACGATGAATTTGAATTGAAAATTGGCGACAGTTTAAGAAAGAAAATAGATAATGGACTTTCTAAATCGAGATTTGGAATTGCAATAATTTCACCATCTTTTGTAAAAAAGAACTGGACGGAATACGAATTAAATGGGATGGTTGCACGAGAAATGAATGGGCATAAAGTTATATTACCAATTTGGCATAAAATTTCTAAAGATGAAGTTTTAAAATTTAGTCCATCGCTTGCCGACAAAATGGCTTTAAATACTTCAATTCATACGATTGAAGATATTGTAAACTCATTAAAAGAACTATAAGCCAGCCACTAACAGCTACCGCAACGGATTTGGGAAGTTGGTTTTGTATCTGAATTGATTTGCTTCGCCTGTTCGCTATCGCTCGGGTGGCAAATCCGAAAATAGGGCTTAATTTAACCTCAAACCCCCGCTCCCGCACGAATCCTTTCGTGTGGTTCTTTATAACAAACTACACATACAATCCCCGATGGCGCGGAATTGCTTTTCGTGACTTCTTTTAAAGTTCGATTAAAATATTTTAGAGAACAATAGCAGAAAACGTATTGTAAAAAGAAAGGGCTGAAAAGCCCTTTTTATGATTCTAAAGTCAAAAGAAAATCAGAAAACTTGATATTATCAGAGTTACAAATCACTTCAGTTTCTTTTTCTAATAGATCTGGCGTAATAAAATCAAAATCATCTTTGTAGTTTTGAATACTCAAATCAAACAAATCATGCTGTAATGTCCCTTGATTGGGTTCTTCAAAAGCTATTTTAATTTTTTTTACTGTAGTATTGGCCTTTTGGGCAAAGACATTCAAAGCTTCTTTTATAATTTTTGTTTCATACAAATGATGAACCACCGTTTGCTCTCCTAAACTAAAATCAACGATTTGAATGGCACTGATAGCTCCATTCTTAGTAATCAGCGGTATATGTGTCTCTTTTAGAATACCATTGAAAGTAAAAGGGTCAAAAGTAAATTTTAGATCCGCTTTTTCGTCAAGACCTTCTTTTTCAAAAGCAGGTTTTATCTTTTTGGCAAAAGTCACAATTTCTTTTTTGGTTTCTATAGCTACCGTCTCCCCTATAAAGTTGTAATAATACTGCAAGAATTTCTCCGCAGTAAAATCAAAAGGCAAAGAAGCAGGTTCCGTAAAATGCAAAATGCCATTATTATATTTATTCAAATAAGAAATATAATCTTTAGAGAAAATCGACTTTGCAAATACTAATTGCTGTTGGTCTTTGGTCAAAGCTTTATTAGTCTCAGCCACTTTTTGCTTGATTTGCTGCAAGGCATTTTTAGCCATGCTTCCAATCCCTATTTTGGTTGGTGCGAATTTATCCAATAATCCCAATTTGCTTTTAGAATAATCAAAATAAATCTCATTTTCAGTGATTGCCAATACGCCCATAACCACTTTTTCCGAAGAAATAGGGTTAGTTTGAATGCTGACAATGCTAAAAAATGTTTTCATATTAATAAATGGATTTACTGTTCAATATAACTGCTTTTACTTTATCAATTCGTTCTTCACAAAACAAATATTCTTGTATTCGGTCCGCTAAATTAGGCGTTAATTTCCATACATTAGGTAATTGAAAAATAATGGCATCAATAACCTCCTTATAGGAAATTTTCAACAAAGGTATGAAATTATCAACAATTTCAATTATTTCTTCTTCGTCCATATAATGAATAAAGCTCTTGTAAAAATCCGATTGATGAAACTTATCCTGATTTTCGAAAGGCATTTTTGAATTAAAAACTCCAATTTGGTGAACTCCACCAAAAACAAAAGCATGATCAAATGCCATTATTTTACGTTTGCTACCAGATCTAACAACCAATAAATTGTAATTAAAACCTGGATTGATAAATCGCCCTCTATCCACATTATTAATCCACAAATCAAAAAGAGCAATTTTGATCACGTCTTCTGGATTTACAATTCGATTGTATTCTCTTTTATTAGTACAGGTTTCAAATTCGTTAATTTCTTCTGAAGGATCTATTCCTTTAGAACCAAAGCAAATATGGTTTACACGAAGACGTCTGTTTTTTATGATTTTACTTTTATCCAAAGTTCCTTCAGCAACCTGAACCAAAGCAATATCTGGAGTAGGGATATTCAAGACTTTCAGTAGATAATGCGAAACTATTTCATAAGCAAGGCAATTAATTTCATTTGGATCAAAATCCACTAAATATTTGCAGTAATACAAATTGTTATCATTACAAATAAACTTTAAAGGAGCATGACCTGATGTTTTTGTTTCTTCCAATAAAAGTTCTGTTTTAACCTTGAGAATGTCAATCATACAATTTATAGTAGTTTATAGTAAATATAGTAGTATTTCTTTAAAACAATGTGCTTCAGCAGAATAAAAATGACAGGACTACAGAAGAGTAATTGAACCACAGCACTTCGAGCTCTCCCTCTTTTGAACCATTTAAATTAAAAATACAGCTACTAATAAATAGCTTTAATATCTAATTTAAATAACTAATTATCCGTGATAAAACATTCTAAACAAACTATTTATAAATAATATTTGCATGAATTTTAAATTAAAATGTCTGCAAATAAATATTATTTCCTAACTTTGTAATCATGAATAAATTACAGGAACTAAAAAAGCATTTAAAACGAGGAAAGGTATACCGCAGGGCTGATTTGTCTAAGTGGTCCAGATCGGTTGACCGCCACTTGGAAGAGCTTGTAAAGGAAGGAACTTTACAAAAGCTATCTCAGGGGCTTTACTCCTATCCTGAGCTAACTGTTTTTGGACAGGTACCTCCGGAAGAAGAAGTATTGATACAGTCCTTTCTCAAAGACAACCGCTTTTTAGTTACTTCTTTAAACGCTTACAACACATTGGGTGTAGGAACCACACAGCTCTACAACCGTAAAACCGTGTATAATCACAAACGCCATGGTGATTTTAACCTCGGAGGGAAAACATTTTATTTTAGGATAAAACCGCATTTCCCATTAAAAGCCACACCGGAGTTTCTGTTGGTAGACCTGCTCAACAATTTGGATCAGCTCGCAGAAAATCCAAAAGACGTACTCAAAAAAGTACGGTTGAGGGCTGTAACTATGGATGCTAAAAAACTAAAATATTCGCTCAGGGAATACGGCAGTGCCAAAGCAAAAAAGCTGTTAGAACCGTTTATAACAGCCTGATATGTCTGATTACTTACACAACCATAAAGATTTTGCTGCCTTGCTTCGAATAGTCGGTCAGGAATTGAGCATTGAACCAGGTCTTATTGAAAAAGATTATTGGATTATGCATGTCTTGTACGGTCTAAAGCAACAAGGCTATAAATTTGAACTCAAAGGCGGAACTTCATTATCTAAAGGTTATGGTATTATTCACCGATTCTCCGAAGATATCGATATTCATATAAAACCTCCAATCAACTTGAATATTGATGAAAATCCAAAAAAAGAAAAACCGGCAAATATTGAAGCTAAAAGACACTTCTATGATGGACTGGCAGCTGACATAAAAATAGATGGGATTATAGATGTAAAAAGAGACATTGCCTTTGACGATACCAGATATTATCGAAGTGGTGGCATCAGGTTGAATTATAATAGTATATCGGAAGGTATAGATGGTGTCAAGGAAGGTATTCTTCTTGAAGCAGGATTTGATACAGTCACCCCTAACAACAATCTCTCCATTTCTTCATGGGCTTATGACAGAGCTATAGAGCAAGGTGTTGATATAATTGATAACCAAGCAAAAGATATTGCCTGCTACCATCCTGGTTATACTTTTGTCGAAAAATTGCAAACCATAGCGACTAAATTCAGACAGGAACAGGAAACTGGCGAAGAACGTCAAAATTTAATGCGCCACTATTATGATGTATATAGTCTATTAGAAAATAAGCAGGTTCAGGACTTCATTGCCTCAGAAGAATACCAGGCACACAAAACAGCAAGGTTTCCCAAAACAGACTACAATATTCCTATTGCAGAAAATGAGGCATTCTTGCTAACTGATAAGGAACTTAGGAATCGTTTTAGACAACGATATGAAAAAACTGCAACACTGTATTATAAAGGCCAACCAAATTTTAACGAAATGCTTGCTGAGATTGGCAAGTGGGTTGCAAGATTATAATAAAAATCATTATCACCCGGCTCTTCGAGCTCTCTCAACCTTCAACCAGTACCTTTTATCTTTAACCAAACATTAGAGGTTAAAAACTGGCAATTTAGCTACGAAACAAAATTACTGTGGTCATGCGAATGCAAAATCTTCAACAAACAATTAAAAAATAGAGAATAAACTTTTAAATAGTAATTAACATATAGGAAGTACTTCTACCGCTTCCGCCTTGTTCAATAATACCTTTACCCATTAAATCTTGAGTATCTCTAAGAGAAGTATCAGTAGAAACGTTAGTGATTTAGGCATATTTAGAAACAGTAAGCTTCTCAAAAAAATCATCAAGAAGAAGTCGAAGTATTATTATTGCGGTGGGTTAAAGTCAGTAGCCACAAATAGAATACTATGCGCTGATTATTTCTATTTATCACCGCATTTTTGCGGTAAATACAAAACAGAATCACCGCATTTGTCCAAAAAACAAAGTATGCAATTCGGGAATTTCACTATTCAATTCGGGAATTGAACACTACACCATTTGCAAGCCTAGCAACCATTAAATATATTTACAGCACAATCCAATTACCAAATAAGTTAATTTGTAAATCTTAAACCGCTTCAATGAAATCATTTTCTGAATCCTTGATGTCCCAATTAGAGCAGCAATTAAAAATGATCCATCTGCAAACAGAAAACCCTATACAATCGGCCGAACAAGCCATCAAAAGCTGCGTTGCTGCCCTAGAGAGACTGAAAACCTATTTCATAAAATATAAAGGGCTTAACAAAAAGGAGGAAATAGAATTCTTTCGCGACATCAAACCAAAGTTTGCGAGCAAACTGATTTACTACTGCGAAATCTATACTATTGAAACCAATAAGCCACTGGGTTCCCACAAAGAAATTAGTAGATATTATAAAGCAGAACTCCTTAAATTAAAAGTGTTCTTCCGCGACAACCAAGAGTTTTACCGCTACTGTCGCACAGCTAACAACTGTCTTGATAGCAAATATTTTATACGCGAAAAATACGATCTTAAATTAATGATGGACAGTATTTATTTTCAAATAGACCATCGATTCGCAACCTCTCACGACTATAAGATGGCTCGCATAATAGCGAACGATGAAATAAAAATTTTTCTGCTGGAGCAAATGGAAAAACTAGAAAGAAAGGCAATAACAACACAATCGCCTTACCCACTCTCTAAAAGCCTAAAATGGACAGGATCAAAAGTAGATTTGATAGAATTAATTTATGCTCTGCATTCAGAAGGCGTTTTTAATAATGGAGCCACAGGGCTCAAAGAAGTCATAACCTTTTTCGAATCTTCTTTAGAAATCGAATTGGGCCAATTCAACAGGGTTTTTCTGGAAATCCGCAACAGGAAATCCGATAGGACAAAATTTATGAATACACTCAAAAACAAACTCATAATCCGCATGGATGATGCAGATGAAAATTAAAAAAAAAGCTGCTCACACTAAAATGAGCAGCCTTCTAGTTTTGATTGTAATAACTCCTATCTTAAACCTGGATTCAACTACTCGTTGCTCCCTGTAGTTCCTGTAAAATGGGTGATAAGCTTTTTCCAGTCTGGATCAACGGTTTCATCTGCCTGCATTGTAACTGTATTAGTCGATAAACTTTCCGTAGCGAGCACTGTATCCCCTTTTCTGGGAGTATAATAAAAATTCTCCTTCTTCGCATCTGACATGCCTATCGTATCGCCCTCTACAAGAGGACTATCGGTTGTACAGGAAGCAAGTGCAAATAGAACCGATAAACAAATTAATGTACTAAAACCTAAATAGAATTTTTTCATCTTTGATAATGTTTTAAATGTTACTGATTACTTTTTAATCAGTTCATTTCTCCCGGGATAATCTGAACAATTTTGATGGTGGTTTTGCTCATAACAAAACCGTTTGAATTCAGGGCAAAACTAATGGGACCTTTCCCCTCCTGCAAGCCAACAACTGTTCAATTCGGGAATCTACAATATGTAATTCCCGAATTGAACACACTACAATTTTCAATAAGCAACATATATTCAGATAGTTACCATAAAAAAGACAATAAGATTATTTACTAGGTAAATTCTTGCGTCTGTATAGTTATTTTAGTTACATTTATTTTGCAGGAGTAGTGTATTGAGATATATTAACCTTGTGATTTCTAATCAATAAGTGCCAATCTCTTAGGAATATGACAAAAAAACACTTGCTTATAGTATGGGTATTCTTTTATAATTACGCGTATACGCAACAAAGGAATTTTGTCATTCCGGACAGTCTTTCAACCAAAGACTATGAATATTTTAGCAGCAACATACTTTATGAGGAAAAAGATAGTATCAAAGAAATGCTGTATGCGCAGGCATGGTTAGCCAAAGCAAAACGGGAGAAAAACTATGGTCAAAAGGCGCAGTCCTATAAAGCCTTAATTTATACAAGCGATAAAAAGCTACAACTTATCTATGCCGATAGTATGTTGATAGCGGCAAAAAAAACAGCTGATTTTACATTAATCGGATCGGGTTACATCACGAAAGGGGTTATCCAATACGATCGTAAAGAGCATATGAAGGCATTGGACAGCTACCTCATGGCAGACGAATACATTTCAAAAACAAACAACCAATATCAAATTCACAAAGTAAAATATGGCATTGCTCAGATCAAATATTACCTTGGATTTTACCATGAGGCAATAGCCTTATTTAAAGAGTGCTTGGGCTATTTCAAGGAAGAAAATAACCGTGCTTATCTGAATACACTTCATTCATTAGGCCTTTCTTACAACCGCATAGGTAAATATAAGTTATGCAGCCAAATGAATCAGCTGGGGCTGAATGAGGGCTTGCGTCTTAAAAACCTAGAAATGCAGTCCTACTTCATCCATTCCGAAGGCGTAAATCAGTATTTCAAACACAATTATCCTGACGCAATAAAGAAATTGACAAAGGCACTGCCTGCTTTAAAAGAGAATAAAGACTTTACAAACGAAACGACGGCCTATTTTTACATCGGTAAAAGCTACTGGGCCCTCAAGTTGCAGGAAAAGGCAGTACCCTACTTAAAAAAGATAGATGAAGCTTTCCAAAAACAAAAGTACATCCGCCCTGATTTACGGGAGGCTTATGAACTCTTAATTGATTACTATCGGGAACAAAACAACAAGGAATTAGAACTATACTACTTCAGCACCCTGTCAAAAGTAGATCAGCAGTTACTTAAGGATTACAAATACCTTTCAGGCAAAATATACAAAGAATACGACAGCAAAAAAATACTTCAAACTCAAATAAACAATGAACACTACTGGACAGTTGTGGTCTCCATTATAATAACTATAATGTTAATAATCATTGTGTTTCTGGTACACAGACACTATAAAAGCAAAAGATTATTTGAAGAATTAATGAATCGCAAACCCGACACGGCCCAATCATTAGTATTAAACAATACCAGTAAAGAACTCGATATCAATCCTGAACTAATTACTGCAGTTCTAAAAAATATCGAAAAATTTGAGCGCAATAAAAAGTACCTCGAAAAAGACATGACTTTGGCAAGAATAGCGTCATTACTAAACACCAATACGAAATATGCTTCTAAAATTATTGCACGCTATCGAAAAAAAGGAACAGTTGAATATATCACCTATTTAAAGATTGACCATATTATAGAATTACTCAAAAACGAAAACAAATATCGCAATTACACCAATAAGGCATTAGGTGACGAAGCTGGTTTCGGTTCCACGCAAAACTTTACTCGAGCTTTCAAAAATCAAACAGGCCTTTCTCCCACCTATTTCATTAGTAAATTAAGAAGTCAACGAAATTCATAAGTAATAGCAAGACATCATCTAAGATGCCATTATAGTTCTCATTTTAAAAATCTACGATGAAAATTTTATTATAGAGCACCCAAAAGAAAGCATTAATTTGACCATTCCAGTACAATTAAAAGCCTACACCGAAAAACGATTATTTCCTTTTTTTGAAGGTTTGTCCCGTCCTGAAATAGCGATACACAAAAAGTATCCTAATGGAAAAACATGAAGAAACACGCTATGTTAAGCGAACTCAAAAAGATTACTCAATGTCTTTTAAATTACAAATTGTTCAAGAAATTGAACGAGGAGAACTTACAGTTACGGAATCCACAAAGACTTATGGCATTCAAAATAGATCCACTGTTGTTAAATGGCTCCGAAAATTCGGTAACTTTGATTGGGAAAATCAAACACCATTTACTATGTCAAAGTCGCCAGAACAAAAGATCATGGAGCTTGAAGCCAAGGTAAAACTTCTAGAGAAGCAGAAGTCCTTTTTGGAACGACAAGCCTTTGTTGCAGATAAAAAAGTAATCATTTTTGATATGATGATCGATATCGCAGAAGAAGAATATAAAATTGACATACGAAAAAACTCTCCACCCGAACAATCGACCATTTTAAACACAAAGAACAGCAAACAATAATGTTCGCCTGTAATTTGTTCGGGATAGACAGACAGGTTTATTATCGAAGAATTAAAAGAAAAAGTAACAAGGAAGCTAAAGCAATTGAAGTCGTGTCAATGATTAATCAAGTTAGGAAAACAATGCCCAGGCTAGGTGGTAAGAAATCATATCACATACTAATGAATGTTCTTAAGCCGATGAAAGTTGGAAGAGATAAATTATTTGATATACTCAGGGCTAATCATTTATTGATACAGCCAAAACGTAGTTATCATGTAACAACTAATTCTCATCATCGATTTAGAAAACATCAAAATCAAATTCTTGACTTAGAAATACATAGGCCCGATCAAGTTTGGGTTTCAGACATAACATATATTGGAAAACGAGAAAAACCGTGTTATTTGAGCATTGTTACAGATGCATATTCTAAGAAAATTATGGGATATTATGTTGCTGACAATATGAATACAGAAAGTAGTGTTAAGGCTCTTAATATGGCTATAAAACAGAGAAAGAACAACGAAATACCATTGATTCATCATTCAGACAGAGAATTGCAATATTGTGCTAATGATTATCAAAACACGCTAAATAAAAACGGAATATTGCCAAGTATGACGCAAAACTCTGACCCATATGAGAATGCTGTAGCTGAAAGAATAAACGGAATATTAAAACAGGAATTCATGATTGATAAATACAACCTAGATTTAAAAATCATGAAACAGATTGTTAAAGAATCAGTCACTATATACAATGAATTAAGACCTCACTATTCTAACTATATGCTGACTCCAAACAAAATGCATTTACAAAATCAAATTAAAATGAGGACATATAAAACAAAAAACACTTGCAAAAATGTTTCTGCAAGTGTTTAATTAAATATTTTTGTCTAATAATCTGTATCGGTTATTCAGGACGAGACAGTTTGATAACGGAGGGAAGTTTGCAGCATATAGTTTCAAACAAACTGAAAAATAAATCCAAACGATCGCATGGGCTCACTCCTCGCCTGTTGTAAAAATTGCATCGAAGCAGTAAGTTTTCAACCAATAACAAATGAAGATGTCTAAGAAATGTCTCTAATGTTATAAAACTAACCGATAATACTGTTGGTGATTTTCATTAGCAGTGCAACTTGGAATATTTCGGCACAAAACAGCAACCGGTATTCGAATATTAGCTAAAGTAAATAGTAGACTTAGCCAAAAAAGTGATGGAACAAAGTGTGGCAGTTCTTTTTGGAGTGCTAACCCAAATTGTCCTTGTCTGTTGTAAATAACACGTTTGAAGATGGCAACAAAGGTCCCTTACAGTTGTTGGTGCTTCGGTAGAAAACTATTTTAATCCTTTTAAATTAATAATCTGAATAGATACCGCAAATCATAAAAACAATCAATACTTACCCGTTATTAATTTATAAACTACTCAGTCTTTGAAATCCACCGATCCTCAATTCCCCACTTTTTATTAGGCAATGCAGCAGTTTCGATTATTAAAGTTCCACCATTACTAATCTCTTCCTGCGTCAACCAATTTCTAAATAAAGGCTGCCCATTTAACCAAACCGACTGAATATAAAAGTGATCTTTATTATAATTTCTGACTTCAATGTGAAAAGACTTTCCGTTTTCCCAATTTAAATCTACGTTCTTAAATATAGGAGCGGTCAAATAATAAATGGGAGTACCAATATTTGCTGGGGACAGCCCCATACTTCGCATCACAAACCAAGAAGACATTGTGCCTGCATCATCATCCATAGTGCGAACATAAGCTTGGGGTTCATTCTTATAAATCCTTCCAATATAAGAATCAATTCCTTTACTATTGTCATTAAAATAAGCTTGCACCACGGTATCTAACATAATATTTCTAAATAGTTTTTGTGATTTCCAAGGTTGTGAACTCGCATTATACAAACCAGGAACTTGCAGGTCTGGTTGATTTGCATGATTGTAATTATCTTCTGCAAAAAATTGATCTAATTGCTTTAAAAATGAATCTTCGCCTCCTATCAAGTTTTTTAAACCCAACACATCAAAAGGAACAAACCAGCGGTATTGCCAAACGGTCCCTTGATACATTCCACGAGCTGGCATATTATCGAGATCTCCCTTAGATAAATCGGCAAAATCCTTTTTCCAATAGTTTTTATATTTTAAAGCCTTATTCAAATATTGGTTACTTAACATAGAATCTTTGGTAATTTTCAGGATTTCAGAAAGAGCCCAACTGTCATAAGAGGATTCCAAAGCCGTGTCAGGCGAATTGTACTCCAATCGGTCTACTTCTGCAATTAAAGAATCCTTAATAGTATTAAAATCTACTGGATATCCTTTTTTATATCCATCCAATAAAACTACAATCGCATGTTCCGTGCGCACTGTAGGCGAGGATTCGTGTTTCGTAGCCCAATTATTCTTCCCATACGGATATAAATTAGCAATAGACTTCACGATGGGGCCAAAACGTTCTGGATAAGCCAATGAAAGCATGGGTAATTGCTCTCGATAATTATCCCAAATGGCCCAACCGTTGTATATCGGACTCCTCGATTTTTGAATCGAACCGTCAATGGCTTTGTAGCTTCCATCCGATTCCGAAACTAAAAATGGTGCTTGTAATCCTCGGTATAAAAGCGAGTAGAATAAATCTTCTCTATCTTTTTCGCCAGTTACTTCTATTCTATTTAAAAGATGATTCCATTTTTCCGTTGTTCGCGCCTTTAACTCTTCCAAGGGCATCACCTCTATTCTAGCTTTGGCGTAAGCCGTACTAACGGAGGAAAAACCAACTCGAACTTCCATTTCGGTAGCGTCTGTAAGACCCGAAATAAGGTACTTATGTTCCTTAAATGGCTTTATAGTAGCTAAATTTGAGAACTCCAGAATATAATAAATACGATATATTCCCTTATCACAAGTGGTTTGAGTATCAATCCAGCCACTTATAGTATTGCTGTCAACTTCATGCTCTTCAGCAACAAATCGATTAACAAAAGCATGGGACAAATCAATAAAAAGCTCTGCCCCTTTTCTCGGAAATTCATAATGATGAATTCCAAAATTATGTTTTACACTCATTTGGGCTTTAATCCCATTCTCAAATGTTACTCCATAAAAACCTGGGGATGCTGATTCTTGTTTTTTGATTAATGCCGTGCTCACATCTCCATCAAAAATAGGTTTAATAAGTAGATTTCCTCCAGTTCCCATACAGCCTACTCCTTCGATACGGCTATGGGTAAATCCCAAAAATTCCTTGGCCAAATGCTCGTATCCAGAATGAATATGAGGATAAGTTTGGGGACCAATACTCATCATATTAAAAGGTGAAGATGCTGAAGGTGACATTTGTCCATGATCTCCTGATGTACCTAAAAACACATTTACCCTTTCAACTGGTGATGCTAGTTTGGCGTCATTATTTTTTAAAGATTGGCAAGCAATTGCAAAAAAAACAAGTAGTATAACTAGTATTTTTTTCATGATAATAAATTTATGGGTCTAAAGGATCGATTGGGTTTTGATGCAAAGATTCTATTTTTGGTAAAAATTCTATTGCAGTCGAATTAAGTCTCTTTAGAATAATGGCAGGTAAATAGCCTAATTCTTCTATACAACGTGCATTAAAATTCGGGCTTCCTACATAATCACTATGACTAACATTCGTAATTACAATACTTTTTTTGTCAGTTGGCATTTGATAAGCAAACATCATTCTACTGGCATTACGTAAATTAGTTGTGGTGTGCCTTGCAAAAGGATCAATAAGGATGTTTTCTTCGGGAATATGATACACACCTATCAATTCTTTTTTCATTTCAATAGCCTCACAATAAGGAGCTCTAAAAGGATGGGCGTGTCCTCCGGAAACAATAATTAAAGGGACTTTCTTAGCTTCATATTCTAACACTCCTAATTGTATGTTTAGTTTTCCCACGGCGGACAATCGATCTTGATAATTCTCTGGTCCATTTCCCAAAATTAAAATAGAAGCATAATCAAAAGCATTAAAATTTATTTGCTTTATATGATCAATTGCTTTTTTGTTCTCCTTTTCCTCTAACGATTCGTAACGCGCCACCTCATCACGATGGTTCATGTACAAAAGTGACAAACTAAAATCCAAGCTTTCTTGAAAAAATAAAGTATTCAGTTTAGGTTTTTTATTGTGGAGCAGGTCAGACCACATAAAAACAGATCCTTTATAAAATTTAGACTTTACATCATAAGAAACAGAATCTATTGTAGCATACTGAGGGGCTTCTCCAATTCCATAAATATTCATAATCCGATTCATTCCTTGAGCGCAAACTTGCCACGCTTTGAGCAGTAATTCGGTATCTGTATTATTTTTAAAATTTTCATACTTTCCTGAAGGACGTAAATTATTTTTCACAAAATCTTGCAGATCTTTTTTATTTTTCATCAAAAGCTGAAGTTCTTTTTCAATACTTTTGAGTTCTTTTTCTTTAAATTGATAGCCACTAATCAAGCAGGAAAGGCTGTCTTTGCAAGAGTTCAGCTTGGAACCAATTTCTTGTTGCTGTTTATTAAAAATGCTTTTTAAAACACTATTGTTTTCTAGAAGTTGACTAACTGCTTTATCGTTTTGAATGGCTGTCAGCAAATAAAAATTCTTATCCTGTACCAGCGAAGATGATTTAGATGATTTGTACTTCAAATCAAATTCTTTGCCTTCTTGGCTATAGCCTGAAATACATGCAAGCGTAATTAATATGTAAATTAGTTTTTTCATCTTTTTTATATAAAAATTAGGCAATCGATAAGATTGCCTAATTTTATTTAATTTTTAATAACCATTATTCTGAGTAACCATTCCTATAGGTAATCCATCAATATACCTTTGTGGTATTGGAAAATATTCGTTTTTACCTTTGACAAACACGGCATTAGTTAGGTGTGTTCTCCTAGTTTTTTCAATCAAAAGATACGCATTTAAAACAGTATCTGCCTCTCCCCATCGAACTAGGTTAAAGAAGCGATGCCCTTCCATTGCTGTTTCCAAACGAGTTTCTAAATGTACTGCAGTTTTAGCCAAAACTTTACTTGTCCATACTGTGCTGTACGGCGCTATAGTATAGTTAGCAGCATTGACACTTCCGTCTAAAGTTTTTACAAAGGCAGTATTAGCTGCGCGATTTCGAATTTGATTTACTAACGTTCTCGCTTCTTCTAATTTCCCTATTTCTACTGCTGCCTCTGCCCTCCATAAAACAACCTCCGCATAACGGATAATGTAATAATTTAACGCATTTACGTATGGCCAAACCGTAACATAATAAGGTGACTTTGCTGAAACTATACGTTTCTTTGGAGAAAAGGCGCCATAAGTTGCCAAATCTCTAGCCCAAGTTTCCTGATACAGAACACCCAAATCTTTGTAAGGTATTCCGGGACGTCCAACGGTAATGTCCAATCGGGGATCTACATTATCACTAGCAACAACGTTTACATTATTTTCTAAGGGTAAACCTGAGGCATCTGTTTTAAAAGCGTTCACTAGATTCTGAGAAGGACGGTGAAAACCATATTGGGAATAAAATGGGCCTCCTGGAGCAGTCAATCTATCGCCGATACTCCCATTATAATTATTAGGCTGTCCATCATTTACCGAATGTTGAACTGCAAAAATAATTTCCTTATTATTATCATTCTCTGGTAAAAATACTTGCTGAAAATCTGTCAATAAACCATAATTACTACTCATTATTTCAGTAGTAGCGTCATAAGCCAGTTGCCATTTACTTTCAAATAAATAACATTTTGCCAAATAAGCTTTAGCTGCTATTTTAGTTGGTCGTCCCAGTTCACTTTGCGTCTCTGGAAGATTGGCATAAGCTTCCTGAAAATCAGTTTCAATTTTTGTCCAAATCTCATCTGAAGTAAAGGTCGTATTTGATTTTGCATAGTCAGCAACGGTTGTAGCCGTTTCATCGATATAGGGAATCTGATTGTATATCTTTTTTAATTCAAAATAAAAGTGACCTCTCAAAAAACGTAATTCAGCCATTCTCTTCACTTTTAAAGAAGCTTCAAAATCAGTCGAAGCGTTTAACAATCGCATGGCTTCATTAGAACGCTTTACACCTTCATAAAGCGCCATCCATTTGCGTTCAATATCTACCGTAGTTGCATTTTCATTGTAAATCTCCATTTGGTGAATGTTATTCTGATCACCTGTTCCACCACCACCTTTATAACTATCATCAGAAGTTATGTCTCCAAAACTAAAATTAGAGTCGGGAGAATTATAAGCATTACTAGCCCCATCTATTTGACCGTTAAGAACACTATAGGCCGATATTATGACACGTTCTACATTTGCAGGCTTTGTCATTTCAGAAGGATCAACTTCACCGTAGGTAACTTCCTCTAAAAAATCATTAGAACATGAACTCATCTGAAGGCCTAAAGCCAATAGGAAAACTGTTTTTATTGTGTTTTTTATTCGCATCATTTTTAAATTTAAAAGTTTAAATTACAACCAAAAGTAAACGTTCTTGAAGGGGGGTAAATTCCTCTATCAATACCTATATCAAGGTTTCTATTACTTGAAGAATAACTTTGAAGACCTATTTGAGGGGTCATACCACTATATTTAGTTATAGTAAAAACATTACTAGCCTGTCCATATAAACGCAATTTCATTCCGGCTAAAGCTTGCGAAGGAAAAGTATAGCCTAATTGTAAATTATTTAATTTGAAATAAGAACCGTCTTCAACATAATAGGAAGAAGCACGAATGTTATTGTTTCTATCGTCTAGTGACAATCTTGGAATAGTAGAATTTGGATTATCAACCGTCCAAGCATCTAATAAAGCAACATCTTTATTGTAGGATGCTTGATTGAAAAAATGGGTTTTGTACTTGGTTAGATTATAGATATCATTTCCAAAACTTCCGTTAAAAAACATTCCTAAATCAAACTGTTTGTATTTAAGGTTGATATTAAAACCTAGCATCAAATCAGGGTGTGGAGAACCAATAAAAGTCCTGTCTTTACTATCAATTACTCCATCACCGTTGACATCTTTAAACTTAAGGTCTCCAGCTTGTGCGTTAGGTTGCAAACCATAATCTAAAACTTCTTGTTGACTTTGAAATAAACCTTCAGAAACATATCCATAAAAGGATCCTATAGGTTCTCCAACTGCACTTCTAGATATTTCCTGATCAAAATTAACCGTATGTAAAGAAGAACTAGGAATCCCTAAATAAGCCACACTATTTAAAGCTGTCAATTCATTTTTATAACCCGTCAAATTCAAAGCAAGGTCATAGGAGAAATCACTTATTTTATCTGCAAAATTTAAATCTAGTTCAAAACCATGATTTTTCATTTGCCCATCATTAATCCATTGTCCATCATTAGTCCCTCCATAGGTCAATGGAACCACATTATAAACAAGAATATCATTAGTCTCCTTATTGTAATATTCTGCCGTAACATTTAATTTATCATTAAAAAAACCGAGATCAACTCCAATTGTTCTCTGAGTAGTTGTTTCCCAAGATAAATCAGCATTAGAAACGCGTGTTTGTGTTAATCCTGTTTCCGTCACATTTTGACCGCCACCAATGGCATAATCAGAATAATTATTGTTATTAAAATAGCTATCTACAGTAGAATAAGAAGGTAGCTGTTGATTTCCGGTTTGTCCCCAACTAGCACGCAGTAAAAACGAGCTGAATTTATCTCCAAAATCAAAGAAATCCTCCTTGTCTATTCTCCAACCTCCCGAAACTGCTGGAAAAGTTCCCCAATTGTTATTGGCCAATCTTGAAGTTCCATCCCTTCTTACTGTAGCACTTAATAGATATTTTTGATTAAAATTATAATTTACTCTACCAAAATAAGAATTCAAAGCCCACTCGTTTGCAGTACCTGTGTTTAATTGATTTTCGGTACCATAACTTAAATACCTGAAATTTGGATCTTCATAAAGGAAGTTTTGACGAGTAGCTCCAAACCCTTCGTAATAATACTTAATAGCTTCTTGACCCAGAAGAATGTCTAGATTATGACTACCAATCTGTTTCTTATAATTTAAAGTATTTGATATTGTTAATTGATAATTAAAACTATTGTTAGTGGTTAATGAGTTTTTCACATTTTGCGAAAGGATTTCATTGTAAACAGGTGAAAAACCTCTGTAATTATAATTCTCAAAATCCAATCCTAAAGAGGTTTTAACAGTGAAATCACTGATCTTAGCACTAACAAATACATTCCCTAAGGCTTGAATTCGTTTTTGCTTATTGTCTTTGGCACGAGTTAAATTCCCAAGTGGATTTGCAATATCATTGAGTGGATTTCCAGCAAAATCTCCATTATTATCATAAACGGGAACAATAGAAGGGAACTGCAATGCATCATAAACGATGCTTCCCAAAGCGCTATTGGTTCCTGTTGCTACTTGCTCAGTATACGAAGACGTAAAGTTTTCACCAATAGTCAAAAAGTCTTTAATGGTATAACTGGAATTAAATCGAGCCGAAAAACGTTCAAAACCGGTATGCTTTATAATTCCTTCCTGATTAAAATAGCCAAGAGAGAAAGCGTGTTGGCCTTTTTCATCCCCTTTTGACAGCGATAAATTATAGGAATGAACGGCGGCGGGCTGCATAATTTCATTAATCCATTTTACATCATCACTTGGAATGGTTTTACTAGAATTAAGATACTCAGGAATTATTGGTGAATTAGGATTGCTTCCGTAAATCCCACTTGCTGGTACTTTTCCATCATTTTTTGTGGCTTGCCAAAGTAAATCACCATATTGTTGCGCATTAAGCATATTAGGTAAGTTAAAGGACGATTGAACACCAGAATACCCATCAAATTGTATTTCAGTTTTTCCATTTTTCCCACCTTTTTTTGTCGTAATAACGACAACTCCGTTAGCAGCACGAGAACCATAAATAGAAGAAGATGCAGCATCCTTTAATACTTGAAGAGTTTCTATATCAGATGGATTGATACCATTTAATCCATTTGAAGCCGGAACCCCATCTATAATTACTAATGGATCATTATTGTTAATGGTACTAAAACCTCTCACCCTAATAGAAGAACCTCCTCCTGGGCTGTTATCACTCATGATTTGAACACCAGGCAAGCGACCTTCAAGCATTTCAACTACATTAGCCTTTGGTTGTGATTTAATATCTTTCATTTTTACAGTAGAAATAGAAGCGGTAACATTTCTTCTTTGTTCTGTACCATAACCCACAACTACAACTTCGTCTAACTGAGAAGTTGATTCAGAAAGAATTACTTTAACTTCGGTTTTATTCTCAATATTGATTACTTTAGTCTCAAACCCTATATAACTAAAAGATAAACTGCTTGTGTTTTCAGGGACATTAATCATAAATTTCCCATCAAAATCAGTAGTGGTTGCTATTGCAGTTCCTGCTACAAAAACAGATGCTCCAGGAATAGGTAAATTAGAATTATCTAAAACTACTCCAATAATTTTTCTGTTTTCTTGAGTCTTATTCTGACTTGAATTACCAAGTTCTTTTACTAAAATCCCATTTTTAGTTATCTTAAAATCAAGACTCACCTTGGTTTTTAAAACAGCTAATACTTGATTTAAATCCTGATTACTCGTCGTAATAGAAATTTTTTCTTGAAGAAATTTCTGGTCTGACCTATAAATGAACTTTTTGTCAATTTGCTGCTCTATTAGAGAAAAAATTTGTTTTATGGAAACATCTTTTAGATTCAAATTAATTTTCTCGTTTACAGCTATATTTTCTACGGTTTCATTTATTATTGGAGTATTAGAATAAATAGTCCCAATACCCAACTGAAAACATAATGATAAGGTTAGAATAATTTTTTGTTTCATTTTATCTGTGATTACTTAATGTTGTTTTTAACAAACTAAACCTGATTTTAAAAAAGTTAGTTTTCTACTAATTATTAAACAGAGTTAAATAACTCTATCTTTTTTATGAGAGTCCAAAGCCTTACTAATATATTTGAGTGCAATAGCTATATGATTTTCAACCGTTTTAGGAGTGACGTTTAGAATTATTGAAATTTCTTTATATTTTAATCCGTCTATTCTACTGAGTTCAAAAGCTTGCCGTGACTTTTTAGGGATAACATCTAATATTTCACGTATCAAATTGGTATTAATTTCCTTTTGTTCATTTTCAATAATCTCCTGCTCTCTACTGGGAGAAAACATTGTATTATTAGTTTTACTTTCATCAATTTGTTGATGAAACTGCTCTGATTTCCGTACTGTTTTTAAACTGTTTTTTACTACTACATAGATATAAGATTTAGGATTTTTAATTTTATTAAGAAGATTTCTATTGTTCCACAACTGAATAAAAATATCAGCTACTTTTTCTTCTACAAGACAAGAATTAGATTCATAACTCAATCCAAAACGACACAAAGGAGTATAATATCTATTGAAGAAAAGTTCCATGGCTTCGTATTGACCATTTCGAATTTGCTGAAATAAATAATCATCCGAAAAGCAATCACTATTGCCCATTTTTACTTGGTTAATTTTCATGGTATTTTGCTATTTCGAAGTTGTTTTGACTAGTTTTTGTTATACTCACATCTAAAATAAATTCTAGAGAAGTTATAAATTCATCAATAGACTGATTCTTGAAAGCCCCTTTGATATGCCTATTTGCAATTACAGCATCCTTAATTACAAAATTCACCCCATAGAATTGATTAATTTTAGCAAGAGCATCTTCAATTTTCACATCGTCGAGTAGAAGTATATTATCTTTCCAAGCTAAAATTTTATTGACATCAAAATTTCTTTTGATGACACACTTTGTTTTGGCATTCCAAACCAATTCTTCATTTGGCATTAGGTTAATTTCATCCTTACTTTCTTTCAGTAATACGTTTACCTTCCCCTTTACTAATGAAATTGTTTGGTTAAGTACACTGCTATTAACATTAAATTCTGTTCCTAAAACTTTCACATCAAAATCAGTAGTATGAACATTAAAAGGGGAATTAATATTTTTTGTAACTTTGAAGAAAGCTTCTCCTTTTAACCAAATATTTCTCTGTTTTCCAAAATCACTAGAGTATTTAACCTCACTTCCCGAGTTTAAAATAACGGTGCTGCTATCTGGTAGCGTAAAAGTGAGTCGCTCTCCTTTAGAAGCAATTTTATGATTGGTATATTCAGAATTTGGTATTGCAACAAAATAAAAAATCGTGCAAAAGACAAAAAGTAAAGCAGTAGAAAGAAGCACCTTATAATTAAATGAACCCTTTAACGATTTTTCCTTTTCTGGTTTGTTATACTTTTTAATGATTTGTCCAAAGGAATTAGTTGCTTTGGAGAAATCACTATTGGGATAACTAATCCAGATTGATTTAAAATTTTCAAAATTAGCAAGTAGATCGTCATCTAAAGACAATTCAATTTCAAATACAGACCGCTCTGCTTTCGACATTTCATTGGCAAGATACCTCACACATTTTTTTTCTTTCTGACTAGCATTCAACATAAAAATTCTCTTTACTTATAGGAGTCAAAATAAAAGAAATACCCCTAGTTTTCAATACCATCAAATCAGCACGATATTGTTAACTAATCGTTAATAGCTAATGTTTATGGGAAACAAGTACTCTTTCTTTAAATTTATATATTAATCAAACCATAAATTTAAAAGAGTGGCTAAGAGGTAATGTTTTTGCTTAATGAACAAACAAACCGTTTCTCCAAAGAAACAGACTATTACAAAACATAAGAAGGGAGATTAATAAGCTCCATAGTGAGTTTGTGTTAGTAGAAGAATTCTCCCAATACACAAGGTTTAAAATATAACAGGTCGAACCGTCTGTTATTGGTTAAAATTTCTAAAAATGGTATTCATTAAATGTAGACTGAACTCAAAAGTGTTATAAAAATTAAAATTTGTTTTTAATAATGATGAGCACGGTCTTATAACCACCTTTTTTTACTAAAGTTTGCATAAAATATAAAGTTCAAAAAGTTCCTATTGCATTTGAAAATTGCAGTAATTGAAATTTAATTTTAAAAAAAACTTTTTTGACGCAACCTTTTGCAAAATTCAGCATCTTTAAAAAAGAGGGATACTTATTTACTAATAAAACTCCTATTTATAATGTACTAAATTATTGAAAGATGAAAAAAATTATTTTACTATTCGTACTAGCAACAACTTTTTTTAGCTGCAGTATCGATAACGATTATGAAGATAACTATCAGTATGAAATACTTCCTATTGAAAGCTATTTACTTCCTGAAAGCTTCAAATTAGGAGAAACTTATACAATAAAATTGAAGTATCGTAAACCCACAGAATGTTATCTTTATCAAGGTATTTACTATAGTAAAGATTCAAACATTAGAACTATTGCCATACAGGCCGCTGTAAAAAACGACCAAGTGTGCACTGATGTGGTTCCTGCAGAATCTGAAGTTTCATTTGATTTTTACCCAACAAATTCCGGTTCTTATATTTTTAAGTTTTACAAAGGGAAAGATTTGGAGGGCAAAGACTTATTTGAAAATGTAGAAATTCAAGTTGTTGACTAAAAATAACGTAATTCTGTGGTATTAGAACAATTAATTAATGAGTGTAAAAAGAACTGCCCTAAGGCTCAAGAACAGTTGTACCTATTATTCGCCAAAAATTTTTTTGGGGTATGTTTAAAATATTCATCTAGTTATGCGGACGCACAAGATAATCTCCAAGACGGATTCTTACTTATATTTAGAAAAATAGGGCAGTTTAGCAACAAAGGTTCTTTTGAGGGCTGGGCTAAAAGAATAATTATAAATAATGTCCTTCAAAAATATAAAGGAGTTCGATTTATGGAGGTTTTAGATGATACGATCGCCGATGTCGAACTTGATATTGATCATGATAATATTTCTCTCGACTTTCTAATGCAAATTATTCACGAATTACCAGATCAATATAGAATTGTATTTAGCTTATATGTACTTGATGGATATTCTCATAAAGAGATTAGCGAAATGCTCTATATTTCTACTGGAACTACAAAATCAAATCTTTTTAGAGCGCGATTAATCTTAAAAGAAAAAATAGAAAAAATAACCGAAATTAAACACGAATCATCGGTAAAATGAGAAACAAAAAAAACATAGACCGATTTTTTCAAGAAAAATTCAAAGATTTTGAAACAGACCCTAATGATCAAACTTGGCTGAACATCCAAGCTGCTTTGAATGAGGAAAAAAAAGATAGAAGAATTATACCAATATGGTTTAAATACGCAGGTATTGCTGCGGCATTATTTCTTGGTTTCTTAGCTTTAGATACTAGTTTAAAAAAGACTAATGAACCTACAAAAACTATCGTTTTAGAACAAGAAATGGTAACTATACCCAATTCTAGTGTCGACTCTACCACGACTAAAACCAGAAAAGGTATCAAAAAAACAGATCAAAGAAAAACACTTAAAATAGTTATTACTAATGATAAAGAATCTAAATCAAACCGAACAAATACAGACCAATTTTCTACAGAAACGAAGTCAAAAACCAACGATTCTGAAGCGAAATATCAAAATAGTACTACGGTTTATCAAAAAGAATATAATAGACCGCTAGAAGAAAATAAGATAGTAAAGGAAAAACTTAATAGTGATGGGGCTCTTGTTGACAAAAGCAATACGAAAGATCTAATATTAGAAGAATCATTTTTAAATAAAAATAATACCGCAATACTTCTAAAAGATAAACAAGGTTCAAAAGTTGTTCAAACTAATACAGAAAAAATTGAATCTCCAATTTCTAGTCCAAATGAGCTCGAAGAACTTTTAAAAGAGAAAGAAGGTAAAAAAGAGGACATAGTTACTCTTATTCATAAAAACAAATGGGAATTAGTTCCTAATGTTGCGGCAATGTACCTCAACACAAATTCATCTGGATCTGCCATGGACCCGCAATTGTCCCAAAACAATAAAACGTCTGGTAGCGGCTTTAGCTATGGTATTGGAATCAATTATGCTTTGAGTAATAAAATCGCCTTACGATCAGGAATTAATACCTTTTCGGTAGGTTATAACACTAATGACGTGTCGTATGGTGCAGGCTTAAATATTAATAGCTTACAAAATCTTAAATATACAACCACTGAAGACATAGAAATTCAAAATCAAGACAATTACAACTCCCTAATTTCTTTTGAAAAAAATTTACAAAAAACAAGCACCGGCTCTATCAATCAAAAAATGGGGTATTATGAAGTTCCACTTGAACTTTCTTATGCTGTTTTGGATAAAAAAATTGGTATCAATATCATTGGTGGAATAAGTACTTTATTTTTGAAAAAAAACGAAATAGCATTAGTTTCTCCTGAAGCTAATTTCAAATTGGGAGAAGCAACTAATTTAAATTCGATACATTTCAGCACTAATTTTGGGCTGGGGTTTAAATACCAATTTGCTAAATCATTTCAGTTAAATTTTGAACCCATGCTGAAGTACCAACTCAATACTTATTCTAGCGAAACAGGAAATTTAAAACCTGTTTTTATTGGATTGTATTCAGGGATTATTTATCGTTTTTAATAACTGCTACTGTAGCCACACCGCCCTATCTGGCTCATCAAAATTTTGCAATAAAATTTACGATTTTTTTAAATGCAGTTTTAATCGCTAAAACAACATTCCCCCACTAACGTCATCATTATAAATCCAAAGACATCGTTTTATAGAAATTGTGATAGAAATTAAGCAGTACTAACATAAATAGATTGAGATGCGTTTTTCTTTTTATTCCACACAAAACGTCTACTAATTTCTAAGAATTGTATATAGGATTATAAAACTTAAATTGAGTTCTACTGTACCTAATTTACACACATCCTTTTCTACTTGCTTTTTAGTGTTTTATACTTTTAAGAATTTAACCAATTCTTAAAATTACTAATTTCTTTTTTACTTAAAATAAGTGGGTCTGAATCTGGTAGCGTTACGTTTAACAGTATCTCTATTTTTTGACTATTATGTTTAACAATCTCCTGAATATGATTTCTGTTGATGATGTATTTTCTACTTACTTTGAAGAAAAGAACAGAATCAATTGTATTGACCAAATCTTTCAAATTATTATTATATAAATAACTGTGCCCCGTATTGGTATGAATAAAAAGATGTTTCCCCGTAGCAAAAAAATAAGCTATTGTAGAATCATTTATCGATATAAGTTTGTCTCTATGGTTTACCAAAAAATTATACTGAATATTGTTTTTATTTTCAATTTCAGTCAAAGACTTAACAATTAATACTGGATTAAAAGTGTCTTTTATGTTTTTATATTTCATCAAAGATTCTAACAACTCTTCTTCTGCATAAGGCTTTAAAAGGTAATCTATTGTAAAGTGCTTGAACACCTTAACCGCATAGGAATCATAAGCAGTAATAAAAATAACAGGACATGAAATAGTTGTTTGTTCAAAAATATCAAGGCTTTTACCATCTCCTAAGTGGATATCCATAAAAGCAAGATCAACGCTATTTTCTTTAAAAAAAATGGTAGCATTTTTCACAGACTTCAGTATATAGATTTCAGAGATAGAAAGTATTGTCTGTCGTTCAAGAATAGATTTCAGATAGCTTGATGCAAGATTTTCATCTTCGATAATTGCTATTTTCATTTTGTTTTTTTTAATACAAAGTTAAAAAAAAAGCTCCGTTAAAAAACGGAGCTTTAAGATTTACAATTCAGGATTGTTTAAACGGGCATCAGCCGGAAAAGGCAAAGTGTATCGCGGATCGTTTTTTATCAGCGTATATTCTTCTCCATTTAGCGTATGTGTTATTTGTTTTTGGGTTGTTCTTCTTAAATCAAACCAGCGTTGACCTTCTACAGCAAATTCACGTTGTCTTTCAAGTGCAATAAAATCTAAAAGTGCCGTTTGTGACATTGCATTGATTGAGTTCGTTAAATTGTTAATTCCTGCTAAAGTATACCTGTTTTTAATAAAAGATAAAACAATTGTTTTGGCAGTGGCAAGATCATTTAAATGTGCCGATGTCTCCGCTTTTGTTAAGTATAATTCAGAGGTTCTATAAGAGCACTTTTGATATAATTCACCACCTTTATTAAATCTAAAACGGCTGCCACTAACTTCAAAATACAATGAAAAACGTAAATCAGTTGTTTTGTCATAAACGTTTGTCAATGTTGGTGACGCATAAGAAGCACTCTTTAATCTATTAATAAAAACGTCTTCAAGTGCCAAAATAGATTCAACAGTATCATAATTATTAGCAAGAACTGCTGTTGAATTTAAATCTACTAAAGTGCTTTTTAGTGCAAGTGCTTTTTCAGCTGCTGCTAATGATTTGCTCCATTCGTTTTGGTAAAGGAAGATGCGAGATTCCATTGTATACAATGCCGCTTTAGAAAAGCGATAATTAATTCCTTTAGCTTGTGCATCTACATTTAATAGTTTGTTTGCTTCTTCTGTATCAGAAATAATTTGATTGTAAATTACTTTAACATTTTCTGGTGTATAAATATGTTCTAAATCTATTTCTAACGCTAATGGAACACCTCGATCTGCATTCGCAGTAGCATCATTATAGGGTTTAGAAAATAAATTTACCAAATCGAAATAAGCCATTGCTCTTAAAGCATAAGCTTCGCCAATTAATTGGTCTTTAGCAGTGGAAGCTTCAAGTTTATTAGAAGCTTCGTTGATTATTACATTTGTATAAAAAATAGTGTTATACAAATCCGCATATTGAAAAGTGGTTGTAATACGATCCGGATTTACATCGTTCCAAGTATAAATATCTTTAAAGTAAATCAAATCATCATTATACTCGTTAAGAAGTAATTCATCACCTCTTACTGTTGTTAATGATTTATGATTAGGATAAACATCATATCCTTTTGTAAGCACAGCTCTATAGTCGGTTAAAGTTTCAGGAATTACTTTTCCTACGGGTTTTATGTCTAGGTAATCATCACAACTCACAAGAGTGGTTGTTGCTACAAAAAAGAATATGTATTTTAATATATTTTTCATTTTGAATCAGTTTAAAAAGTTAAGTTACATCCTATAGAAAATGATCTCGCTATAGGTTGTGAATAGATGTTTCCATAAGTTTCGGGATCAAAATAGCCATTGTAATCAGAGCTTATAACAAATAAGTTTCTGCCTTCAATACTGAATCTAACATTGTCCATAAATACTTTTTTAGCGGCATTTTTAGGTAGTGAATATCCTAAACGAATACTACTTAATCTCATATAACTCATTTCGTGGACCCAAGTATCTAACAAATCATAAGTTCCAATCGGATTTCCACCAGAATACCATTGCTGTGCCATCCAAGAGTCTCCACTTCCAGATGTCTTACTTGTTATTCCGGGAAAGTTTGAACTTGTGTTTTCTGGTGACCAAGCATTCAAAATATCAATAGAATAGTTTTGACTACGATCTACAATTGTACCATTATAAGAAGGTTTCTCGACAACAGTTTGCTTAAGGTTAAAAGAAGCGGCAAATGTTAAATCAAAATCATAAAGTTTAAAAGTATTGGTTATACCTCCGGTGAATTTTGGATCTAAATCACCTACATAGGTAAACAAATCTCTTGTTTCCTCGGCCGAAAGAGTAGATTGTGATATTTCACCAGGGAAGAAATCAGCATAAGGATCAAACAACGCAAAAAAGGTTTGAGTATTTACGATTTCTCCTTTTTTGTTTTGAAACAAAGGGAATCCATTATCGTCAATTCCAGCAGTTTTTAATGCAAAAACAGCATTAACAGGAAGTCCTTCTCTTGACGGTAAATAACTGTTAGATCTTACCTGAATACGGTCGACATTACTTTTGTTATGTGATAAATTTATATTTGTACGCCATTTAAAGTTAGGATGGCTGATGTTTTGAGTAGCTAACGAAATTTCAAATCCTTTGTTTGTTACCTGCGCCCAGTTAGCGTTTGTAAATTCAAAGCCGTTTTCAAGAGGAAGAGATTGTAAACCTATTAAATCAGTACTTTTTCTTCCGTAAACATCTGTAATTATATTAATACGATTATTGAATAGACCTAGATCCATCCCTAAGTTGGTATTACTTGTTTTTTCCCATCTTAATTTATCATTCGGAGGTGATAGAATGGTAATAATAGGTTCTGTTTGACCTGGTAAAATAGTAGTGTTTTTAAATTCTCCAACTACAAATGGCGAGGTGTTTTTGTCTATATTTCCTTGTAAACCATAAGAAGCGCGTAATCTTAAGTTAGAAATCACTTCGTTATTTTTCAAGAAATCTTCTTCAGATACTGACCAAGAACCTGAAACAGCCCACAATGGTAGGTATTTGTATTTAGGATCTGCACCAAATAAGTCAGAACCATCATAACGAACACTTCCAAAAAAAGTATATTTTTTATTATAAGTATAAGAGGCTGTAGCAAAAAATGATGCGAATGCATTTTCATTTTCTGTTTTCTGATAAGTTCTATAGGCTGCTTCGTTAGAAACACTTTGGTTAGGAAAAATGATTTGTTGTGTCGTTAATGTTGTTTTGTCAAAACCAAATCCTTTTGTAGCGATAGAAGTATTATAATTTCTTCTCAATTCGCTTCCTGCCATAACTTCAATTTCATGTTTACCATTCAAAACGGTAGCATAGTTTAACATCGTTTTCCAGTTATACTGAAAGAAATCTACGTTGGTATTTTGAATAATACCGCCTTCTGGAAGAAAATAATTATAACCTCCATTACTATATCTACGTGTTTTTTCTCTTTCTTTTCTAGTGAAATAGGTTTCTTTGTCTGCAAATTTCTCCGTAGAGGTATTATCGAATTGTAAACCGATTTGAGAACTTGCTTTTAATTTTTTTGTGATTTGATAATCGATATCAAATAAAGCTTTTATAGATCTGCTTTTTAATTCGTAAGATGTATTTTCTCTTTCTTCTACAATATTAAATGGAACATAGCGATCTGAATACCCACTAATATCTTGATCGTAATTATAACTTCCGTCAAGATTTAATACCGTTTGATATGGATTTACATTTCTAGAATAATTAGACGGACTTGTAAAGGAGTCTGTATCAGTAATGTAAGATTTTGTCGTGCTTTCAGTACCAAAAATCCCAACACCAACATTCAATTTATTCGTTACTTCAAAATTATTTTTCAATGTAAGGTTGTATCTGTCATACCCTGTTCCTATAGTAGCTCCTTCCTCATTGTAAGCTCCTAAAGAGAAGTAATAATCTGATTTTTCGCCACCACCAGAAAGGCTTAACCCATATTGTTGATTTACGGCATCTTGATAAATTAAATCACCCCAATTTGTATTGTTATTTCTTAAAGCGTTAATTGAGCTTTGACTCTCTGGAGTCAAGGACGTAAAACCTCCCGATCTATAAGCTACTAATTCATCAGCTTGATTTAGAATACGGGAAATTTGTCCGCCGTTGTCTCTATATGTTAAGTCCTCTCTAGAAGCCAATGCTAGTTCTAAATCTACTTTTTGAGAAGAGTTCAATAAGTTTAATTTTGAAAAATCAGGTCGTTGTGTAATGAAAGTATTAGCTGTAAAATTCACTCTCATGTTTCCTTTTTTTCCTTTTTTAGTCGTTACCACAATAACACCATTTGCAGCTCTTGCTCCATAAATTGCAGTTGCAGCAGCATCTTTTAATATGGTTATATCTTTTATATCTTCGGGGTTTAATCCGGCGATAGAAAAGTTAGTTAAAACATCTATATTGTCTTTATCATAATTTTTAGGAACATCGTTACTCTCTAATGGTAAACCATCTAATACCCATAAAGGGTCTTGCGAACCAGAAAGAGAAGCAGTACCACGAACTCTAATTTTAGCTACAACGCCAGGAGCTCCTGTGGCTTGACTAACTGCTACACCCGCTACTTGACCAATAAGCATTTGATCGATACTTGCCACACCAGCTTGTTGTATATTTGCCATTTCTACTTTTGCAATAGCAGATGTAAGTTTTCTTTTTTCGATTTTCTGATACCCAGTTACAACAACTTCGTCAAGTTCGCTCATATCCGATTTTAGAAAAACCTTATATGCTTTTTGAGCCGTGATTTCTATCGTATAGGGCTGATACCCCATGTAACTAACTCTTATCTTAGTTGTGTTATTATTAATTTTTAATTCGAAAGCACCATCGAAGTCGGTCACAGTACCAATACTAGCACTCTCAATAACTCCTTTTTGTGATGTACTGTTTGACACAGAACTATTTTCTACATAAACCGTTACTCCAGGAATAGGTAAACCATCCTTGGCATCGGCCACCTTACCGGTGATTGTTCTGGTATCTTGCGCATATCCAGTCAGAGCGAGAAAGAAACTCAGGATATAAAATAAATTTTTCATTTGGTTGTTTTTAGAATTTGTTAATAGATTATAGAGTGGTGTTTAATGCTTTTTCAATACGTTGAATCAAGTCAAAATAGTGGTTTTTAGTTTCTTGCTTCCCTATGTTTTTCTTAGATTTAAGTAACTGCAGTATTTGATTTAGTTCTCCTTTTTTATCAGAAGTAACCTCTGTGACTCTTTTTAATGACGACTGATTAATATTTCTTGCCATTGTAGATTCGTCGAGATAGTTACATAAATGAGGCATATTTAAATTTTGATCAAATAGAATGCTTTTTTTAGGATCTGTTTTTTCAAAAAGTTTATTTGTCGAAACGATTAGAACATCAACATAATTTTTTTGAGTCATTCTTTCCATTATGCTTAGTGATTTATTTTGCATGGTCGAAGCAAAAATTGTTTGACGCATCGTGCTGAATAACTCTGTTACCGTAAACACATTTTCTTTAGTACCATTACGCTGATATAATTCGTTTTCGGTCATTCTTAATAAACGATCATCGCTTAACATATTATAAAGGATGCCGTATTGCAATTCTCTAGCTAAGGTATATGGGGTATATTCATATGGTCCCAGAGGTGAATCCTTCAATGGATTAGTTTTATCTAGAATTGGATTAAAAAACAACCATTGTGGAATTGTAATACTGTTTTTTAACAGATAAGAAACGGCTCTTTTTTGTATTGAAGCTGGTACAGAAACATAACTCGGTTTATTATCTCCATGAACTGTTGTGTTCAAATAGATACCTCCTAGGTTACTTAAAACATGATAATTATAAAGATTCCACTGTCCAATTGCTCCTATATAAAGTTTTCCAGTTTGATAATAGGATTCATCTTTGTCATACGTCCATTCTAGAATATGACTAACTACTCTTTTTAGGTTTTTAAGTCCATATTCACTCGCTTTCATGGCATCATTTCCTAAATCTTCAGATTGTGATCTAGGGTCAATTGTTTGGTCCATTGGTTGTTGTTCACCATAAAAATAAATAGGATCATTTTGATGTTTTGTAATCAAGCTATTTAATGCATTATGTTCTTCCATTTCGTTAGAATACCATCTGTATCCCCATTCGATAGCATACTGGTCATACTGTCCTATTTTTGGTGTAATTGCCACAACATTATCTTCGGGTTGGGCGATGTAATTGTATCGCGCGTAATCCATAATAGATGGAGCTGTACCTCCCATTTTTGCTGTAAACTCTTTAGAACGCAACGATTCAACATCATAAGCAAATGACGCTCCCATATTATGCTTTAGCCCAAAAGTATGACCAACTTCATGAGAAGACACAAATCGTATTGCTTCTCCCATATGTTGATCGCTAAACTTATTTGCTCTGGCTTTCGGGTCAATTGCACCTGTTTGTATGCGCATCCAACTTTGCAAAGAAGTCATTACGTTATGCCACCAAATGATATCTGATTCAATTATTTCGCCGCTTCTAGGGTCAATAACAGAAGGTCCCATAGCATTCGCTTTTGGCGAAGCCACATAAGTAATAACAGAATAACGAACATCATCAATATCAAAATCCGTATCTGCTTCAGTAGGTTCTTTTGCAATTATAGCATTCTTAAAACCTGCCTTTTCGAAAGCTATTTGCCAATCCTTAACTCCTGCAATAATAAAAGGTCGCCATTGTTTAGGTGTTGATGGGTCGATGTAATACACAATAGGTTTTTTAGGCTCTACTAATTCGCCATTGTTATATTTCTCGATATCTTCTTTTTTAGGTTCTAATCTCCAGCGCGTAATAAGTTCTTTTTCACTCATTGCTTGCTGATTATCGTTAAAATACCAATGCTTCTCTGTAAAATACCCTACTCGATTATCGGAAAATCTAGCTTTCATTGGAACTTTATCCAATAAAACAATATTACTTGTTACACCAATCGTAACCGATAGCGCAGGCCCGCCCTCATTAACAGAAGTTGTCAACTGCGATTTTACTACAATATTATTTGGAAACGTTTTTACACTTTCTATATAGGATAACTCTGATTTAACTGAACCTCCAAAACCTATATTATTCAAAACATCATTAAAACTTTTTTCTTTTCCGTCAAAAACTTTATTGGCTTTGATGACTATAGAAGTAGAATCGTTATTTTTACTCACTATATCAAAAACTTCAATTATAGAGCCTGAGAAATTATCATTTACAGATGCTGTAATTACATCGCCTACAGGAGAAGAAACTTTTGGAACTGATGCTTTTACCCAAACTTTTTTAGCAACAAGATCTTTGTGAAAAGAGATAATCTTATTTTCATAATTCATTCCTTTATTTAAACCCGCTTCGTTAACAGGCATTGGAACATTTGAAATTTTATTGACAACTAAAAATTCTCTCGCAAAAAGTGAATCATTAATTTCAAAATAAAGGTCTGTATTTACTTGTATGGTATTGAAAAGTCCTTTTTTGAATTTACCTTCCTTGATAAGATCATCGTATTTTTTCCCCTTTGGAGTTTTTGTAGAATCTTTAACTTGTTCTTTTTGATCCTCTTTATCTTTTCTGTTCTTTTTTTGAGCAACTATCGAACTACTGCTCAGTATAATTGCAAGTAGAATAATATTTTTTAGATTAAACAACAATGATATCTCCCTCATTTAAGTTAATTTTAGGTTAATTTATCGCTAAAATATTGTATCTATTGTTTTAAAAAAAACAAAAAGGAGTGAGTGGCTTTTTTTTGGGAGTGAGTGTTTTATTTCCTAGATAAGCGGTAAAATACAGATATAATACCCATCCTCTTTATAGGTTCTAAAACCTTTTGTAGAGTAGTATTTATAGATACTGTCTAAGTATTTGTGACCAAACTTGGATTGTTGATAGGAGTTTTGTTTCTCGTTTAAATTATTGCTGATAATCACCTCTTTTTCCCTAATCGTAATTGCAATTTTCAAAGGATGTTCTTCAGAGGCAATTGTGTGCTTGATAGCATTCTCTATCGAAATTTGAAAAGCTAAATACGGTACTTTTTTCGCTAACGCACTCTCGTCTTCAATAGTAATAGTAAAGACAAACTCAGTCGTAAAACGAGTTTGCTGTAAAAATATATATTTCTCGATAAAAAGTAATTCTTCCTTAAGTGTTACAACGTTTTGAATGGGAGGATTAATTAAATAACGGTAAATCTTAGAAAGGTTCAATGTAAACTTACGTGCTAGATCAGTATTACTGTCTATAAGCATGTACAAAGAGTTTAATGAATTGAATAAAAAGTGAGGGTTAATTTGTTCCTTTAACTGTTGTAATTGAATCAGTGCTTTCTCTTTGTGTATGATCTCATTTTCCACTAGAAGCTTGTTTCGGTCTTCTATCAAAACTTCCTTTTCACGGAAGTTTCTACGACTAAAAATGGTAAACAAGTAAAAAAAAACGATTAGTATTCCTGTGGTAATAAAGTAGATAGAAGAAGCATATTTTTTTATTAAATTCACATCTTCTTTTACGATTTCTTTAGGGAAATTAGCACTTACGTACCAGTGAGTCCCTTTTATATTCAACCTTTTAGTGTAACGCACGATATCTAATTTAAGATATTCTGAAAGCGCTACTTTTTTACTAAAACTATCTGCATTTTGAAAAGTAGTATCACGTCTTGAAAGATTAGTGATTTTAAAAATATTTTGTTTTAAAAATTTTGCTTCTGGGTGATACAGTACTGTTCCGTTTTTGTCGAATACGAAAGCGTAGTTAAACTCATTTTGATCCACAGTATAAAAATAAGATTGAAGCGACTGTAAATCAACATCGTATCCGTACTTAACTATCGTACCATTTGCTGCAGATGTCTTAAAATAAATCCGCCATAAAAAAACTTTGTTAGTATTGACTATGCTATTGAACGCTGTTTTATTACCTATTGTATCAATGAAAGCTTTTAGATCTGCTTTTGAACTTTGGTCGTTCTCTAAAGCTGTAAATTCTATATTCTTACTATCTATTTGAAACCAATTATTCTTTATGATACTATCACCAGCATGTATCGCAATCACTACTTTTAAATTATCAGACAATTTTTCGGGACTACTAACCTCGATGACTCTTTCAATTTCTTTTTGATTGAGTAGTAAACGCGAAAATTCTTGTGCAATTACCTCCTGTCTTTTTATAAAACTGTGCTTCGTACTTTCTGCATTTGACTTCTCTGAAACTTCAGTAATTAAGCCGCTTAATATATATGTCGAAATTACAGTAAGAATTATAAATACAATTCCTAATATAAAGAAGTTACGACCAGAATAGCTGTTTTTTAAAGTGATTTTCAAAGATTTTTCTTAAAGAGACAGAAGTTATATTTCCTTCTGTTGACTACTATTATTAAATTAACACAAACATAATACTTTTCTTTGATTGCCTTTTTACGCTTTCAAAATTTAACATTGGAGTCTATAATTACAAATTTGAATAAAGTGATTTTTCAATTTCTAGTTTTGTACTGTAGCTTAACTTAAGCTATAGTTTAGTTTGTATATCTAGAATATGACTATAACCGACAAATATTGGAGCCGGAAAGTGATTCATAATGAGATTACAGATTAAAAGAAAAAAGCTTTCATTAGAAATTATAAATTATTCCCACTCCTAAAACTTGTTTTAATTGCGTTTTTGGTCCTAAGGTAACTTGCATTCCATTGATTTCTTCTTTGGCTTTTATATCATCGTCATAGATAATATGAATTCCAATGTTTGTTTTTACATGTTCATTTACCACTAATTCTAATGAAAGGTCATTATCTACATCAATGTTGCCAAATTTATTTATATAATCCGAATACAAACTAATTCTGTTTTCAATAGTGATGTTTTTTAATATTTCTTTTTTATAAAAGCTTGTTAACAGAAAACCAAGTTCCAATTTTGATTTTTCTCCTTCAGTAATTAAATTTCCATCCAGATCATACAGTGCTTTTTTAACACCAAAAGCACCCTGATTAGCTAATCTTTGGTCAGACACCATTGTTATTTTGGAAGTAAAAGGAGATAAGTAAAGTAATTTGTGCTTGTCTTTTGTAGCATATTCTGCTCCAATCCCTAAAAAAATGTAAGCAGGTGCAAAAGGTCTCGATACAGATATTTCCTTATTTGGATACGCATACCCATCCGTGAATTGGGTAGAAAAATTAAATTTGGCTGTATGATACCAGTTCGACACAGTGTCATGACGGTAGCCTAAAGCAGAATTTAACTGCAGTACATCTTCCGTTTTTCGCAATTCAATTCCATCTTGTTTATTTAAGCCATAACGTACAATTAATTCGTTTGTCCAATTGTAATTGTCTTTCGTATATACCCTATTAAATTTACCTTTTAATAATCCAGAAATAGAGCTAGTTCCACCTGCATTCCAATTAACAAAGGCAATTTCAGAGATATCAAATCCAATGCGATTTTTTTTAACCCAATGAGAAAGAGTATCTGGTCCTACCTCTTTAGGGCCGTCTATAGTAGTAATAATTTTCTGTGAGCACATAGTGCCTGAAAACAGCAGTACAAAAAAAAGTATAGACGAAGAAACTAATTTCATTATCATATCATTGTGTTTAGTGGACGCAAACAATTATTTTTATCGAATTGAAAAACTGTATATAGGTCTCTAATGTCAATCCTGTAACTTTACCGTAATTGTTTAACGGTTCTGTTTTTTTATGAACATGTTATCAGTACCCAGACACTTATTTTTTTGGCTAAACATTCTTAAATTACATTCCAAAGTATCTTTTAAAACCAAATGTTCGATGTGCATTAAAGAAACTTTATTTTAGAATGAAAGTTTGACACAAACATTCACTACTCAATATTTAAAGTCGCCTTTATTTAACCTTTACGCATTGACCATCTCGCATCAGCAATTAATTATTGTTTATTTGAATTTAAATGAAGGGGTTTGACTTATTAAACAATAGTTGAATTTGTAAATTTCCATTAATGCAATTTCTATATTTGGTTTTCAGTCACTTAAATTTATATATGTCACCATTTTTTTTAAACCGGAGTACACTGCCAGTTCTACATCTGCATGGTTTTTAGCGTTGCATTCCTCTAATAAATTACTCAGAACAGAAGAGTCCGTCTTCTTTTTCTCAAGGGCCAATAAAATTTGCACTGAAATATCACTTAGACTTTGTGACAAAGGCAAAAGTGGTTGAACCAAAGGTGCATTGGCACTCACCTCCACTAAATCCGAATTCATACTAATCCACTTCCTGAAATAACTAGTTAGTGCAATTTGATTTTCGACACTTTTATCCGCCAAATAATTATTTACAACTACATTAAAATCATAGGCATCAGAAGCGTCAGCAGTACAGGCATCTGCAAATAATGTAAATGGTGAATAGGTCTGATATTCGGTTCCTCCACTATTTCGTGTATAAATCTTTAATGGTTCACAAACATTAGAAAAGTCCTTGAGACCACTAGTTTCCTGATTATTACTAATAATTCTCAAGAGTACTTCTTTGTTTTTCAAATGTGTTATTCCTAGCTCTTCTAAATGGAAGGAAACCGCTTTCATCCTTTTGTGCAAACTATTCAAGTCAGTAATATCACGACTCGACCATAATCGTTCCGCTATTGCTGCCGTTCTAGGCCAAATCCTAGAATCTATCGTTAAAGAAGTTACTAACTCGCTCCACATGGTGGCCTCTCCACCTAATATTCGTTCTTTTTCTTCTAAACTTAGAACGGTATTTTTAGGTATTGGATCATTCAAATAATGATCTTCAATATTTTGCATCAAATCAAGATAATATCCATTTGACAAAACTGTTTTGTAACCATTTCTTGCCGCTGCTAAAATAGAACTACCTTTTGAAAGCCCTTCGTTTACTCCTTTCCACGAATGAATAATAGCGCTTTTAGACATGTCCTTTGTCATTATTTCCTCCCACCCCATTAGTTGTTTGTTATGCTCTCCTAGCATTGGAACCAATTTCATCGTAAAATAGGTTTGTAATTCGTGGTTATTTAATAACTTATTTTCCCTCTTGAACTCTTGTATTTCAGGATTGCTATCCCAATCTTTTCCTTCGTTCTCATCGCCTCCAATATGGAAATAGTCTCCGGAGAATAAAGGACAAACTTCATCAAAAATTTCACTTAACAATTGATATGTTTTGGGATTCGAAGGGTCTAACGTAGGTGTAAAAATACCCGCATTTCTTTCGATCGAATAGTTCACTAACGTTTGCTCGTTGGGTTCTGAAATCCCTTTCGATAAATTATTATTTTGACTCCCTAATTCAGGATATGCAGTTAATAACGCCGACGCATGTCCAGGAACATCAATTTCTGGAACAACCATAATACCCCTTTCATCTGCATATTCTACGATGCTTCTAATTTCTTCTTGAGTATAATAATCTCCATCTGACCCCAGCTCTGTAAGTTTCGGATGATTTTTCACTTCAATTCTCCAACCCTGATCATCGACCAAATGCCAATGAAAAACATTCATTTTAACAGCAGCCATAGCATCAAGATTTCTTTTGATGACATCGACTGGCTGAAAGTGTCGGGCTACGTCGATCATCAATCCTCTCCACGCAAATCGTGGCTTATCCGAAATAACAGCCGTTGGAAAATAAAAATCCGTACTGCTGTTTTGCAGTAGTTGTAGTAAGGTTTCCAGAGCATGCAGTGCGCCAAGATCATTGGTAGCATTAATCCGTATTATATTAGGCTCCACCTTCAATACATAATTTTCGTCTTCATTTAATCCTAAGACACCACTCCTCTCGCAGTTTATTTGTAATTCAGCCGATGGAAACTCATTGGTATTTGTAACGAATCCCTGCTCCAGAAATAATCCAGTTCTACCATCTAGCCTGCGCAAAAAACGGGTGGCACCCACGAAAACCCTCGAGTTGGGATCCCCGGTAATATTAACTTTGAAGTTTTTTGTTAGGGTAAAAACACCTTCATTTAGATTTATATTTTGAGGCCATGGCATCAAATCCAGTTGCTCTTTTTTAATTTGAGCATTTGATACAAAAGCAACAAGTAATAACATTAAAATATTTTTCATAATTTACTATCCTGTTTTTTTGAACTATAATTAATTCTTAAATCGTTTAAAACATTTTACGTTTGATATGTACCATTTCAAAACCATCACATTATTTAGTCAAAAAAATTGAGCGCTCGGATCTTAATACGAATCCCCTAATTACCGACACTTTTATAGCAAATACATTTTATGATTTCTATAGTATTTTGGTTCTATTTCTTTTGAAACTTAGGTTACTTGAAAGATGGATAATTACAATTTTAAAATGTTTTTTATTACCCTAATCTCATCCCCATCCGCCGTTTCGCTTAAATCGACAATAGCAGAAGAATGATAAAAGAAGGCATTTGTATTTTTCTTTAATAAACCAATATTTGACGAACGTAATCCGCCTCCGGGCATAATCACAATTCTATTGTTTGCTTTTTTAACTAGTTCAGATAATATTTCAATCCCTTCCACAACATTCTTTTCTTGCCCAGAAGTCAGAATAGTTGTGAAACCGCATTCAATAATCGCTTCTAAAGATTCATCAATATTTTTCACTACATCAAAAGCGCGATGAAATGTACAAGGATACGGATAGGCTAATTTTACTAATGCTGCGTTTTGTACTTTATTTACGTTACCATCTTTATCTAAAATCCCAAAAACAAAACCATCTACTTGCAGTTTTTTAAATGCAATAATTTCTGCTTTCATTTGTTTAAATTCATCATAGGAATAAACAAAGTCTCCTCCACGAGGACGAATCATTACATTCAATTTTATAGCAAGTTGCTCCTTGGCAGCTGCAACAGTTTTGAAATCAGGAGTTGTACCTCCTTCATTCTTTTCAGCACATAATTCTACCCTATCCGCACCGTTTGCTTGTGCAATCAGTGCTGACTCTATATTGAAACACGCGATTTCCAGTTGATACTTTTTCATCGATACTTATTTATTTTATTCTAAAGTTCAAATGAAATTTATTAGAATCTCAATACATTAAAAATCAGGTACATTCACTTTATTTCATAAAATAATTAGCATCAATTAATCGATTTCCAGTGTCATCATGAACGGCATAATTAAACCCTCCTTGAATACAGTAAGAGCCATATTCTCCTTGTTTATTTAAGGCTATAAAACCCACTTGTATATCTTTTAGTTCCTTGTTCCTCTTCTTGGTCAATTTTACGATTCGGTCAACAGCTTCTTCACATGCTTTTTGTGGCGATTTTCCCTGACGCATCAATTCGACAACCAAATGGCAACCAGAAATCCGAATCACTTCTTCCCCATGACCAGTCGCAGTCGCCGCGCCAATTTCATTATCAACATACAAACCTGCGCCGATAATAGGAGAATCACCAACTCGTCCATGCATTTTGTACGCCATCCCACTAGTAGTACAAGCTCCTGAAAGATCACCGTTAGCGTCCAAAGCAATCATCCCAATGGTATCATGATTTTCAATATTGGCAATAGGTTTATATTGACTTGTCTTCAGCCACTCTTTCCACTCTTTTTCAGACTCTTCGACCAATAAATTTTCTTTCTTAAATCCTTGAGATAATGCAAACTGTAAAGCGCCGTCACCCACTAGCATCACATGAGGTGTTTTTTCCATCACCGCACGAGCTACAGCAATAGGATGTTTAATATATTCTAAACAAGCAACCGAACCAATATTAGCCTGCTCATCCATAATACAAGAATCGAGGGTTACTCGCCCATCTCTGTCGGGACGTCCGCCATAGCCCACGCTTCGCTCCTTCGGATCACCTTCTGGAACTTTTACACCCGCCTCAACAGCATCTAAAGCACGTCCTTTATTTTTCAAAATTTGCCAAGCAACCTCATTAGCTTCAATACCAAATCTCCAAGTAGACAGCACGATAGGTTTTTTTATTTTTTTTAGCACTACATTTTCCTTTTCGGGCTTCCCTCCAAAAGAATTCAATGCAACTGCTACTGAAGCCACTGCTGCTGTTCTTATAAAATTTCTGCGATTACTCATCTTATTATTTTTAATTAACTATAATTTCATTTTTCAAACTTAGTGCCCTGTAAAAAAAATTGAGCCTTTATAACTATAAACTAATGGAATAGTACTTTGTCAGTATTACAGTCACAACAACTGCGTACCTGATGCTTATTATTTAAGAATATAATGGCTAATGTATAGGTAAAACTTGTGCCTGTACTACCAGTAAGCCTGCTGATAAAACCCGGGTATTTTTTAATAACTTTTACGTGATTGTATGGCATTCTATTTTTTTTGTGCTGAATAGGAATAGGGATAACTCGTTTCCGATGTTCCTCTTTCTTTGTTAGGAGTTTCAACCATTTCGAAATCTAAAGTCGCTCCTTTTAGCAAATCAAAATGATTAATATAGTTCTTGCTATACGTGGTATTATTCCATTTTAACTCTTTGACATATTTATTTTTATCAGAATTATTTGGAGCATTTATAATTAGCTGTTTACCGTTTTCTAAATTCAACGTTATTTTCTTAAATAATGGTGCACCCAAAACATATTCGTCCGTCGCGGGGCAAACTGGATAAAAACCCATCGCAGAAAAAACGTACCAAGCAGAAGTTTGTCCATTATCCTCATCACCACAATACCCATCTGGCTCCGGCTTGTAGAGACGATCCATTACTTCTCTTGCCCAATACTGTGTTTTCCATGGCTGCCCTGCATAATTGTAAAGGTAAATCATATGCTGAATAGGCTGATTTCCGTGAGCGTATTGCCCCATATTCATTATTTGCATTTCACGAATTTCATGAATTACAGAACCGTAATAGCTTTCATCAAAAACCGGAGGCATAGTAAATACCGAATCTAATTTATCTGTGAATTTACTTTCCCCTCCCATTAAACCAATAAGTCCATGAATATCGTGAAAAACACTCCAGCTGTAATGCCAGCTGTTTCCTTCGGTAAAAGCATCACCCCATTTAAATGGATTGAAATCGGCGGGAAAACTCCCGTCTTTATTCCTACCGCTCATTAGTCCAAAAGATGGATTAAAAACGTTTTTATAATTCATCATTCGTTTTTCAAACAACTTTATCTCCTTTTTAGGACGGTTTAGTTTTTTGGCTAATTTCCAAATAGCGAAATCATCATAGGCATATTCCAATGTTCGTGCAGCATTCTCATTGATTTGTACATCATACGGAACATAACCCAAAGTATTGTAATACTCTACCCCTTTTCTACCCACCGCGTCCATTGGCCCTTCATTATTCGCGCCATTTAGCAATGCTTCATACAATGTGTTAATATCATATCCACGTAGTCCTTTTATATATGCATCTGAAACCACCGACGCCGAATTATTCCCCACCATTACGTTTCTAAATCCTGGACTTGACCATTCTGGTAGAAAGCCACCTTCTTTGTAATCATTAATCAAGCCTTCTTGCATCTCTTTATTTATTGAAGGATACACTAAATTCAACAAAGGATACAAGGCGCGGAACGTGTCCCAAAAACCAGTACCCGCATACATATATCCCGGCAACACTTTGCCATTGTAAGGGCTATAATGAACAATTTCCCCCTTGGAATCTATTTCATATTGTTTTTGTGGAAAACAGACAGTACGATATAAACACGAATAAAACGTTTTGAGCTGATCATCACTTCCTCCTTCAACTTCTACTTTACCCAAAACGCTATTCCATTCTTTTTTAGAAGCTGCAACGGTTTGCTCAAAAGGCACATTAGCTAATTCCCTCTTTAAGTTCAGTTCGGCTTGCTCAAAACTAATAAATGAAGAAGCAACCCTCGCATTGATTTTCTCCCCTTTTTTAGTTTTAAAACTCACTATCGCTCCTACATGATCATCAGTCAACTCTAACTTATTGCGTTCCAGAACGGAACCGCTCCAAGTATAATTTGTTTCAAATGGCTTATCAAATACTAGAACAAAATAGTTTTTAAAATTACTTGGCACCCCCCCACTATTACGAGTCGTGTATCCAATAATCTTATGCTGCTTTGGAAGTATTTTTACATACGATCCTTTATCAAAAGCATCAATAACTATTGACGACTGCTCGTTCTCAGGAAAGGTGAATTGAAAATGGGCCGCACGTTCCGTGGCAGTTATCTCGGTTGTTACATCATAATCCGCAAGATAGACACTGTAATAATAAGGTTTAACAATTTCTGATTTATGACTGAACCAACTTGCTCTGTCTTCTTCTGTAAAAGATAATTTTCCAGTGACAGGCATAATGGAGAATTGACCGTAGTCATTCATCCATGGCGATGGTTGATGCGTTTGCTTAAAACCTCTAATTTTCTCTGCAGTATATGTGTAGATCCAGCCGTCTCCCATTTTACCCGTTTGAGGCGTCCAAAAATTCATTCCCCAGGGTCTGGCAATTGCAGGGTAAGTATTACCATTAGAAAGGTTATGTGCTGATTGTGTTCCCATCAAAGGGTTTACATAGTCTACTGGGTCAATATTATTCGTTTGAGCATTTGATTGAAAAAACAAAAAAAACATTGCCAATAAAATTAAATTCCTTTTTATCATTATTATCCTTTATTTATAAATTGTTAACCTATTATTTTACTTTAATAATCTAAAATTCATTCTCAAAAAACCTTATATAACTTTATAAAGAAACTTTGATAAACACCGGAGCATGATCAGACAAAAAAACTCCATTCACAGTCTCGGCAGAGACATAATATTTGTTAACACTTATCTCTTTATTCACAAAAATATAATCAATAACCTTTCGTTCTTTAATCGGAATTGCTCCAAATCCATTGAAAGTCCAAGCTGATCCATATACCTTTGAAGCCAACACTTTTGAGTCAAAAAGGGTAATCGAGTCTGTAGCAGCAAGCATTTTTTTGACCACCGACGATTCAGGTTCAACATTAAAATCTCCCATAATAACCTGAGGCAAACCAGTGCTTAATAATGCTACTTTTTGTTTTATTAACGCGACACTTTCTTTTCTGGCTACTGTACCTATATGATCAAAATGAGTATTTAGTACAAACACTTTTTTTCCTGTAACATTATCTTTAAATTTTGCCCATGTTGCTATTCGTTCACAAACGGCATCCCATCCTTTTGAAGGTTTTTCTGGGGTTTCACTCAACCAAAAGTACCCTGATTTCATTACTGTAAATTTGTCTTTCTTATAAAAAATAGGGCTAAACTCGCCTTTCTCTTTTCCATCTTCTCTACCCACTCCAATAACAGCATATTCTGGTAGTTTTTTAGATATATCCTTTAATTGGTTCACTAATACCTCCTGCGCACCAAGAATGTCAATTCTTTCGGAACGAACCAATTTTACAACTGCTTCTTTTCTATATTTCCAGTTATTTAAATTATCATCTGGATTGTCGTATCGAATGTTAAAAGTCATAACATTTAAAACAAGTCTGGATTTGTCCATTGTACTGGACGAAAGAGAAAAAAACAGTACTAAATAAAATATATTTTTCATATAAGATTCAATTTTAAAAATTTTCATGCTTTCGGTTTCTTATTTTACTAATTGGACTACAGTTGATGCTATATTCAATTTTAACTCACTACACTTATAAATCTACATAGGTCTATCTTCTTTTTTTACACCCCAAGATGGCGAAGGGACACTCCCCATAAATAATTTCAATTCACCTCCTTCTACTATCATTTCGTGTGTGATGTAAGACTTAGTATATGCTTTCCCTTCGTATTCAGCTTTTTGAATGTATTTATTTTCTTTGCTGTAATCTACTGCCGTCATCTTAAAAGAAATTCCATTTTTATGATTTATAGTAGCGCTGTTCATCAAAGGACTTCCTAAAACATAAATCCCATTGGCTGGATTAACAGAGTAGAATCCCATAGACGATAGTACATACCAGGCAGACATTTGCCCTAAATCTTCATTTCCGCAAAGACCATCGGCTTTTGAAGTATAAAAAGTATCTGCAATATCTCGAATTAATTTTGCTGTTTTCCATGGCTGACCTGCGTAAGCATACAAATATGGAATGTGGTGATTTGGTTCGTTTCCTTGTGCATACTGTCCAATAAAACCACTAATATCCGGTGAAGCATTATCACCTACGACACCTTCTTCTAACGTAAATAAAGTATCTAGTTTCTGAGTGAATTTGTCATCACCACCAAATAATTTCATTAAACCGTATGGGTCTTGCGGTACTAGCCAAGTATATTGCCATGCATTACCCTCAACATAATCATCTTCTCTATGTGATGAAGAAAGCGGGTTAAAAGGTTCTCGCCACTGACCATTTTTTAATTTCCCTCTCATGAACCCAGTTTTAGAATCAAAATACTGTTCATATAATTTGGCTCTTTTCGAAAAATATTCATAATCATCTTGCTTGTTCATTTCCTTTGCCATTTGGGCAACACACCAGTCATCAATAGCATATTCCAATGCGTTTCCTACACTTTCCAGCTCAACATCAGCGGGAATGTATTCCAGGTTTTGTACATAGTTCATTCCTGCACGCGTTTGCATTGAAGTTTTTTTGATGGCTTCATAAGCTAAATCCACATCATAGTCTCTAAAACCTTTAAAATAAGCATCTACAATAACAGCTATCGAATGGTTTCCGTTCATTGTATTGGTTTCATTCCCCATCAAGTGCCAAACCGGTAGTCTTCCTTGTTGCTGGTATATAGCCAAAAACGATTTTACAATATCATTGATTTTATCAGGTTGTGTAATCGTAAATAAAGGATGTAAAGCACGGTAAGTATCCCAAAGTGAAAAAGTCGTGTAATTTGTAAAACCCGCTTTTTTATATATAATTTTATCCGTTCCTCTATAATCGCCATTTACATCGTTAAAAATAGAAGGCGCAAACATAGTATGATATAAGGCCGTGTAAAAAATATTCTTCGTGTTTTCATCTGCCGTAATCTGAATTTTGTTTAATTCAGTATTCCATTTTGTTTTGGCTTTCTGCGTTGTTTTTACAAAATCCCAATCCTGAATTTCCGCTTTTATGTTTGCCAAAGCATTTTCAGAACTTACTGGAGAAATCCCTACTTTAACTAATAATGTTTTTTCTTTATTCAAATTAAAATCAACTACAGCTTTCATTCGAATACCTTCCCCTTCACTTCCCTTCATAACAGAAATACTGTCATAGAGCGAAATATTTACAATAGGCTCTGAGAATTCCATAGCAAAATATACGCGTTGGTCTTCAGCCCATCCTTTTGAAAGACGGTAACCTTCAATACTATTTTTTCCCGTTTTCTTGATAAATGTCTTCATTGGTTTATCCCAACCCACACCATCAGCCAAATCCAATAAAACATGAGATTCCTCTTTTGAGTTGAAGGTATATTTATGGAACCCTACTCTTTCAGACGCTGTTAATTCTGCTTTAATATTATATTTATCTAATAAAACACTATAATATCCAGGCCTACTGATTTCATTTTCATGCGAAAAATAAGATCCGTAACCATGCCCCATATCTTCTTTTGTTCCTTTTGTAAGTGGTACTTTTCCAGTTATGGGCAATAGTAAAATATCATTCAAATCTCCAATTCCAGTGCCGCTCAAATGGGTATGAGTAAAACCCAAAATAGTATTACTGGCATAATTGTAACCACTGCACCAATCCCAACCTTCAAACACATTAACGGGTCCGAGTTGAACTGCTCCAAAAGGCACATTGGCTCCTACAAAAACATGTCCGTGTCCAGCGGACCCTATAAAGGGATTTACATATTGACTATAATCTAAACTGGGTTGCTTATCCCTTTTGTTTTGCCCTAAACTTGGCTGAACAAACCATGTGCTGAGTGCAATAATTGCTGAGAAAGCTATTTTACTGTGTTTTGGAAACATTATACTTTTTTTTAATTAATACCTATTAGTATTTTAAATTGATGAGAAGCGAAAATTTTCACAGATTTACTTTAAAACATGTTTACTAAACGTTTGCCAAGTTATTTTTGAAGTAGCTAAATTAATATTTTATAAATTTGGCTAAATTTAAGTCATTCTTTTTTTTAATTGGCCCTTCTATTATTATTTAATTGGTACAAACCTGATTGCTTGTCCACCACCAGCGGCTAATTTAATATCGAGAACACCCTTTGAATTAACCTCCTTTTGAGAAATTTCTATTTCCTGTGGGTTTGTTCTCCAATTGGTATTTTCTCCATCAGCGTATATTTCAGCACGATAATTTGTGTCTTTTTCTAGAAAAGTTAAAGGTATTTTCAAGTCTCTTTCATTTTCATTGGTGATGCTACCCAAAAACCAATTACCGTTCAATTTATCTTTTCGTACAACAGTAATATAATCTCCAATTTTACCATTTACTACTTTTGAAACTTCCCAATCAACTCCTAGATCTTCAATAAATTTAAAAGCGGGCTGATTTTCGTAGTTTTCAATAAGATCAGAGGCCATTTGTAATGGACTGTACAAAACAACAAATAAAGCGAGTTGTTTAGCAATAGTGGTGTTTACTCTAGAAGTTCCATCGTCTAAGTCATTCCATTTTACTCTATTCTTAGCGTTTTTATATAAAACATCAAATATACCAGGGGTATAATCAAGTGGCCCGCCTAAACCTCTTGTAAAAGGTAATATTGTATGATGATCAGGGGGATTTCCAGAACTCCAACCGTTCCACTCCATGCCTCGTGCTCCTTCTCTTGTCATCATATTAGGGTATGTTCGTCTAATACCAGTAGCTTTAATTGGCTCATGAGCATCAATCATGATATGGTATTTTGCAGCTGATTTTACCACTGCATCATAATGATTCACCATAAATTGACCATGGTGAAACTGTCCTTTTGTTTGTATGCCTCCTGCATATCCTGTTTTTACCGTTTTTACTCCTAAATCGTGGTACATTGAAAAGATTTTATCAAAATTTTCTTGAAAGGATTCTGCGGCACCTCCTGTTTCTACATGACCTATATAACTTACATTTTTTAATTTTGCGTACTCCGCAATTTCTTTTAAATTAAAATCTTCATAAGGAGTCACAAAGTCAAAAGCATCTTTTTTACCCCAATTTTCCCAACCTGTATTCCAACCTTCTGTCAAAACACCTTTAATATTATGCTTACTAGCAAAGTCAATATATTTTTTAGTATTAAACGTATTGGCACCATGGCGTTCACCCAAAGTCCAAGTTTGAGTCCCAATATGCATTCCCCACCATATACCAATATATTTCATAGGTTCAATCCACGAAGTATCCTCCAGCTTATTAGGCTCATTTAAATTCAAAATTAAATTAGATTCTACTAATTCCGATGCTTTATCAGTAATTTGAATAGTTCTCCATGGTGTCTCCATAGGAGCTTTAGTTTTTACCTTTACTCCGTCTGGCCACGGAACTAAATTACATTGAAAAGAAAATGAATTATTTTCAGATTTCAATAAAGTCATGTCTGCATAATTAGTCAAATTAGCCTCGTGAATACTCGCAAAAAATCCATCGGTAGTTTCAAATGTTATGGGTGTATTAGCGCTAATAACATCAGATATTGGTGCTTTTTTGTATAACATTTCATAGGAATCAAAATTTGCTGGTATATACCAAGCTGTATGATTTTTTATAAAATTAAATTCTGTTAACTCTTTAGTTATACTAATGTTATCAATATTTTGTTGCTTAGGAATTTCATATCTAAAACCTATACCATCATCATAAACTTTGAATATAATATTCATTTTTCTCTTTAGCCCGTCCTTTTCTTGTAACTCAACTTTTAGTTGATTGTAATTATCAAGTATTTCTTTATTTTCACCCCATACTTGAGACCATGTTGTATTTGAATTACTATTTTCAAATCCTATCACTTCTAAATTTTTATTTAATGCTTTTACTCCTGTGAACTCAAATCCTAGATTTGAGGGTTTGATAAATGGAGTATTCTTATACTTAATAGAATAGTGAACAGCATCATCAGAAACTTCGATGGTTGCTTCTATTTGTTTGTTTGGGGATCGTACTGTTAAAACATTTTTCTTAGTAAAACTTGTAAGAAATACTAGTAAAAGGAGAAAATAAAACTTACAAATATTTTTCATTATTCTTTATTAAAAATTTATTTGATTATTTATTATTGTGATTGACCTGCAATACCCACTATTACTAACTTATTGAATAGAATATATTAAAGATCTCCTAATAATTTATAAACGAATGTATTGAGTTTAATTTATAGGTATTTACTTCAAAACAGGATAGTTTCCTATATTATTTTGCGCTGCAGTTTGTTTATTAGTCAACCTTTATTAAGGGTCTGTGATAAACAAAAAAACAGTTTATTTTATTGATCATATTTGTCTATAATAAAAAAAGGGAGGGTAAAACCACTCCCTTTTTAATAACTAAACTGAAAATATTTTCATTATTTGTCCCACCATACTCTTGTAGTAAGTACATCTGGTCCCTGAGCTGCAATTGCTGCAGCATAATTTGTAGGATTTACAACTTGTTCGCTAGTTGTATATGTCAATCGTCTTGGAATGGTTCCATTAGTTTCATTTCCAGGATAGTTTACCGGAACTAAATTAGGAAAACCTGTTCTTCTCCAGTTAGCGAAAGTTTCATATTCATTTAAGAATGTTGCTACCCAGTATTGATCTCCAATCATTTGTAGTGCATTTGCAGCAACAAAAGGCTTATTAGTTAAATAGTCTTGGATTTTCACATCTGAGATAGTCGCTGCTGATCCATAAATCGAAAGATATTTCATTGCTGCAGTAACTCCTGCATTATAATGAGATTCTACATTTCCACCTGCTAACCCCCATCTGAAAGCAGATTCAGCTAACATAAATTCAACTTCAGCGTACGTTTGGAAAAACATTGGTGCATCTTCACCTGTAATTATTGCCCTATTAGGTTCTGCGTATGCATTTGTATTATCCTCACCAGTTGCAGCCTTTAATAGGTCCGAATCTAAACCATTAGGTAGACCTTTCAAATTAGCAACAATAGTGCTTTTGTCACTTCTTCTAGCTCCTAAAATTGGTAGCCTAGGATCTCCATTAAGAAAATCTACAAAAGTTTTACTTAATCTTGGATTACTATCTGCTGAAAAAGCTTCTCCATTACCATTTTTATTAATCCCTTCAGGACCTGGCGTATGCTGGATATAAGCTATGTCACTATTTGATGTCATCACTCCTCCTGCAATAGCTTTGGTAGCCCATTCTTGAGCACCGCCAGCATTAACTTTAATCATGCGCAGCGCTAAACGTAACATCATTGAATTAGCGTATTTTTTCCACTTCGCTTGATCTCCTTTAAAAATTAAATCAGCAGCTCCCCATTTTGAAGTTCCAGTACTTAATTCAGCAGCTGATTCTTCCAGTTCCTTTAACATATCTGCATAAATATCGCTTTGCAAATCATATTTAGGCGTTAAAACCCCCTCTAAATATCCTTTTCCAGCTTCACTGTAAGGAATATCTCCATACAAGTCAGTTAACCTTTGGTAAATTACGACTCTTTGAATTCTTGCAATAGCAATCATTTCAGCAGGTTGTTCTTCCTTTTTTAACTGTGCTAAAATATCCTCAATCCCCTTTACTGGACCTGAATAATAGCGATCCCATAATGAAGACGCATACCCTTTATTCCAGAAATATTTATCTCCAGACCAATAACTAGCTGTTGTTGCAATGTGCTGCATCATAGTCGATTGGTAAATTAAGTTTGCTCTCCATGCTTCGTAACGCTCCCCTGACATTCTCAATTGTGTAGCTGTCAATTTACTTGCTGCATCTATTTGAGAAGATTTTGTTGGATCAACATTTAATTCTTCATAACCATTATCACACGATGTAAATACTAGTAATAATAGTAATAATTTAAAAATTACTTTTTTCATAATTATATCTTCTAAAATTTGACATTTAAACTAACTCCGTAACTTCTTGTAGAAGGTAATCCATAATATTCAAGACCTTGAGCGTTACCATTACTGTAAGCTGCTTCTGGATCAATATTATCAATACTTCTCTGGATATAAAACAAATTCTTTCCTATTACTGAAATATTAGCGCTAGTTAAAAATGTTTTCTTTAAAAACTGTTGAGGAATATTATACCCAATACTTACTTGTCTGAATTTAATATAATCAGCATCCTCAACAAACTCCTCAGCGATACCTGAAATTCTACCCCAGTAAGTAGCTAAATTTTTAGGAGCAACAGTTGTTGTGAAAGGCAAACCTGTCGCATCATCAATACCATTAACAGTTAATCCGTCTTCACGACCTTCTAATGTCATTTTATGTTGACCTCTTCCCACTGCTCCAGCATTTGTTCCTGAATATATTTGACCTCCAAATTTAGCATCAATTAGAAATGATGCATTAAAGTTTTTATAAGTAAAGGAATTGTTTAAACCCATTGAGTAAGGAGGAACTCCTTGCCCTAATTGTTTATTTCCACCATCTTTTGCTCTTGGAACACCATCAGAATCAATCTCATAAATAATCATTCCATCATCATTTCGAGCGTATGACGTTCCATAAATTACACCATAAGGTTGACCTACAATATGACTAATTTGTACATTTTGACTACGAGCTTGACCTAAATTAATATCAGAATTTGTTGCATTTGTTGCCACTACCTTTCCGTTATTATAAGCAAAATTAAAGCTTGAAGTCCATTTGAATTTTTGCGTTTTAATTAGATCCCCTGAAATAAGCATTTCAAATCCACTATTGGTAATTTCACCTAAATTAGCTATTGAACTTCCATATCCTGAAGTTTCTGAAGCACTTACTTCTACAATATCTTTGGTAGTAGTTTTGTCATAATAAGCTAAATCAATTGATAATTTACCATCAAATAATCTAGTATCTAAACCAAATTCAATTTCATTTACATTATAAGGAACTAGGTTTCCATTAGGAATACTACTATTAGAAATACCTCCTAAAGATTGACCTAAATGTCCTTGTCCAAAAATCCCGTAAGTTAAACCTAATGAATAAGGATTTGGTGCTCCGCCAGCTAATTCAGAATAACCAGCTCTTAATTTTGCAAAACTTATCCACTTTGGTAATTCAAACGCATCGCTAAGTATTACACTTGAGTTAACAGATGTATATAAATCATTATTAGGACTAGTTTTTCCTGGAGCGGATAATGTTGAAAACCAGTCATTCCTAGCAGTAAAATTTAAATAGACTATTTGTTTGTAATCAAATCCAAAAGAACCATAAATAGAACTCATTTTTTGTTTACTATAAGCATATTCTGTACTTTGATCTTTTGTGTTTTTGACAGTCTCTAAATTTGCCACAATAAATCGATCTCCGTTCAGTTTTAACTGCTCTCTCTCTTGAGTATTACTAGAAACTCCAATAATTGAATTTGTAGAGAAATTTTTAGTAATGTTTTTATTGACACCCATCATAAGATCTGAATCCGTTTGAGTATATCTTTTTTCTTCTTCATTCATTCCTCCTTCTGTCTTATAAGCAGTACCCCATGGCTCTACAGCAGTAGCTTTTCTAGTATATTCATCTATACCTGTTCTACCAGAAAGATATAACCAATCTAGAATATCATATTTCAAAGATGCAGAAGCAATAATTCTATTTTTCTGATCTTCATTTCTGAAATTATAAGCTGCGAAGTAAGGGTTTGTAGAATAAATATTATTAGATGTTCCTCTCTCTGAACCATCTGCATTTGCTCCAGGGTTCATTGTTGTTATATCAACGTTTGCTGGTAAAACGGCAACAGAATAGTTTGCATTCCCTGGTGAATCTGATAACCTTGGTCTGTTATTAGTACTCTCTCTAATATACTTAATATTTGTACCTAACGTTAATTTATTTGCCAAAACAGATCCTAAATTTAAAGAGAACGTTTTTCTGTTAAGACCTGAATTTGGTACAATATCATCATTTGATAAATCCGATAAAGAGAATCTATAATTAGATTTTTCATTAGAGTTAGAAATTGCAACAGTATTGATATAAGTTGCTCCTGTTCTATAGAATTTATCTACATTGTTTCCTGCATAAGAATAAGGTCTTGATTCCCCATCCCAATTTACAACATTAGAACCATCTAACTTAGCTCCCCATGAAGAATTTGGATTATCAAAAGCCATCGCTTCCGTAGCTGGCGCAACTCCTAAAGTTCCCTGCCCGTATTCTTTTTGGAAATCTTGAAGTGATGAATTAACCTCATCGAATATCAATGAAGAACTATATTCCACACCTAATCCTTTTTGACTTTTTCCTGATTTAGTAGTAATCATAATTACACCATTAGCTGCTCTTGATCCATAAAGAGCTGCTGCAGCACCACCTTTTAGAACACTAACAGAAGCGACTTCGTCTGGATTAATACTGGAAATCCCATCTCCACCATCATTACCACCCCACATACTAGCTGAGCCATTAGTGTCGTTCCCCATTGGCATACCATCAATAATATAAAGTGGTTGATTATCTCCTGTTAATGAAGTATTACCACGAATAATAACCCTACTTGAGCCCGCAGCTCCTGTTGCATTTCCTGTGATATTTACACCTGCAATTTTTCCCTGTAGACCATTAATAGCATTTGTTTCTTTTACTAAAGAAATTGCATCTCCTTTTACTTCAGTTATAGAATAACCTAGTGACTTAGTTTCTCTTTTAATCCCTAAAGCGGTAACAACTACCTCGCTTAAAGATTCTGCACTTTGAACTAATGAAACGTTAATTACAGTTTTATCCTTAACTGAAACTTCACTGGTAACATAACCCATAAATGAAAATTGCAGAATTGCATTCTCATTTTTTAGCTCGATACTATACTTTCCATCCAAATCGGACGAAGCCGCATTTGTCGTTCCCTTCACAAGAATGGTTGCTCCCGGTAATGTCATACCACTACCCCCATCCTTAATTGTCCCTGACACTGTTGTTTGTGCATTGGCATACTGGAAACCGAAAATGCAAAAAATAAGCAGTAGTCTTAATACTTTTTTAATCATAGTTTAGTTTTTAGATTAATAGTTAAACCTCTAACTTAAGGTTAATAGTTTGTTAAAACTAAATTTATAATTCGTTATTCACATATTATTTCGACCAATAACAATTTGCAAAAGGTGTTAGTCATTTTTTAAACTATTTTGCATCTAAAAGCGTTATTTTCGTCAGAAATTTTCAGCGTTAAAAAAGGCTTCCTTTAACAGAAATGAAATGTTAAAAATAACCAAACTTACAAGGAGTAAAAACAGCTAAATCACATTGAAAAAAATCAATTCTACCAGAAAAAAACATAAACCCTACATTCTTTTTTACCCTAACTCAAACGATGTATTATTTTAAAATAAGTTAATACTTCATTTAATACTCCTTTTTTTTATAGATAAAATAATTATAAGATGAGAAAAGCAAACTGCCCTAAAATCGTATCAATCAAAAAATAGTCGTGCTTAAAAGTTTTTTAGGTAAAGATTTTTTGTTAAAAAAAATAGAATATTTTCATTTTTAAGCAGCCATAATAATGTATAATCAGCCCCTTTTTATGGTTCATTCGGCTCTTCAGTAACAACTTTTTTTCACTGTTTTTCAATGATTTGATTTTAGAGAATTATTCACCAAGATTAAAGGATTCTGCAGTATAGAAATGAGAAAAAAATATTTTTACGTATAGATAAAGATGCTGTTTAAATACTATTTTCGAATATTTAAAAAACTAGCTCTTCTTATAAAAAAAGGTTAATCTGTTTTGAATGTCATAAGTCTTTATTGCTTCTACAACAGTAAGCTGACCTTGTTCAAATTCTTGAACAATTTGTAATTTAAAAGACATTGAGCACTCTTTTTGAGTAAACTTCACATGGCGTGTTTTTCCATTAAGCTGATTTTTGTGTACCGCAATTACAGGACGGGACAATGACTAAAAATAAAAGGAGGCGGTTTTCACCGCCTCCTTTTTCATATACAACTTAAACTATTTAGTACATTCTTAATTCAATAGTCTTGTTTCTTTATTTGACTTTGTTCTGAATATAGCATTAAGGTCCTAGAAAACTCTTTACACGGTCAGTACATTTAGACGTTTTTGTGGAGTTCAATTCGTTAAGGAAGATGCTAAACGTTTAACTTATTCATCATGAGTCTTTATTTTTTTCGATACTTAATCTTTTTAAAATTATAAAATGTTAGGTGATCGATTTTATATTCTCTTCTTTCCAGTCACTTGTTAAACTGTAGTTATCTTCTTTATTACTCCTATTTAGTTTTGAATTACTTTTAATGTTGACCCATTTACAAAATCATCGTGCGTTATAAAAAAACTATCGTAGCCTTTTCCGTTTAATTCTATTTTACTGATTTTACCATTAGTATTAGCTTCTCTTTCAATAACTATGTTTTTATTTTTGTAATATTTAGAATCTAATTCAATAGTAATTTTATCAAAAACTGGCGTCGTAATAGTATATTTTGGATCGCCTGGCGCAATAGGATAGATTCCCATCATCGAATATACTAACCAAGCCGACATTGTACCTGTATCATCATTTCCTGGTAAACCGTCTGGTTTATTTTGGAAATATTTTTTTATCAATTTTTTTACTAATTCTTGACTTCTCCACTCTTCTCCTTTTACATAGTTGAACAAATAAGGATAAGCAATATCAGGCTCATTAGCCATATCAAAATAGTTGTTATCAAAAAGTTTTTGCAGTTGATTTGTAAATCCTTTTTTACCTCCCATCAATTTCACCAATCCATTAATATCATGCGGAACCATAAAAGCATATTGCCAAGCATTACCTTCTATAAAACCAATATTTTCTTCAAAATTAGCGCCAGATAATGGATCAAACGGCTCATAAAAACTACCGTTCTCTGTTCTTGGGTGCAATAATTTTAAATTTTTATCATATAATTTTCTGTACGATAACGAACGATTTTTAAAACGCTCATAGTCTTTTTTATTTCCTAAGGCTTTCGCCAAAAGCGAAATAGCATAATCAGAAGCATTATACTCTTGAGTAGTAGACACCGATCCTTTGTTTTTTGTAGTAACAAAACCTTTCTCGATATAATCTTTCAATTCTGGACGCAACGGATTATTCTCTATTTGATCAGCGCTTTTAAGCATGGCTTTGTATGCCTTTTGCACATCAAAATCTTGAATCCCTTTCAAATACGTATCAGCAATAACAATACTAGCTGGATCACCCACCATAGTAAAAGTTTCTGTAGCATTCAATTCCCATTTAGGCAACCATCCATTTTCATCATACATTTCCAACATACTTTTTATCATGTCAGACTGCTGTTTTGGATATACTAATGACATCAGCTGATGCAAATTTCTATAAGTATCCCAAAGTGAAAAAACCGTATATCTCGTTCCTTCTGTTTTACCTATTTTGCCCGTTTTAATCTCCGGATATTCTCCATTAGAATCATTTAAAGTATTAGGATGAATTAAAGTGTGATACAAGGCTGTATAAAAAACTATTTTATCTTCTTTTGTGCCACCTTCTACCTTAATTTTAGAAAGTAAGTCATTCCATTCGTTGTAAGTTTCTTTGTAAACGACATCAAATGTTTTATTTGCTGTTTCATTTTCTAAATTTTCACGGGCGTTAGCAATGCTCACATAAGAAACACCTATTTTCACTTCAACAGTTTCTGTTTTATCAAATTGATATGTAAAATAAGTCCCAATACTATCTCCAACAACCATTTTAGTATTGTTATCCATCATGCGCATTTTACCATTATATCCCATCCATTGTGCTTCAACACCTTCGTGTTTCGCAGGTTTTTTCCAAACTCCAAATGAATCAGCAGGTTTAGAAAATTGAGCCACAAAATAAACTGGATAAGCATCTTCTGGACTATTATAACAAAACGAACCTACATTGCGCATGCCTTCAATCTCAGTCGCCGAGACTACTTTTACCATTCCGCCTTCTTCATTGGTTAAGCCCACTCCAAGATTCAGTAGAATATTAGATTGCCCTTTGGGAAAAGTAAATCTGCTTACACCAACACGTTTTGAAGCTGTAAACTCTGCTTTGATATCGTATTTATCAATCTTCGAACTGTAATAAGCCGTTTTTGCCACCTCATCAGAATAAGTGGAACCGTATTTTAAATGATTTGTTTCTACTTTTCCTGTGGTGGGCATCAGCAATAAAACACCCAAATCAGGGCAACCAACCCCACTTAAATTCACCTGAGAAAATCCTGTTAAAAAAGTATTTTCATGAACATAAGGATTAGACAACCAGCGACTGTCTTTCTCTAAAGGTAAATTTTGCGCACCCGCTACGTTAAACGGACTAATACTAGCCATTCCTCTAGGTGCAATAGGCCCTGGATAAGTAGCCCCAAAATTAGAAGTCCCAATAAAAGGATTGACATAATCAGCGGGTTGCTGTTGTGCATATAAAGTAGAGCAGCAGATAGACACTACCACCACAAATATAGATTTTACTATTACTTTAGTTTTGTAAATTAAAAGCATATCATTTATTTAGTATTTGTTTATATTTTTAATGTCCAAGCACGGATTAAACCTGTCGTAAAATCATTCTCAATTTCAGCTTAAACTTAAGCTAATATTACTTAGAAATTTTAATTTACCTGAATTTCGTCCACAAATAGCCAGCTTCCGCCGCCATTAGGACTCTTTTTTAAATTAGTAGCAACCACTTTTAAAAATCTTGCCTTCGTTTTAACAAAATCAATTTTAAAGTCATTAAGTTCATCATTCCCGTTTGATAAAAAAGCGCGCGTTAACTTTCCAACTTCTTCAAAATTAATATTATCATTAGAGATTGAAACAGTCACTGCAGTAGGAAAATAAATTCCCGATCCTTGACTTTCTAAGCTGCCTAAAATCACTTGCTGAATCTCTTTTTCTTTTTTTAAATCAATAACTACCTCCATATCGTCTTTTAACCAAGCCTGCCATTGTCCATCGTGAAAATTCTTAGTTCCTCTGATGATGTTTACCAAACTCAAAGAACCATCACCTTTGTAACTATCACTAAATGGTGTTTTAAAAGTCAGTTTACTCGCTACCGCTTTATGAAGCTTAATGGTATCAATAAAAACTTTCCCTACACGTTTTTCATCCTTAAATAAAGAAGCTTTTAATAATGTAGTTCCTGCAACCTCAATAGGATTAGTGTATTTAATTGCGTTTTCACTTATATCTTTATCCCCAATCAGGTATCGAATGTCAGGATTAGGAAATTCATTTTCTAAACTTAAGAACACTTTTTTAGCATCCACATTTACTATGCTACTTGCTGTTATCATATAAGCACTTTTAGCATAGTTTATTCCTAAAGTATCATAACGCTTAAACATCGTTCCTAATCTTTCAGAAAAACCTTCCCAGTTACGAGATTCTTTTGTGCTCCATAAAACTTCAGACAAGGCGGTTAGTCTGGGGAAAAGCATGTACTCTGAAAGTGCTTCTGAAGTGATGTATTCCGACCATAAATTAGCTTGACCACCAAGAACATGTTTTGCTTCTGCGGGAGTCATCGACTCCACAACAGGATCAAAAGCATATACTTTATTTAAAGGTAAAAAAGCATTAAACGCTAAAGGCTCTTCATTTTGAGGACCTTGGTAAAAATTAAAATAGCAATGCGATTCCGGTGTCATAATTACATCATGTCCTTGCTCAGCGGCTTCAATTCCGCCTTTAGTTCCTCTCCAGCTCATAACAGTTGCTTCGGGAGCTAAACCACCTTCTAGAATTTCATCCCAACCTATTAATTTTTTATTTTTGGAGATGATGAATTGTTCAATTCGTTTTATAAAATAACTTTGCAATTCGTTTACATCTCTTAAGCCTTCTTTTTGAATTCTTTTTTGGCAATTAGGACAGGTTTTCCAATGGTCTTTGGTAGCTTCATCACCACCAATATGAATATATTGTGAAGGAAAAATTTCCATTACTTCAGTTAGCACATTTTCTAAAAACTCGAAAGTACTTTCTTTGCCGACGCAATAAATATCAGTAATGGGCCAAACTCCTCCCGAGGGGGCACCAATGGCATTTTCAAAACAAGACAATTCAGGATACGCCGCAATCGCTGAACTTACATGCGCCGGCATTTCGATTTCAGGAATAACTTCTACATTCTTGGACTGTGCATATTTTACAATCTCTTTTAACTCTTTTTGGGTTAAAAAACCACCATATGATCCTTTATCCGTTGGACTATTTACTGCTCTAGCATTCCAGGCTTTGTATTCTTGATTAACCCTCCATGCACCAACTTCAGTTAATTTCGGGTACTTTTTAATTTCGATCCGCCATCCTTGATCATCTACTAAATGTAAATGCAGCACATTCATCTTATGCATCGCTAGACGGTCAATAGTTTTTAAAATATATTCTTTATTAAAAAAATGTCTTGATAAATCAAGCATCAATCCGCGCCATTGAAAGCGAGGTTTGTCTTTTATATCGATTGCAGGAATTTCCCATATTGTATTTGCAACTACGATTTCACTTTCTATTGCAATGGGCAATAATTGTCTCATAGTTTCTAGACCATACATAAATCCAGCACTCCCTTTAGCAGTAATAACTACACTTTTTTTAGAAACTTTCAATTCATAAGCTTCTTTTTCAAAACTATCATCTATTATTAATTGAACAAAATTACTTTTAGGTGCTTTTAAAACAACAGCAAATTTTAGTCCCGAAGCTTTTTCTAATTTGTTAATTAATGCGGAAGTAATATCTCTTTGAGCATTATCATTAATGACAAATTTTGTTTCATTTGAAAATCCGAACACTCCATCAGAAAGCACCATTTCATTTGGTTTCGGAATGATTTGGATCTCTTTTTGAGTAAATACTTTTTGCCCTAAACAAACATTGGTAACTGCAATAAACACTATAATTAATAAGCGGTTGACTTTATTCATTTTGGTTTCTATTAATTTTTAATTAAACGGTGTAATTTAAAAATGGTAGCACAACGCTTTTAATCTAAGAAAATAGTGTTCTTTTAATCACACAATCTCTACTAACAGTCTCTATCTAAAATTGCACATCAATTTGTTTTTTGCATTTTTTTATATTCAATTAAAAAACTGATGATGACAAAGCCATGGTATTACTTGTCTTTTTATTTGGAGTACTCCCCATTTTAAAGGTCAAAGTCCCTCCCTTTTCTATTTCTTTATGAGTAATATAGTATCTGTCGATTGCTTTACCGTTTAATGTAATAGATTGTATGTAGAAATTCTCATCACTATTGTCAATTGTTTTTACAATAAATTTATTCCCGTTTTCTAAATTAATAGTTGCCGATTCAAACAAAGGTGAGCCAAAAGCATAAATTCCTTGTGCTGCATTTACAGGATAAAAACCGAGAGAACTAAATACATACCAAGAAGACATTTGGCCGCAATCTTCATTACCACAGTGTCCGCCGGGTGTGTTTTTATATTGTGTCTTTAAAATTTCTCTTACTAATTTTTGTGTTTTCCAAGGTTTATTTACATAATCATACAAATAAGCTACATGATGACTTGGCTCATTCCCGTGGGCATATTGACCAATCATTCCCGTACTAAAAACAGGAAGTTTATCCTCTGGCAACGGATCTAAACTGAACATAGTATCTAACTTTTTATCAAAAGCATCTCTACCACCAACTGTTTTAACTAAGCCTTCAATATTTTGAGGAACAGACCAGAAATATTGCCAAGCATTACTCTCACAAAAATAGGCGCTATACTCTTTAGGAATAAAGTCACTTATAAAAGTTCCATCTTTTAATTTTGGTCTCATAAACTTACTTTTAGAATCATACAAATTCCTCCAGTTTTCAGAACGCTTTAAGAAATAATTATAATCAGCTGTTTTATGCAGTGCTTTGGCAAACTCTGCTAAACACCAATCATCATAGGCATATTCTAAGGTTTTTGATACTGACCAATTCTCGTTTTGATCTCCTACAGGAACATATCCTATTTTCTTATAAGCATCTAACTCTCTTGAATTAACCATCGAACTTTCTTTGCACGCTTTATACGCCAAGTCAACATCAAAATTCTTTATACCTTTTAAGTAGGCATCGACAATTACAGGTATAGCATGATTACCAATCATCATATTCGTTTCGTTTCCTTGCAATGACCATACAGGCAACAATCCTGTTTCTTTATAATGTGCCAATAAGGAATTAATCATATCAGAAACTCTCGCTGGATGTAAGATTGTATACAAAGGATGTGCCGCACGGTAGGTATCCCATAATGAAAACGTATCATATCGATCAAAACCTTCTGCCTTCATTACTTTTCCATTAGCGCCTTTATATTCTCCGTTATGATCACTTAAAAGTGTGGGAGCTAGCATGGATTGATACATCATTGTATAGAAAATTTTCTTATCGTTTTCATTAGATGTTGTAACCTCTATCTTATGCAGTTGCTTCTCCCAAATAGAATCTGCTTTAACTCTATATTTTTCAAAATCAAAATCAGGAGCTTCAATCTCTAAAGATTTATATGCTCCTTTAATAGAAGCGGTAGACAAACCTGTTTTTAAAACAATAGCTTCATTATCTTTAGTCGAATAATTCAATATTATTTTTGATTTTGTTGCAATTACTGGACTGCTTGCCAGTGTATCACTTTTAAATATTTGAAAAGACTTAAAAGGCTTTGAAAGTTTTATAACAAAATAAAGGCGCTGATCTTTTGCCCAACCCGTAGACATTCTATATCCTTCAATAGTTGTATCGTCAACCACACTTAAATGTGTTTTAGTAGGAGCATCCCAGTTTAACGCATATCCTAAGTCAATATTAATTTGAGATAAAGTGTCTTTTGGGAATGTATATTTATGAATTCCAGTTCTAGCCGTTGTGGTAAGTTCTGCCTTAATACCATAATCTAGTAAATCTACCGTATAATATCCTGGTGAAGCCTCCTCTTTATCATGAGAAAACTTAGAAAAAGGCATATAATTATTTTCGGCAATTTTTTTAGTGAATCGACTATTTGTAGGCATTACTAGAATGTCGTATAAGTCTCCTGCACCTGTACCCGTTAAATGTGTGTGTGAAAAACCAGTAATAATAGAATCTTTATAAAAATAACCTGCAATCCTATCCCATCCTGGAACACCAATATCTGGACTTAATTGAACCATTCCAAATGGAACTGTAGCTCCTGGATAGGTATTTCCAGGACCGTCTGTACCGATAAATGGGTTAACAAGACTCGTTAATTTAATTTGCTCAGATGTTGTTTTTTTCTTGCAACAAATTAATAAAGATGTGAATGCTACTAAAAATATAAAACCAAGTTTTCTCATTTTTTTATTTTTATTTTAGGCTTGCCTTAGTTTCTTTTATCGTTTTTAGATTTGCCACTGTTAAAGCCGAACCATCAAAAAATGTAATTCCTTTAGCGCCATTTTCTTTAGCTAAAACAATCGCTTCTTTCAGTTCCTCCTCTGATTGTAATCCAGGGATATAAACTCCAGTGTTAATTCTAATTTTGGTGTCTTTTAAATCAGATACACCTTGTTTTGTTGCATATCCTATCCAATCAATTTCTTCATTATAAAAGTTATGATAGATCATAGGGTAAACTTCATCAATATTCCATTTATCCCAGCGTTGACGTACCATGTGGTCTGCCATTTCTGGATAAGGAAATACCGCAGCTGTTAATTTTTTATTGTGTTTATGTACTATTTTGTACGCATCGTCAACCACTGCTTTAATAGCATTTAATCTAAAGTTTTTCCATTCCATATCGATTGAGGTGTTTTTACTTTCTCTCGGATTTTTATGGTGTAATTTTTCAAAAGCAGCAATACAAGTATCACAATAACAGAAGTCGTATTCTGGCATTTCAAACTCTTGTTTTAAGTTATACTTAGGCAATAATCCTATTGGCAAAAAAATATCTGGAAAACGAATATAATCTAAATGCACACTTTCAATTCCATCCACTTTTGCCAAACCTTCAACTAGACTTAGTACATGATTTCTAGACTCTTTCCTTGTAGGGCAAAGCCATTGGTAATAGTCCACATAGGGACGAGTATCAAAACACGATTTCCCATCTTTACTAACCATATACCACTCTGGATGCTGGAGCGCAATAGAATCCCCAGGACGATTCATTGCCATAATCCAGGCATGAACTTTTAATCCTTCTTTTTTAGCTACAGGAACTAATCGTCTTAGAAGTTCAGCATCTGTGTTTGTATTAATTAAAAGAGCGTCAATTCCACCCTCTTTGTATTTTTTAAATTCAGTTGCATAAAAAGCATCCGATTTTTTAGCATCTGCACTTATCCACGCACCAAACTGAAAAGCTTCTTTTGTTTCTTCCTTGCCTTCGGTTAGATTTGAATCTTCGCCTCCTATTTTACTATTGCACGCTATAAAAAGTAAGCCAATTATAAATATTGCTGTATATTTCATCTTCAATGGTAATTAATTAGTTTATAATTCATTTTATCATTTTTTAATACTTTCAAAAAGTTGCTCTAATAATTCTTTGTTATTATCTAAGCTATATTCCCAAAACATAACACCGCCAAGTCCCTGCTGTTTAATAAATTCTGATTTTAATTTTATTTCTTTTGGTGTTTCATAAGATATAAAAACACGGTCTTCTGCGTTCCATAAATAGGATGCTTTTGCCTCTTTATCATATAATTTTTTAAATTTTCCAGACTGCATTTCTTCGGCTATTTTCCAAGAAGAGATAATATCATTTGCCGTTTCGGCAGACTGATACAGTCCATTGTTTTCTGGTGATACCTTTTCCCATTTTCTACCGTAAAAAGGAATTCCTAGAATAAGTTTTTTCGCAGGAATACCCACTTTTAGTAACCTAGTAATTGTACTAGCTCCGTTATTCCCAACAAATTTCACATCACTAGAAGGGTATAAATTACCATGGTGTCCTGTTTGATGAAACGGTCCACTATAAAAATCGTAGCACATCACATTTATAAAATCAAGATATTGATGCGCCTTTTTTAAATCAGTATGATCAATGTACTTTTGATTTGCTCCCGCTGCTATAGTTAATAAATAATGTGTTTTAGCAACTTTATCCTGAATGTCTAATTGTTTTCGTAATTCACTCAATAATAAGGTGAAATTTTCTTTATCAGCAGCTCTAAAAATATTATCCTCCCCAAGTTGCCCTGGATATTCCCAGTCAACATCAATACCATCAAAATCATAGGATTTCATTAATTTAACCGCACTTTTAGCAAATTTTTCTCTTGAATCACTATAAGCAGCAATATCTGAAAATTGATCTGACCAAACCCAACCGCCTATTGAAAATAATACTTTCAAATTAGGGTTTTTCTTTTTAAGATGCATCAAGCTACTGATTTTTATACTATCTGTAGCTAACTCAAATTGAACAGCTCCATCAACAATATTCGCGAAAGCATAATTAATATGTGTCAACTTTGCGGCGTCAACTTTTGCTGGATCAAAATCTTCATAACCCGCAACGTAACCTATAATTTTTAAGTCTTGGTTTTTATTTTTCTGATTTTTTTCTAATGAAGAACAAGCAAAAAAACTGCTTATAATTACGATTATAAAACTTGATCTAATTAATGTATTGTATTGTTTAAAAAGAGTCATCATTACGATTTATTTAAAATAGATTTATTCGAATTAATTGCTTTTTTCTAAAAATTGGCCATCTTCTTTTATAACTAAGGTTTTATTAGAAAAAGGACTTATAATTGAAATAGTATAGCCTGACAAACAATTTTCCAGTACTGGTTTTAAAGTTTTACCATCAACTGTAATATTTCCTTTTGAAATCGTAGCTAGTGATTTAGCCCAAGATTTATGTGTTTTGTGATATGTTTTTTGTTTTCTGTAGAGACTAAACAATTCCCATTTTATTTTATCGTCCTGTGGAACCGTGAAAGAATCTTTATTCCCAACCTCTTTAGAAGAAAAATAGACATAGCCCCACTTTTCTGGTTCGTGCATATTAATCACTCCCATAGGAGACCAAACCCAGTTGTATTCTGGCAAGAACTTTCCTTTCGGATCTTTTTTTCGTTCGTATTTACCGTCAATGATTGAATGCTGCCAGTTTACTCTAGAAAAATTCACCCTCCAAAAATTATCTTTAGGCACGTTATCCTCTCCATACGATTTTCTAAATGCAGCCCAAGGAATTGCCATTTCTAAAACCAATCCAATATCTGTATCTAATGGGTTATTCAACGTTCCATTTACTTTTACCGCTGACTTTAAACCATTGATATCCCAATCATTTAAAACGACATTTTTTTCTCGATAAGGTTTATTTATAAATAAGTCCCATACTGTATTTAAAGCATTTATTTCTAATTCATAATAATTTTGAGTGTCTCCATCTGGGTCAATAAAAACTTCAAAATCATTATTGTAAAAAATAATGGTATCGCGTTGTTTTAAATTGGCCCAAACATGAGGTTCCTCCATTTTTGCAAGTATATAATAATAATTGTCATCCCAAAGCATTTTTATTTGAGTATCATACTTTGGTTTTTTGACACCTTCAATATCTATAAAAGGAGTCGTCCACTCTGCCTTTTCCCAAGCTGCTTCTGATGCTTCACCATCGATAACTATTGCAGTTGGAGTTTTATAAGCAACGTGGCTTTTGGGGATAATTTCGCTTTTTGATTGAGCATAACTCAACAACGAAAAACAACCTAAAATTAATGACAGTATTTTACTTTTATCTCGCATCATTTTATAAACTATTATCTTTTGTAAATTGAACAACTTCACTTAATTTACCAAAAGCCAGCGCTACCACAGTATCTGCAGCACCATAATAAACCGCTAATTTATCCTCTTCTAAATCATGTAAAGCTGCGCATGGAAAAACCACATTAGGTACATCACCTACTTGTTCATAATTTACCGTTGGTCCTAACAAATAAGGTTGTGTTCGATATTTCACATTATCCGGTTTTTCTGTATCTAAAATAGCCGCACCCATTGCATAACGGAAACCATTACAAGTATTGATAACTCCGTGGTACAACATCAACCAACCTTCGTCAGTAAGAATAGGAATAGGTCCTGCCCCAACTTTGGTGCACTGCCAAGCACTGTCCTCAAAGGGAGTCGGTTTCATAACTAATCTGTGTTCTCCCCAATACTTCATATCTGGACTATAACTGATCCATATATCTCCAAAAGGTGTATGTCCGTTATCACTTGGACGGCTTAACATAGCATATGTACCGTCTATTTTTTGTGGAAACAAAACACCATTTCGATTAAAAGGCAAATAAGCATTCTCACATTGAAAAAATTCTTTGAAATCAAAGGTATAACCAATACCTATTGTTGGTCCGTTATATCCGTTGCACCATGTAATCCAATAACGATCTTCAATAAATACCACCCGTGGATCGTATTTATATGCTGATTCAATCATTTCAGTATTACCCGCCTTCATTTCAATAGGTTCGTGATTGATATCCCAGTCAATTCCATTTTTACTAAAACCTGCAAATATATTCATTTGCACCGCTTTATTATCACATCTAAAAACTCCTGCAAATCCGTCCCCAAAAGGAACCACAGCACTATTAAAAATACTATTAGAAGACGGAATTGCATTTCGATCAATAATGGGGTTATTTGAATATCTCCACATTACATCAGTACTCTTTTCTGGCTTATCTTGCCATGGAATTTTATTCATTTTTGTTGTTTTATTTTAGTAATCTTTGTTTTTGTCTTTTTCCAAAAAAGAAATATTTAGTCTTCAATTTTTCGAACTTTATCTAGCCAAGTATACTTTAAAATTATCGAAGTTATTAAAAAGACAACTAGGGAAACGATCATTTTTGGATAATCTCTAATTAGTAAAAATATAGGAAGTACAATCATACTCGATTGCCATACAATTCCGATGGCACAGTTCATCATATCCATTAAAAAATTATTGTTTTTTTCAAAAGAATGATCTTCAATCTGTAGTTCGGTATACACAGGTTTCCACCAACCCCAAGGTCTTACATTTGTATAAAATGATTTTAAAACTTTACTATCTGTAGGTTTTGTCAAAAATGTACCTAATAAACAACCCAGTGTTGAAAAACTAAAAATAATTGGGAACATATAGATATCTTTTAATTCAGACAGTTCGTAAAATAGTGTTCCTTCAGTAAAATGACCTTTACTTTGACCCAATACAAATTGTAAAGAAGCGACAACAAGTCCTGCAAACATTCCCCAGAAATAACCCCAACCATTAAAACGCCACCACACCCATTTTAAGAAATTAGCAGCCACATAACCACCAAATAATGCGCTGGTTATCCATAAAGTCAACGAGTTAATAGAATCAGCAAAGAAACCCATAAAAACACCTAAACCTACAATAAGAAAAGAAGCTATATGGCTAACTTTTATGTAATGCGCACTTGTAGCGACTGGTATAAAATACTTTTTATAAATATCATTCACTATATAAGCAGGCCCTGCATTTACAAATGCTGAAAAAGTAGACATAAAAGCTGCTAATAATCCTGCTAACAACAATCCTTTAATCCCTACCGGGACATGAAAATTAATTACTGTTGGCAACAAAATCTCTAAGTCACCTCCGCTCAATGCAGGATTATTACTCATCTGTGGAGCGAGTGTCATCAATGCTATCACTACAATTCCTCCAATCAATAAATACCTTGGAATAAATAGAATTAAATTTGTAAAACCACTCATATAAGCCGCTTCTTTAACTGATTTAGTAGAAAGGATCCTTTGTAAATCATAGCTTGGGGTAGGTCCTGCAATACTAGCAAAAAAGCCTTTAAATAATGACATTCCTATTAATGCACCAAACATTTTATAGCCTTCGGTATTGATTAATTTATCAAATACTTCATATTTACCTGACCAATGACTATCTAATTCCATATCAAAGAAAACATTCTTCCATTCTTCTGTAATAACAGAACTAATCTGTATATCAGTATAATTTATTAGAGTATATCCTGCCACAAGTACTCCTGAAAGCACCATGATTCCATATTGTAACACTTCTGTCGCAACAACAGAGAACATCCCTCCTTTTATGGTATAAAGTGTCGTTAAAAAGATAATTATTAAAGCATATGACTGTTCTGAATTTAAAAATACCGATCCGTTAAAATGAACCGCTAAATCCCAAGGTAAAATTACAGTCAAAAATTTACCAATACCTTCAAAGAAATAAGCTATAAAACCTATCGTTGAAATTATAGCAAAAACAGCAACAATAATATGAGAAGCCTTTCCTGCCCTATCGTTTCCGAAACGCGTTAAAATCCACTCAGAACCTGTCATTATATTAGATCTTCTTATCCAAACTGCAAGGAACATCATCACAAAAATTTGATTCCATATTGGCCAAAGCCACATTAGCATAAAACTTTTAACCCCATACAAAAACAAAATCCCTACCATCCAGGCTGTTCCTGAAACATCAAACATTCCTGATCCATTACTTAAACCTAAGTAATACCATTTTATAGATCTACCACCAAGGAAATAGTCATCTAAGCCATTTGATGCTTTTCTAGAAATCCAAATACCGATACCAATAGTTATCAGGATGTAAATTATAATTATACTTAAATCGATGATATCCATTATCCCCTTTTGTTATTATTTGTTAAACCCCATTTTTTATTTGGCTCTGACCCCATCTCAAAATGCAGAACACCACCTTGTGTAATTTGTTTGTGAGAAATAGACGTTTGATCAAATCTCTTCCCATTTAGTGTAGCTGACTGAATGTAAAAATTCTCTTTAGAAACATTTTCTGCTTCAATCACGAATGTTTTACCATCGGCAAGTGTTATCGTTGATTTCTCAAAAATTGGACTTCCTATCTGATACACTCCAGATGCTGGATTCATAGGGTATATACCTATAGAACTAAATATATACCAAGCAGACATTTGACCACAATCTTCATTTCCACTTAATCCGTTTGGCGTTGTATTGTATTGTGTTTCTAAAATATAATGTGCCCAATACTGTGTTCTCCAGGGCTGTCCTGCACTATTAAATAAATAAGAAATATGATGACTCGGTTCGTTACCATGTGCATATTGACCTATTAATCCCGAAATATCCGCAGATACATTATCACCTGTAATCTCAGAACTTTCAGTAAATAATTTTTCTAAGCGGCTAGCAAAGATTTCATTGCTTCCATGTAGTGAAATAAAATCTGTAACATCTTGTGGCACAAACCAGCTGTGTTGCCAAGCGTTTCCTTCAGTATAATCTGTTTGTTCTCTGTGGTTTGAATGTTTAGGGTCGAAAGGTTCATTCCAAGATTTTCCGTCTTTAGATTTACCTCTCATAAAACCGGTTTTTGGATCAAATAAATTGCGATATGCTTTAGAACGATTCATGAAATATTCATAATCTGCTTCTTTACCCAACGCTTTTGCCATTTGAGCAACACACCAATCATCATAAGCGTATTCTAAAGTAATAGTGACAGACTCATCAAGCGAATTATAAGGAATAAATCCAAATTGTTTATAAAAGTCCAAACCACGCTCGTTTTGCATCATTGTGGTTTTCATAGCTTCGTATGCTTTCTCAGCATCAAAACCTTTAATTCCTTTTTGGTACGCGTCTACTATTACAGGAATAGAATGATAGCCTGTCATAGTATTAGTTTCATTAGCATAAAGCGTCCAAACAGGTAATATCTTTTTAGTATCATAATAGGACAACATCGAGTTTACAATATCTGAAACTTTATCCGGAGCGATTAATGTTAACAAAGGATTTTCAGCTCTAAAAGTATCCCACAGTGATAAGGTAGAGTAAGCCGTATAGTTCTTAGCAGTAACGATGCTGTCATTCTCTTTTCGATATTGTCCGTTTTTATCACTGTAAGTTACAGGAGCAATTTGAGCATGATACATTGCCGTGTAAAAAATAGTTTTAAGTGAATCTATAGGAGTTTCAACTTCAATTTTAGCCAAAGAACTATTCCAAACATTTTCAGCTGCAGTTCTAGCAACATCAAAAGTTTCTGAATCCAAATTATCTTTTGCATTAGCAACACTAACTGATGAAACTGCTACTTTTACTACTAATTCGGTATTATTATTAGTATCGAAAAATAATTGAGTTGAAGTTTTTTCGCCTTCAGAAGCAGCTCCATCAATTATTTTGTGATTGCTAGCAAGAATATGATTCTTTATAGGCTTAGAAAATTTGGCTACAAAAAACACTTTTTGATTTTTGGCCCATCCTGTACTAAAACGATAGCCGCTCAATGTATACTCATCTTCGAGAGTCAAACTCGTTTTCACTGCTTTATCCCAGTTAATGGCATAACCCAAATCAATTACTACAGACTGCTCGTCCCCTTTAGCAAAAGTATATTTCTGATATGCGGTACGCTGTGTTGCCGTTAACTCAACATTTACTTTTGGATCTTGTAAAAACACTTGGTAATAACCAGGACTAGACTTTTCATTAGAATGAGAGTAAAATGATCGATAAGGAATTTCATCTCGTGAAGTAGCTTTGATAGTTAAATCTACTTTTTTATTAATTGGCATTAATAAAATATCAGCTAAGTCTCCAATACCTGTTCCACTCAAATGCAAATGACTAAACCCAACAATAATAGAGTCTGAATAATGATAACCCGAACACCAGTCCCAATCCGACTTTCCATTATCAGGACTCACTTGTACCATCCCAAAAGGTACCGTAGCCCCTGGATACGTATGTCCGTGGCCACCCGTCCCTATAAATGGATTTACAAAAGCCGTGAAGTTTTTTTTAATCTCCCTTTTAGTTGAATTATCTTTACAACTATAAATAAGCACTGATACTAAAATAAATAAAATCTTGCTCTTCATATGTTAACTATCTTAATTTAACTTTAAATTTTCATAAATTTAACCACTCTTAAAACAAATTTAGACGGACAACATCTAAACGATGTTAAACATCAAAAAAGCAGTTACAAATCCAATTTTAGCAAATGAATTTTACCTCTAATAAACTTTACAAAATTTCAGTTACACATCATGTCATCTTTTGGTTAATTTACTTCTCTTTCAATACTTTTCGCTGGGGCAGTTATTTTAATGATTTTTTATATTCTTTTAAATCAAATTTATTGGGTTTCCCTATCCATATGATTTTGTGTTATTTGAATATTTTTGTATTAATGCCCTACTTGGTTTACAAAAAAAAATATTTTAGCTATATTATTGCTATTCTATTGGCACTTTTAATAATGATGGTTGTAAAGTTTGAACTTACCTATTATTTATTAGGTCACAAGGTTTGGCCAGAAGGTCCGCAAAGTATTGATCGAATAAATCTTACATATGCTATTGACACTATGATAGGTGAACTTTACGTAATTACTTTCGCTACTGCTATAAAAATAACGCTTGATTTTTTAAATGAAAATAAAAGAGCTGCTGATCTTACCAAAATACAATTAGAAACTGAATTACTATTTTTAAAGGCTCAAGTCTCTCCTCATTTTTTCTTTAACACCTTAAATAATATCTACTCCTTATCAGTCGATAGGTCTGATAAGACCCCTAAAATCATCTTAAAGTTATCTGAGTTAATGCGCTATATGATTTACGAAACCAAAAATGGAAGACAATCATTAGAAAATGAAATTCTTTGTATTCAAAACTACTTAGATCTGGAAAGGATCCGTCACGATAATCGACTTCAAGTAAATATGGCTATTTCTGGTGACATTGAAGACAAAAAAATTGCTCCTATATTATTACTATCATTCATTGAGAATGCCTTTAAACACGGGGTAAATAAAAACATCGGAAACGTTAAAGTCGATATTAAATTTAAAATAAAAGAAGATTTTCTTTACTTTTCGATTTCAAATCCAATGCCTAATACAATCATCTCTGAAGAAAATATTAATGCTACAAATGGTATTGGATTAGCTAACGTAACAAAAAGGCTCGAATTAGGATATAAAAAGAATGATTATAAACTAACCATTAAAAATAAAAACAATAGTTTTGTCGTTAAGCTTAAAATAAGAGTTAGTTAGCTAAATCTTAAATAAATTAATACTTCTTTAAAGAAGCTCCTTCTAAAAGCTACCTAGAGTTAAGAAATAATAAAGATATGAAAGTAAGATGTTTAATTATAGATGATGAGCCGTTAGCAATTAACATTATTAAAAATTACTTAGATAATTTTGAGAATTTTGAATTAATTTCTACATTTAATAATGCTATAGATGGTTTGAAATTTTTAAAAAGCAATAGTATTGACGTCATTTTTTTAGATATCAACATGCCTGTACTGGACGGAATAAATTTCATTAAAAGTTTAGAAGCTCCTCCCCTTGTCATAATGACGACTGCTTACAATGAATTTGCACTAGAAACATATGAACTAGATGTTCTAGATTATCTCGTTAAACCTATTGAATTCCCTCGATTCATGAAAGCTATCAACAAGGTAGATAAAAGGCTGGATCCTATAAATGGTAAACATACTATAGAAACTAATAAGGAACGTCCCTTCATTTTTGTTAAGATTGATAAGAAAAAAATGAAGAAGATCTTTCTAGATGAAATTTTAGTAATTGAAAGTCTAAAAGATTACTTAAAAATAAATACCATTAGCAGTAAATATATAGTTCACAGCACATTAACTGACTTCACTAATTTATTACCTGCAAGGGATTTTATAAGAATACATCGTTCTTTCACTATTTCTATACATAAAATTGACACTCTTGAAGGAAATAGTATAGAGATTGAAGGGCTTAGATACATTATCGGTAGATCCTACATCGATGATGTAAAGCAGAAAATTTTAAATTCATCTATATAGAATTTAGAACCTTTATTAAAAAAATTGATGGCTATCATCTTTATAAAAAGTGATAACCATCAATAGTAATTAACCAAACAAAACAAGGTACCATCTCATAAAGTGTGTAAGTTAAAAAGTTATTCTGAAAATTTGAGCTAACTCAAAAGCTCAAAAATTTTC
>NZ_JASMRH010000010.1:0-161634 GCF_041431385.1 Flavobacterium sp. Arc2 | reverse complement strand
ATAGGGTGGTCAGTTTACTCCGGAACTGGTGGTCAATTTGCACTGGAATTGGGTGGTCAATTTGACCGGTTTTTCCAGCTAAAGACGCAAATGATGTTAAATACATATTATTACAAACGGTAAAAGAAACGGAAGAGAAATTAATTAAAACGCATTTTTCGAAATTACTTATCGATTCTCTTTTTGTGAAAGATATTATAGATTGGTTAGCAAAATCAAATCTTATTACATCTTTAAATAATAGATTCAGAAATAAAACAACTCCATCCTTGGGAGCCGTTCATAACAATCTTTTGTGGGACGCTTTAGGTTATACAAAAGCAACAGGATTAAACCCTGTAACAGCCAATGGAGCTAAAACTATAGAAAAGCAAACTTTAGTTGTGGTTGATATTTTATTGTCGAGGGAGTACAATCAAATAGATTTAGATGGCTTTTTAAGCAGAATACAAATTAATTTAAATTCAGTTACAACCGGTACACGTAAAATTATACCAATAGTTATATATCGAAGTTGCTCTTCATATATTTTAAGCACTTTAAGATCTTTGGGCTTTCTATGTTACGATATAGGTTCAATTTATGGCTCAAATATTTTTTCAATTTTAGAAAATGTTTCTAAACTCCAGCTTAATAAAAAATTTCTAGAAAATGAGGACTTTGAGAAAACAATAGAAGACACTTTAAAAACAATAAAGGATTCTGGACAAGAAGTTCAGTTGGGAGCTTTAAAAGGTACATTGTTTGAAGTAATGATGTATCAAGTTTTAAAACACCAATATCCTAACGCCGATATAAATCCAAATGTTTATTACTCGAAAAACTTCACTAATAAAGATACTCAAAAGGTAGAAAAGGAAAGGTATGAGTATGATTATGTCATAAGATCTTCTAATCCTAAAGAAATAATAGTTATCGAGTTAAAAGGGTATCATTCGGCACATCAAATACCATTAGGTAAATATGACACTAAATATACATTAAAATGGTTTTTTAACCGAACATTGCCATTTATAAAAGATAAATATCAAGTAGATATTGATAATGGCTATGCTTTTAAAGCTGTTTATATAACTTCTAGTATGTTTGAACCCGAAGCAATAGCACATTTAATAGAGTTAAATAAAGGTACTTTTAAACCCAAAAGGCTTGATGTTTTTTATGACAGAGAGAAGTTACTTGAATTAATTGAAGAAAATGATTTTAAATCGCTAAAAGATATAATTGATAAATATTACTAACTATTTGTCAAATAGAGTAAGTTCATCTGTTATTATATCTATAAAATCTTTATTATTGTTTTCAGTAATTAAATGAATGTAATGGTTATTTGCAATTTCATCATCAATTATTACAACTTTATTTATATAATTTCCTTTAGTGTGTCTTTCAAACATTCTACAAAATAATCGGCTTCTAAACTCTTGATTACTAATTGAGTTTTTCTTTTCACTTTTTTTAATTTCTACGATGTCACAATAGCAATATAATATAACATTATGATTAATGATGTAATTTTCAATTATACTAGAAATTCTAAAAAGTGTTGAACTACTATTGTATTCTTCAATTGGATCTAATAATTCAATAACTAAATTCACAATAGGAATACTAACACCTTCAGGTATAGCTGCTATATCAAAACTGCTGAATTTTATTAAATATTTGTGCGACTGTAGAGTAGCTAAAGGTATCACTTGATTAATCTCCATTAATTAAAAAGGGTATTAATCTTTATTTAGCAAAATATTTATCGCTATTAGCTCTTAATTCTTTTTTACTAGCTTCTTTATCTGCTTGTAATTTTCGAACTAATTCTAATAAACCTTTAGATGGTTTTTCGATATGTAATGTAGTTGATTTCATTTATGTTGCAAAAATACATGTGTTTCTATTATAAAAAAAACAATAACCATACTTTTTGTTTATAAGTAATATGGTATATATAGGGATAATCTATAGTTTTTCTATCTGTTCTATATTAATATTTTAGCGAATATCCTTCCATATGACAGTAATAATTATAACTCTAATATAGTGATTATTATTTAAGTTTTGTTTACTAATATTACTTTATATGCGTAATACATTTACGTGCAATCAAGCGGTCTCACTACGGTCATTCCCTTTGTTCCGTTCGGCTGTTCCAGTCGGTCAACCTTACATTTCCATAAGAACATTTAGCGGTAAATAAACAATTAAGTAATTCTATTCAATAGTTAGGTTTCCCTCCATTCCACAGACACTTCACAGCACAATAAAATACAGCAGCTTGAAAATAAGCAGCTATATTTTTTGCACTGTTTCGTTCCTCATCTTCACACGGTCTCTTCCTGCGTTCGGTCGGGCTTATGCATCCACAATACCGCTTCATTTCGTTACACTCCGCAGGCTACGTTTCACTACATTCCAGCCGTATTATGTCTGCCGCCCTATATTTTTTCAGCGGTTGCTCCTTCGCACAGCCATCGGGGTTGGCTCCGTTATCACTTCGCCCTAAATCAAGGAACGCCAAAGGCTATCTTATATTTTTTTCCCGCCGTTTCACGCTCATATCTGCTTCGTTTCGCTCCGTACCTACGCTCACCTTTCGCATCTATGGTGGCAGTTCGATTGCCGCAACACCGCCTCTTCGCTCCTCGAAAAACAATAATTTCCGCTATCGCTACAATTATCATTTTCTGCGGTGCTTGGGGGTGTTTGATTGCCGATTCCAAAAGAACATCTCAAAAGGAGTGTTGACAAGAAACATCCTGCTACAAAAAAATAAATAAAAAGAAAGTGAAGATCTGCTACGGTTTCAAATAGTAAAGTTCAAGCCCTACGGGTTTTTGAAAAAATCTCCACCCTTACATTTCCAATTCATAATCCGACTTTACAAACACGATTAAAATATGCAAGAATAGTTAGGTAGTATTTTTTCAAAAAAAACTTGACTTCATTTGAAACCTTCTCAGTAAGGACGACTTTCTTTTTTTTCTTTTTCTTTTGAAGTAGAATATATAGTAATTAAAGAAATAAATTATTTCAAATAAGTTTATATTTTAGCATAAAATTTTAATAATAAAAATGATACTATTAAAGCCTAATAATGTTTCTGGTGAAATATTAAATTTACTAGATGAAGCTAATGAAAAAGTAATAATTGTTTCTCCATATTGTAAATTCGATAAATGGTATAAGTTGGTTAAAAAACTAAAGGATTTAAAAAATAGAAATATTGAAGTTGAATTTTATATAAGAGATAATGAGCCAGATTCATATAAGCAAGTAGTGGACATAGGTATTACACCTATATGTATTCCAAACTTGCATGCTAAATTATATTTGAATGAAAAATACGGAATTGTAACATCAATGAATTTACTTTTAAGTTCTGAAATAAATTCCTTAGAGTTAGGTTATAAAACAGAGTCAAAAATAGAATTTGGAGAATTATTAAGTTTCTATGAAACCTATTTACTGAAAGGAAAAATAAAAGAATCTATTGCTATTGATTGGAAAACTAGCTTATATAATAAGTTGATTGATATATTTTCATTTAATAGTGTAGAAGCGTTTCAAGATGATGAAAGTATCTCTTTTAAAATTGGATCCAACAATTATGATTTTTTTATCTCAAACCAAAGAGGTAAAAACAAGCTAAGAATGTCTGCTATTATTTCAGGTATTGAATATGAATATTCAATGTCAATCCAAAATGAATTGGATAGTGATTTTTTACAATATGAGATTATCAAGGGTAGAGATAGGCATTATGATTCTTTATGGGCAACTCTTGATTATGATTTAAAAGCCAATAATATTAATAATTTACATGAAGTAGAATCTGATAAAGTAATAAATGCAGTAATTGATTTTATAAGTCAGACTCAAGAAATAAAGGATTATTGTTATACAAATCGTAAGCAATTGTCAAATGGAAGAGGATTTTAAAATGCAAAAAAATAACAAATACTAACAAATAAAGCCTAGTCTCACGACTAGGCTTTACTATAAAAAGGATAATTAAATTACAATCCACTTACTTGTACCAATGCTAAAGGATTAAAAGAACCATTTTTCAATGGATACATACTACCATTTACTTCTTGGAAGAATTCTATTCCTAAAGCAAGAAATAATGGTTTTGTGCTTGCAGGGGTAACGTTATTTGTTTGATTAATTGTAGCAGTTCCATTGAAATCCCAAGGTAAAATAAAAGTTTCAGAAGTTGAAGAAACAAAAGTTTCTGCTTCAAAATCTACTTCAGCTCCTGCAGAGGTAATTTTAAAATGCGTTGTTCCACCTGGGGCAGCAATCATATTTGCAGGAACAAATGAATCGATACTAACGGATATAGCTCCAGAAGTTCTGTCAATATTCGCTGTATATGGAGCAAACAGGCTAGTTCCTAATTTACCTCTAATATTAAATTCAAAACCAGTAAGTAATTCGGCTTCTCCATCAATAACATTTCTTAAACCTCTTTCACTTGTTGTGTCGGCTTGTATAACCTTTACCATAGATTGTGTAAGTCGGCTTACTACTCTGCCATCTGACGAATTTAATAACAACGTTCTTAATGCTGTTCTTAAAGTTTTTCCTGCTTTTCCTGCTCGACCAAATTCAGAACCATTTTCACGTGTTCTTTGAAATGCAGGATCGTTTTTAATTCTGTTGGCATCAATTCCGCCTTTTTCACGTGCTAAATGCCCGTCTTTAGTTTTGTAAAAAGTAATATCCCCGATAGTACCTTTCAATTTAATAATTCCATTCTGTCTTGCCATGATTCTTAAGATTTAAGTTTTTAATTATTTAAAATTGTATCAATATTTTTTTCTTTTTTAAGACTTTAAATATTGATTTTAAAGTAAATATAGGATGGTTTTATCTTGTTTATATGGTAGTACGATGCATTACGTCACATTAAGACACAAACGGCAACAAACGACTAAGATGTCTCTAATAGCTCAACATATAATTGTAATTTGGAGCTTTAAAGCAAAGTTTTTTCTAATTAATTTAAAACTTTTTTTAGAATGGATTATAATGTTTTAAGTATTACAAAGCCTAATCAAAGCCATAGATAGAGTATGAGAAGCCAGAATAAAAGATTGTGTATTTATCCAAAGGATATACAACGTATTACAGGGAAGAGTTATCGACAAAGTACTAGAATACTACAAAAGATAAGAAAGGAGCTTAAAAAGCTTGAAAACGAATTGGTATCGATTGAGGAATTCTGTCAATTCACAAGTTTAAAATTAGAACAAGTTGAATCTTTAATTATTGGGTAGCTTAAATTAAAACACAAAAGCACAGCAAAACTTAAAGGGGAGTATCTTAAATTAGCTTTGGTACGGTAATTTATATTTCGATACTTTTTATTGGCCGCTTAGAAATAAGCGGTTTTTTTATCTATTGTATTTAAATCGACCCATTCGTAATCTTTCTTTAATTTGATAATCCGTCATATCATGTATTTCTAGAATACCTATTTCGTTTTCTTCCAAAGCTTGATGTTTTCGGAAATGGAAATAGGAATTAAAATAACCTGATTTTAAATATATTTCAATCCTTTGAGAAGTGCCTATAAATTCATGTCTGATATCTTCAACATAAAAAACTTCTGATTGAATTTTTGCTTTTAAAAAAGGAATTGTAATGTTTTCTCCAATTCTTGGTAGATGGTTGATGTTTTTGAGTGTAAAAGAGGCATATGTTTTATTAAATTCTAGAAAGAAGAAGTATTCTTTATTATTAAATTCTAATGTTTTATTTGAATCATATTCAAATAATTCTTGATAGATATTTAATAGCTGATTTCTAAGTTGATTTGTTTTTAATCCAGTTTTAGATTCAATCTCTTTTAAACTTGGTAAAGGGATATCATCATCATTATAATAATCTTTCTCGGTAAGGAAATTTATAAGGGTTGCGTATTCAGTATTGTTATTGAAAAGCATTTTCAATTGATCCTTGATTGAAAGTAAATCGATAAGGATTCTTTTTACGGATAATTTATGTGATTCCATTTTTATTTTAAAGTTAATAAAAAATAAAAAAAGATAATTGTGGGGATAATGTGGGGATATATTGTAAATAAAAAACCCTAACGCCTTTGTTTACAAGGGTTAGGGTGATTTTCCTGCGGAGAAAGAGGGATTCGAACCCCCGGACCTGTTACAGTCAACAGTTTTCAAGACTGCCGCATTCGACCGCTCTGCCATTTCTCCAGTGAGCGACAACCACTACCTGATTGCGAGTGCAAATATAAGCACCTTTTTCGATTTACAAAAACAATTTGGATAAAAATTTAAGCTATTTTTCAAGCTATTTTTTAATTGTTTCATTTCCTTTGCTTTAGGAAAAATATATTTTTTTAAAACAAATGAAAAAAGGCTAATAATTTACATATTCGGTGATTTCTAAGCCATATCCAATCATTCCAACTCGTTTTGCTTGCTGCGTATTAGAGACTAATCTAATTTTAGAAATGTCGATGTCGTGCAGAATTTGTGCGCCAATACCAAAATCTTTGCTGTCAATTTTAATTTTTGGTGCTTTCATTTCGCCTTCTGCCTGTAATTTCTTTAGTTCTGAGATACGACTTAGTAAATTTACAGATTGCATGTCTTGGTTTATAAAGATTACAGCTCCCTTTCCTTGTTCATTTATTACTTTAAACATGTCATCTAGCTGCTGGTCCTCATTGTTAGTCAAAGTACCTAATAAATCATTGTTAACTTGAGAAGAGTGTATTCTTGTCAAAACAGGTTCTCCTAAATTCCAAGTACCTTTAGTTAAAGCAATATGTATTTGTTTATTTGTCGTTTGTTCGTAAGCTCTCATGCGAAAATTACCAAAACGAGTTTGTATATCAAAATCTTCTTTTTTAATAATCAGACTATCGTGCTGCATTCTGTAGGCGACAAGATCTTCGATAGAAACTAATTTTAAATCGAATTTTTTCGCCACTTCTGCCAATTGTGGCAAGCGAGCCATGCTTCCGTCTTCATTCATGATCTCTACAATCACTCCTGCGGATGTAAAACCTGCTAATCTAGCGAAATCGATAGCTGCTTCAGTATGGCCTGTTCTTCTAAGGACCCCCCCTTGTTTTGCGATTAAAGGGAAGATATGTCCCGGTCTGGCTAAATCATGTGGTTTAGTGTCTGGATTAGCAAAAGACATAACAGTGGCAGCTCTATCAGCAGCCGATATTCCAGTAGTCACTCCGCCACCTCTTAAATCTACGGAAACAGTAAACGCAGTTTCCATTGGGTCGGTATTGTTAGTAACCATTACGTGTAATCCTAATTCTTTACAACGACTTTCTGTCAATGGAGCGCAAATCAATCCGCGTCCGTGAGTTGCCATGAAGTTGATCATTTCTGGGGTTACTTTTTCGGCTGCTGCCAAAAAATCACCTTCGTTTTCGCGACCTTCATCGTCGACAACTATGATTATCTTCCCTTGACGGATGTCTTCGATTGCTTCTTCTATTGTATTAAGTTGTATTTTATTTGTGACCATTATAGGTGTTTATTTTTTAGATGGAAATAATTTTTTAAATAGTTTTTGGAATGGACTTAAAATAACGTCCATATTTATTAATCCAATATCATTTGTTGCTCGATAGGTTAATAATATGGCTAGTGGCGTCAAGATGAACGATGACATCCAGGCTCCCATAAAAGGAGACATACCGTTTTCTTGTGCTATTTTTTTTCCGAAAGTATTTATAAAGTGAAAGGATATAAAAATTAAAACAGCAAAGATAATGGGCAATCCAAGTCCGCCCTTTCTAATAATAGCACCCAGAGGAGCGCCTATAAAAAACATCATAAAACAGGCATATGCTATTACAAATTTATCGTAAAATGCAAGTTGATGATTGTTAATGTTTTTTTGCTTACTTTCTAAGTTAACTCTAGTAGCATCAATCGAGTATCCTGTGCTTACAGTGTTACTGTTTGCCATTTTTAATATCTCTAGTTTTTGCTTATCCGTATACAATGACAAAAGATCATCAGGAAGTTGTTTCTTTTTTTGTACGGATATGTTAGGAATAGTATTGTTACTTGTTATTCCTGTTCTCAAATTGATATTTTCCGAATACGAAACGATTTCGGTTTTTAGGTTTTTATGCAGAGAATCTAAAGTATAGCTTAACTCATTTATTGTCAACATTGTGTTGGTGTTGGCTATATTGTTGTCATCGACATCCACTTTATTCAATTGTGATAAATCGATGTTGAGGGTGTATTTTTTGAAAGAGCTTTTTGCAAATGGTAACTTTAGCCGATCTTCATATTTTTTTGGAATCAGGTCTTCGTAGTAGTTACCATCATTAAGAACTAATTGTAAAATGCTTGATTTCTCACTACTAACTAATTTTCCATCTTTTGCTTTGATTACCGTTTTGCTTCCGTCTCCTGTATTGGATTTCTTATGAATGGTAATGCCTGTCAGGATATTTCCATTATCTCCAGACTTTTTATTGACCTTTATATTGTAATCACCTACATCGCTAAATTGTCCTTCGGCGATAGCCATTGCTGGTTTTACCTGTGCAATATTTTTTCTGAAATTAATGAATTTGTATTCTGCATACGGAATTACATTGTTGGCAAAAAAGAAAGCGACAATACTCAATAGAAGAATAAATGCAGTCAGACTTCTCATCGCTCTTTGCAACGATATACCCGCAGATTTCATAGCTGCAAACTCATAGTTCTCTGCTAAATTTCCAAACGTCATTATAGAAGCTAGTAATATCGAAAGGGGAAGTACCAGCGGAATTATTCGAGGCATCGAAAACATCAAAAACTTAATAATTAAAGCTATATCCAAGTCTTTACCAGCTAGTTCAGCTATAAATAGCCAAACAGTTTGCAGAATGAATATAAAAAACAAGATTACAAATACCGTAGTAAATGTAATCAGGAATGTTTTTAATAAGTATTTGTCTAGAATTTTCACCTAAGAATTAATCTAATTTATTGATGTAGTAATTTGGATATTTACTTTCGGCAAAGATAAATTGATTTTTTGACAAAGGTTGATTGGTTTTAAAAGAATTAACTGTTAAAGTAGTTTTTGTTCCTTTTTTACCCATTTCTATCAAGTTATAGATGTGTTTGGTTTGTACATCAATACCTAATAGTATTTCTTTTCTCTGGTCTTTCGCGTTAGTAGGGATTAATTTGATGTATTGAATTTTACGTCCTCTTACATCTTGTAGGATATCCATCGAATATTTATAACCACTATTGAAAAAAGTTAACATTTTTGAAGGTGTAATGGCACTATCGTCTTTTTCATTAAAGCTCGAAATAGTAATTTCTTCATCTTCTGGAACAATAGTATAGGTCTTTTTTCCGTCGAATATTTTAGTAATTCCCATGAAATTCAAGACGTATTGATTGTTTTTCATAGTCACATTTCCTTTACTATCCTGATTGATGTTTTCTTTCGAATTATTCAACGAATATTTAAAATCAATTACAATGTTGTCATAACTTCTAACTTTTGAAGTCACTTGATCTAAAAGCGCTTTTGCTTTTTTGTCTTGTGCTTGTGTCGAAAAGCTAAAAAGTAGAATAAATGTAATTAGAATAAATTTTTTCATAGTATTAATTGTTTTGTTCATTGTTAAAAAATTGATCAAGAGAACTCATGTCTAGGATATTTACACCACGTGCTTTGCTTCCTTCAAACGGTCCTACAATTCCAGCAGCTTCTAATTGGTCGATTAGTCGGCCGGCTCTGTTGTAGCCTAGTTTTAGTTTTCTTTGTAACAATGACGCCGAACCTTGTTGTGCATTTACAATGATTTCGGCAGCCTCTCTAAACAAAGTATCTCTTTCGGAAATATCTACATCAAGATTGATGCCACTATCTTCTCCTACGAACTCTGGAAGTAAATAAGCTGTTGCATATGCTTTTTGCGAACCAATGAAATCGGTTATTTTTTCTACTTCAGGCGTGTCTATGAAAGCACATTGTATACGCACAATATCATTACCATTCGTGTAAAGCATATCTCCACGTCCAATCAACTGATCGGCTCCAGAGGTATCCAAAATAGTTCTTGAATCAATTTTTGATGTTACTCTAAAAGCAATTCTTGCAGGGAAATTGGCTTTAATTAAACCCGTGATTACGTTTACCGAAGGTCTTTGTGTTGCAATTATCAAATGAATTCCTATCGCTCTGGCCAGTTGTGCTAAACGAGCTATGGGAACTTCTACTTCTTTTCCTGCAGTCATTATCAAATCGGCAAACTCATCTACAACTAATATAATGTAGGGTAAAAAGCGATGTCCGTTTTCAGGATTTAGTTTTCTAGCCTTAAACTTATCGTTGTATTCTTTAATGTTTCGCACCATCGCATCTTTCAGCAACGAATAACGGTTATCCATTTCCACACAAAGAGAGTTCAATGTATTGACCACTTTAGCATTGTCAGTAAGAATGGCATCTTCGCTATCTGGAAGTTTAGCTAAATAATGTCTTTCAATTTTGTTAAAAAGAGTCAGCTCTACTTTTTTAGGATCTACCAAGACAAATTTAACTTCAGCTGGATGTTTCTTGTACAATAAAGAAGTAAGAACTGCATTTAAACCCACAGATTTTCCTTGTCCAGTAGCACCTGCCATCAATAAGTGAGGCATTTTTGCTAAATCGACCACAAAGGTTTCATTAGAAATTGTTTTTCCCAAGGCAATAGGTAGCTCCATTTCAGCTTCCTGAAACTTAGCAGAACCAATTACACTTTTCATGGAAACCATGGTTGGATTCTTGTTAGGAACTTCGATTCCTATTGTTCCTTTTCCAGGAATAGGAGCGATGATACGAATTCCTAATGCCGAAAGGGATAAAGCGATATCATCTTCTAGATTTTTAATTTTCGAAATTCGAATACCTGCTTCAGGAACGATTTCGTATAAGGTTACAGAAGGACCAACAGTTGCTTTAATTTGTGCAATTTCTATTTTATAATTGCGCAGTGTATCTACAATTCTGTTTTTGTTTTCTTCTAATTCTTCTTGGTTGATTGTGATTCCACCGGTTGAATATTCTTTTAAAAGATCAATTGTAGGGTATTTATAGTTGGATAAATCCAAAGTTGGATCGAATAAACCAAAATCCGAAACAAGTCTTGACGCTAAATTCTCTTCAATAAGATCTTCTTCAGGGGCTGTTTCAATAACAAATGAATCGTCAACGGCATTTTTATCTGTTAATACTTCTTCGACTGGTTTCGGTTTAGCAACAGGATCGAGATTAATTTCAGAAGAATGGCTAATCGTTGGTTTTAAAGCTTCTTTGTTAACTTCAAACTGTGAAGGCTTTGGAAGTGGCGGAGGATTTTCTGATTCTTTTTCTTCGGTAATGGCAAACTCTTCTAAATTATAAGAGTTCCCTGTTTTAGGAGCTGTATTAGTCCCTAAATCAGATTTAATTTCTTTTTTTGTATTTTCGAAAAAAGACTGAATTCTTTCTGGAGACAGTTTAAGTTTAAAAATAACGTAAAGAATCAGACCGAAAATCAAAAGTAAAAGGGTTCCTGTTTTTCCAATATAATCCTGCAGGAATGAATTTAGTTCATAACCAACTGTTCCGCCTAATTCAGGTAATGAAGTGGCGAAAAATCCAAATAAAACGGACAAAATAATAATAGCAAATAAATCCCAGAACCAGATTCCTTTAAGTTTTTTAGAAGAAACACCTACAATTAAAAAGATTCCAGTCAAGAAAAATAAGCGAACAAATAGAAAAGATGCAAGTCCAAAACCTTTATAAACGATTACATCTGCCAAGAAAGCACCAAATTTCCCCAACCAATTTTGTACGGTTTCTGATCGATCTCCCAATTCAGAAACGGCACTTTGATCTTCTTGTCCGTGAATATAAAAGGATATAAAAGCAACTAGTAAAGCAACAGAAAATAAGATTAAAAGACTGCCCAACACGATTTTGTGTTGTTTAGTTAATACCCACGGTGTACTTTCTTTAGCTTTTGAATTGTTTTTCTTGTCTAAAGGTTCTTTTTTTGTTGTTTTTGCCATTCTTGATTGTATGTTCTAATGCTTAAAAAATTAGAGGCACGTATATGATTAAACCGATTATTATTGCTGTTAAAGCTGCAAAAAATACAGCTCCCGCAGCAATGTCTTTTATGAAACCAATTCTTTCATGATAATTGGGATGAATAAAGTCAGCAATTTTTTCAACAGCCGTGTTTAATCCTTCGATACTCAGTACAAAGCCGATCGCCAATGTTTGAAATAGCCATTCTGTTGCCGAAATTTGAAAATATAATCCAGCAATGGTAACTAAAATCCCCAATGTAAACTGAACCATTATACTGTGTTCGGTCGTAATTAACTTTATTGCTCCTTTCACAGCGAAACTCACACTTTTCAGTCTTCCTTTGATAAAGCTATTGTCTTTTTGAAATTCCATTAAATGAAAATATTATAGTACAGCTAAGGCAGCGTCGTAATTTGGTTCGTCAGCAATTTCAGGAACTTGCTCTGTATAGATAATAGTCCCGTTTGTGTCAACCACAATAAGGGCTCTTGAGTGCAAGCCTGCTAATGGACCATCAACGATTTCAAGACCATTTGTTTTACCAAATTCTCCGGAATTAAAGTCAGATAAGTTAATTACATTTTCAAGTCCTTCAGCACCACAAAAACGTTTTTGAGCAAAAGGTAAATCTCTTGAAACACATATTACTGCTGTGTTTTCTAATTTCCCTGCACTTTCATTAAATTTTCTTACTGAAGCTGCACAAGTTCCAGTGTCGATACTTGGGAATATATTTAACACAAGTTTTTTTCCAGCGAAATCGCTTAGCGAAGCAACAGAAAGATCGTTTTGTATTAATTTAAAATCAGCCAGTTGCGTTCCCACTTTTGGTAATTCTCCTGAAGTATGTATTGGATTTCCTCCTAATGTAATTGATGCCATTTTTTTTGTTTTTAGTTGTGGTTCAAAAGTATGAAATTTATTTAAGATTTAAGTTTTAACAGTTAAGATTTATGAACTAACGCAAACTATTGTGGTCGAATGCTTTTTAACTTACGAAGTGTATATAATCAGAAAAACGCACCTAAAAATAAGTGCGTTTTGTGCTTGATGTGAAATAAAAATGGATATTATTTATCAATAGAACCCATCACTCTTTTCATAAAAGTATTTAATGCTTCTTTTTTATCAGTACCACTCTTAACCATTTTATGTACTTCAATCGCTCCATACATATTAGAAATTAGTTCTCCTATAACATCTAGTTCTTCGTCTTTCAATGAAGGAATCTCTGTCATTGCTTCCAGAACTTCAATAGTTTCAATAATGTAATCTTGGTCATTTTCTTCTATAAACTGTGTTAGATGCTTTATTACAGGTAATTTCATTTTTTTTATTTTAAGGTTTAAAGTTTTAAAAGTTTAAAGTTATTTGTTGCTTAAGAAATGATTTTTGAGTTTAACATTAAACTTATTTACAAAGCTTGACAACATTAAACTTTAAACAAAAACATTAAACTATTTCGTTCACTAATTCAATTAGGACTTCTTGTTTATTTGTTTGAGTTTCATTTACCAGTTTACCGCCTACAAATGTTGCAAAAGTAGGAAGGTTACTTACGTTGGCCAATTTTCGTGATTCAGGAGAATTTTCAGCATCAACAAGAACAAAAGTAATTGCGTCGTTTTCTGAAGCCAATTTTTTGAATTTTGGTTTCATTATTCGACAATTTCCACACCAAGATGCCGAAAATTGAACTACTACCTTCTCGTTTTTAGTTATTAAATCCTGTAAAGTATCTTCGTTTAAATCTATTAACATAGTTGTTTGTTTTAAAGTTTAAAAATCAATGGCAATAGCAAAGCTCAAATTCCACTAAAGAAACTGATTTTTGGTATTGCCATTAAAATTAATTTTGGAACTAATTTTTATTAGTTTAAGCTTAAGTATTCAGCAGTACTTTTTCTGTCAGCACTCATTGCTTCTTTACCAGCTTCCCAGTTTGCAGGACAAACTTCACCTTTTTCTTGGATATGAGTATAAGCATCAACCATACGTAAATATTCGTTTACGTTACGACCAAGAGGCATATCGTTTACACTTTCGTGGAAGATTTTCCCTGTTTCGTCAATTAAGTAAGTAGCTCTAAAAGTTACGTTTGATCCTTCTACTATTACGGAGTCAGTTTCTTCACTGTATTCAGTTGAGTCGATATCAAGAATACCTAATATGTTAGATAAGTTTCTGTTAGTATCTGCAAGAATTGGGTAAGTCACACCTTCAATTCCACCGTTATTTTTTGGAGTATTTAACCATGCAAAGTGTACTTCATTTGTATCACAAGAAGCACCTATTACGATTGTATTTCTTTTTTCAAATTCTGGTAATGCAGCTTGAAAAGCGTGTAGTTCAGTTGGACAAACAAAAGTAAAGTCTTTTGGGTACCAAAATAAAAGTACTTTTTTGTTGTTGTTTACAGCTTCGTCAAAGATGTTGATTTTCATGTTGTCACCCATTTCTGAGATAGCGTCAACTGCAATACTTGGGAATTTTTTACCTACTAATGACATAATTATATATTTTATTATTAATTTATTCTTTCGGCAAAAGTAAACAATAAGGTCATGTTCGTACAATCAATTTTAATTATATATTTCGATAGAGTTATAGTTTTATACTATAGTTTCAAAAAATAATGACACAACTTTTTCATAGTCATGTCATTAGGATTTTATAAGGAAGTAATCGAGTTCTTAATTAATTTTTTTATCAGTTACCAATTGTCGGATTTTGATATTAAATGCCGCGAAAATTAAGGTCATAAACGGACTTAAAATATTAAAGAAGGCGTAAGGCAGGTAATCTAAAGTTGAAACCCCTAAGGTACCAGATTGATAAGCTCCACAAGTATTCCATGGGATTAATACAGAAGTCACTGTTCCCGCATCTTCTAGTGTTCTGCTTAAATTTTCAGGTGCAAGGCCTTTTTCTTCATATGCTTTTGCAAACATTTTACCAGGAACCACAATAGCTAAGTATTGATCTGACGCCGTAATGTTTAAGGCTAAACAACTTCCAACTGTGGAAGCGAAAAGCCCGAAAGTAGTATGGGCTAATTTTAGTAATGTTTGGCTAATTCTTGCCAAAGCTCCTATTGCATCCATAATTCCTCCAAATACCATGGCGCAAAGTATCAACCAAACGGTTCCTAGCATTTTTTGCATCCCGCCTGATGTGAAAAGATCTGCCAGAGTTTTATTATCGGTAGGGATTACCACCTTTCCTGTTATGGCATCCATAACTCCTTTATAAGCTGATTGAAAAGTCATTTGCTCGACTCCGGCAATTTGATTAATGATATGAGGTTGGAATAAAACAGCAAAGATTCCAGCTAATAAGGTTCCAATTAATAAGGCGATTAAAGGCTCTGTTTTTTTTATTATTAAACCAATAACAATAACAGGTACCGCAAACAGCCATGGTGTAATAGTAAAAGAAGCTTCAATATCAGTTAGTAACGACCCAATATTTACATCTCCTTTAATATCGACTGATAATCCAAGTATAATGAAAAGAATCAGCGTAATAACATATGTAGGAATAGTGGTTAAAGTCATGTATCTAATGTGTGTAAACAAATCAGTTCCAGCCATTGCAGGGGCAAGGTTAGTTGTATCTGACATGGGTGATAATTTATCTCCAAAATAGGCTCCTGAAATTACCGCACCAGCAACCATACCTAGATCAAAACCTAAAGCACCACCCACACCAATCAAAGCAATACCAACAGTAGCACTCGTGGTCCAGGAACTTCCTGTAGCAATAGAAATTATAGAACATATAATTAGTGTGGCCGGTAAAAAGATGGCCGGGCTCAGAATTTGTAAGCCGTAATAAATCATAGAAGGAATAATTCCGCTTATTAACCAAGTACCTGCCAAAGCGCCAACCATTAATAATATTAGAATAGCACCAACAGTAGACTTAATATTTTCAGCCACTTCAGCCATCATTTTTTCATAGGTAACTTTATTAAAAAAGCCAACTACAGCCGCAACAGCCGCACCTAATAATAAGACAAATTGATTGCTGCCACTCAAAGCTTCGTCTCCATATACATATACGTTATAACCGAGCATCACTATAAGCGCAGCAACAGGAATTAAAGCTTCCCCAATTGATAATTCTTTATTTTTGTTAATTTTTGTCTCCATTCTATTGCGTTTGAGTTTGCAATATAGATAAAAAAGTTCCTATGAGCCTAAACAGATTTGGTGAAAACTTTAGATTATAGATTTATTTACGGAGCGTTTAGGTTTAGAAAACGAAAACAATTCGATTTTTTTTCTCGTAACTTGTTTTGGGTTATATTTAAAATTAAAAAGAATACTTATTCTTAAAAGTGTGGCTTTCTAATTTTACAACTATTTAAAAGTTGTTAATGCTCACAGACAGAGTTCCTTTGCAGCTTGAATTTTCAAGCAATTGAGATGCGGCAGTTTCCTGAAATTCATCAAAATCTTGATATACTTGAACAAGGCCGCTAATAGATTGCAGGTCTGGTACAATTTGTAAGGCATAAGGATTACCAAATAAATATAATACACATTTTTTTGATAAAATTAATTTTTTCAGCATTTCCAGAACAGCTTCTTCAATGTCAAAATTATTCTGTGGTTTTGCCTTTGGAACAAAAAGAGCAATAATTAAAGTGTCATAACCCTTCAGACTTTTTTCTATCTCTTCAACTGTATTTTTAGTATCTATTTCAATAGCAAATTCTGGTGCAGATAGGGAAGGGCCAAGCGTTTTAAAAAAAGCGTTTTCTGTATTTTTATAGATACTCAATTTTGCTAATGTGCCTCTTTTTGCTGCATCAATCACAACTGCTGTATTATGAGTGTCTTTGATAGTGGTAATACATTTTTGAGCAATTTTACCATTTAAAAGTGAAGCTGTTTCAAAATCCATTTCGACAGCTACGTTCTCTTGATTATCAAATAAACCTGCTTTTTGCTTGCATTTCATCAAGCGGTTAAAACTTTCTTCGATACGTTCTGGACTTGCATTCTTAAGGATTTCCTGAATGCCTTCTGGTACATTTTCAGCAAAGCACAACACGTCATTTCCGGCATTAAAAGCCTCCCATTCTAGTTGGCCTTTTATTTCATAAAGTTTGGAAACACTGTGCATATTAAGTGCATCCGAAATCACTAGTCCATTGTAATTTAATTGCTTTCGCAAAAGCGTCTCAATCACTGATTTTGATAATGTTGCCGAAGTGTTTGCTCCGTTATTTAATGCAGGAACGGCTAAATGCCCTATCATAATCGAGTCAGCATCACTTTCTATTCCTTTTATGAAAGGGTACAATTCATTTTCAAGTAATTGTTCTAATGTTTCTGTCAAAACGGGTAATCCTAAATGAGAATCTACGTTAGTATTTCCATGTCCAGGAAAATGCTTGAGGCAACCCAAAACCCCCGCGTCGTTCATTCCTCGCAAGTATTCTAAAGCAAAATGGGCTACTTTTTCTTTGTTTTCACCAAAAGAACGGTATCCAATCACCGGATTATTCGGGTTGTTGTTTATATCGGCTAAGGGAGCAAGATTATAATGAAGTCCTGCTGATTTTAGATCGAGACCTATTTGTTTTCCCACTTGATACACTAAATGAGATTCACTCATAGGTAAGGCACCTAGTGTGATAGCATAAGGATATTGTGGCGTTTTTTCAATTCGCATCGCCAAGCCCCATTCTGCGTCAATGCTCATCAGTAAAGGAGTAGTATCACACTTTTGATACCGAGTAATTAAATCTTTCAATCGCTGGTAACTGTCGTCATTAAAAACGATTTTTTTCTTAGTTTCATAATTAGTGGCAGCACTAGCTCTACTATGAAAAAAAGTAAGTCCACCGATGTTGTGCTTCTTAATTAATTCTTCAGTTGCTTGAATATTTTCTTCTGTATCGTTTATAAAAACGGCTGGAAAAAAGAATTGCCCTATTTTTTGTTCTAAAGTCATTTGATTTATTTTTAACCATATAATCCATCTAAGAATAGCTGATAATCTTTTCTAAAACTTATATGACTTATATGTTTATGAATTTTGTTGTTCCGATTTCTTACCGAAGTCTTTTGGAAAAATTAAAAAACGAGACAGAATCAATCCGGGAAGAGTGGCTAGAAATACCCAAATAAAGAAATTTCCGTAGCCTAAATATTCTTGAATGAATCCGCTTGCCATTCCAGGAAGCATCATTCCTAATGCCATGAATCCAGTTGCAATAGAGTAATGCGAGGTTTTCGATTCGCCATCAGCCACATAAATCAAATACATCATAAAGGCGGCAAAACCAAAACCGTAACCAAATTGCTCTGCAATAACAGTAGCATAAATATAATAAACGGAGGCTGGATGAAAATGCGCTAATAGAACAAATCCAAGTATTGGCAAGTGCATCGCCAGAATCATGGGCAGCATCCATTTACCAAGACCATCTCTAGAAATTACAATTCCGCCAATGATTCCGCCAATAGTTAGAGAGATTACCCCAAAAGTTCCATATATAATTCCCACGTCTTGGGTAGTTAAACCCATTCCGCCTAAACCTTTGTCATCGATAAGGAAAGGGGTTAGCATTTTTAATAATTGTGACTCGCCCAAGCGGAATAATAATATAAAGGCCAGTACAAAACCAATTTGCTTTTTTTGAAAAAAACTAGCGAAGACGGCTGCAAAACTTATTTTTGGTTCTGTTGCTTTTTCCTCTTTAGTAGTTACTACTTCGGTTCTTGGTGTAGAAAAATAATTATAAATGGTCAATGTAGCCATAATCAAACCAACGATAACCATAGTATAAGACCATGCTTTTTGTTTGTCGCCATATTCTTGTTCCAGATAACCACCTATTATTACAATCAAACCATTTCCGGTAAGCATGGAAAGGCGATAGAATGTACTGCGAATTCCAAGGAAAAAAGATTGTTGTTCTTTCTCTAAAGCTAACATATAGAAACCGTCGCTGGCAACATCATTCGATGCTGATGCAAAAGCCGCTACCCAAAAAATGGCGAGACTGATTACAAAGAAATTATTCATGGGAATCGTTAATCCCACAAGTAGAAAGGCAATAGATATCACTAATTGCATGGCTAAAAACCACTTCCTCTTTGTCGCGTATAGATCAATAAATGGACTCCATAAAGGTTTTATAACCCAAGGTAGATACAATAGACTCGTGTATATCCCGATGTCTTCATTGTCAATCCCAAGGTTCTTGTACATAATGACCGAAACCGAGATAATAATAGCGTAAGGCAAGCCCGAGGCAAAGTTCAAAAAGGGTATCCAGTACCAAGGTCTATTGTCTATTTTCGTCATTTAAAGTACTTTGAATCGTTTTGGTTTCTGTTGTTTTATTTAAAAGAACTGCCTCACTTTCATTACCGTAATAATCAATGAATGTGATAGCATAAATATTATTTTTTTCTAAAAGGCTCTTCTGAATTTTGATGCTGATACTATCCTTTTGTTCCTTAAAAGCAATTTTATCAACGATTTGACTTGGATTATTAATATCAAGTTTAGAACTGTCTTTGGCACCATAAACCATTACGTAACGTATTTTACTGAGCAAAGGATAATCCATTGTAACAGTCGAAATTAAATTATTAGTTGTAATAGTAGAAACCGTAGGCATTTCAATGTCTGTTCTTCTAGAATTAGGAACAACATAGGGAAGTGCTGGGTATCTGTATTGATTTTGCAAAAGTAAATCGGTCACCGCTTTGTTTCTGTTTACAAATGATTTGGCGCTAAAAAAAGCATTTCCCCCAATGTTTTTATAAGTTCTAGTCAAATCAATCTGATTAGGAATTTCACTTGGAATATTCCATTTTTTATCAGAATCGGTATTGATTTTATAACTTCCGTTTCCAATGTAAATAGCGGTATTTGTTGAGTTTTCAGACCACCATTTAATCAATTTTGCATAAGAAGCGGTTCTATGGTCGATACTCCAGTACAATTGTGGTAGTAGGTAGTCAATCCAGCAGTTCTCCATCCATGCCACAGGGTCAGCAAACAAGTCATCGTAATTTGTTTGTCCGGAATTCGTATCGGATCCTCTAGGATCAACAGATTTATTACGCCAAACGCCAAACGGGCTGATACCAAATTGAACCCAAGGCTTGATTTTTTTGATAGAAAAGGCACAGTATTTCACAAAATTATTCACGTTAAGACGTCTCCAATCTGGTAAATTCATTCCGCCCCCATATTTTTTAAATGATGCCGTATCATTAAAGTTTTCACCTGGTATTTTATAAGGATAGAAATAGTCGTCAAAATGTATTGCATCGATATCATAGTTTCTAACTACCTCGTCAACTACAGCAATTAAATGAGTCTGAACTTCAGGCAAGGCAGGATCGTAATAATACTTTCCGCCATATTTAATCATCCATTCCGGGTGCTTGTAATAGTCATGGGTAGGACTTAGAATATCAGTTCTTAAATCCATAGTGGCACGATAGGGGTTTAACCAGGCGTGGAATTCAAAGCCACGGTTATGAGCTTCTGTGATCATCCATTCTAATGGGTCAAAATAAGGACTAGGTGCTTGCCCTTCTTTCCCAGTCAAATATTTAGACCATGGAGCTAGTTTTGAAGGATAAAAAGCATCACCCACGCTTCTAATTTGGACAATAACAGCATTATAATTTAATTTTTTATAGGTATCTAAAATCTCTAGATAATCAGCTTTTTGTTTTTCAATAGGATCCGAACCACTTTTTGGCCAGTCAATATTTACCACAGTAGCAATCCAAACTGCTCTAAATTCGTTTTTAGGATAGCTTACTTTTTCTTGTGCATTTCCATTTGAAAAAGACAATAAAATAAAGGAAAGCAATAAGAATAGGTGCTTGGTACGGTTCATTATCGGGATGTTTTTATAGAGTTCAAAAATAGTTTTTTTAGTGATGTTTATGAGTAATATAAGTATTAAAATTTCACTTTTTTGATTATCTCAATTACTTTGCCAAAGCTATTTTTTTAAATTGGCTTAATAGCCTCATTTTAGATTAAACCAATGTGAATTAAATTATTAGGTTAGTATACTTTTCTTAAACTTTAAAAAATAATTTTTTCTTATAGAAAAACCATAGTAGTAACGACCATAGGGAAGCATAAAGTAGCGCATAAGTCAAGGAAGCTGATTTCTCATTATCAAAATTAGGGTTAATCCAAAATTGATAAGCATAGCTTAAAACTGATATTTTAGCATCGGCATTTTCAGGATTTGGAAAAGTGATCATCCCTAAAGCACGAGGAAGTATTCCTGATAGAAAAAATACAATCATTGGATTCACTCCCCATATTAAGAAAAAGAAGAATCCTTTTTTAGCCCCTTTTACTTCTGTAATATAATGTAAAACAGCTAAAATAAACAAAGCTATTCCTGCACTGTATAATACATAAGAGCTTGTCCAAAGTGACTTGTTTAACGGAAAAACGAATGACCAGAGTAATCCGGTTGTGGTCAAAACAAAGGCGATAGCAGCCATTTTTTTAATAATTTTAATTTTAGACTCATTAGTAAGTATCAGTTTCCCTATGATTAGCCCTATTAATGCTGTTGCAATGGCGGGTAGCGTACTTAATATGCCTTCAGGATCCCAAGTTTTAGTAGCGCCATACATATGTCCTTCTAACAAAAAACTATCTAGCCAAGAGGAAAGATTCGTTCCTTCATTATAATTTGCGGTTCCAATTCCGGGAACAGGAATGATGGTCAGTAATGCCCAGTAACCAATTAATAAGGCAATCGTAATTCCTATTTGTGTTTCTAATTCTGTTTTTAGATAGATCACTGTAGCGATGAGATAAACGATACCAATGCGTTGTAAGACACCGGGTAATCTCACATCGTTAAAACTTTCAATTCCGCTGTAGGCGAGGAAAAGTAAAATAGTAAAAATAGAAACGGCTAAGAGCAGTTTGACTTTTGGATTAAAATTGCCTAATAAAGCATATCCTACAAGAATTGTTATACTTAAGCGAACGAATAGCAGCAAGATTTGATTATCACTAAAAATGAAGATTTTACTAAAGAAATTTAAAAACAAACCCAAACTAATGATTCGAAGTGTTCGTGTTATTATCTTAATAAATGTTTCTTGATTCCAAGTTTTTTTTGGCATAGCCAAAGGAATAGCAATTCCTAATACAAAAATAAAGGTGGGGAAAACCAAGTCGGTAGGAGTGCAGCCATTCCATTTTGCATGCAATAATGGAGTATATACCGCGCCCCAATTTCCGGGGTTATTGACAATAATCATCAATAAAATTGTCATTCCCCTTAAAATATCGACTGAAATTATTCTGTCATTTTTCATTATGTCTTATTTTTGAATTGCTTCATAGATTATTTTTTGAATATCTTCCCTGATTTTTTCTTTTGCCAGTGTATTTCCTGCTGCTGATACTTCAGGATAGGTTCTATTCGATAAAAAGATATAAACGATTTCATTTTCTGGATCTGCCCAAGCCATGTCTCCTGTAAAGCCAGTGTGTCCAAAACTTGATGGTGAAGCGCATTGACAAGTAGGACCATTTGCACCAAGTCTTTTATCAAAACCCAAACCTCTTTCCACGCCTTCAGAACAAAAGTAACAAGTATTGAAAGCATCAAATGTTTCTTCAGAAAAATAACGATGGTTGCCATAAGAGCCTTTTTGTAAGTACAATTGCATCATTTTAGCTACATCCATAGCGTTAGAAAAGATACCGGCATGACCAGCAACTCCACCTTGCATAGCTGCAGCCATATCATGTACATAACCTTGAATTTGCTGATGTCTAAAATAAGTATCTACTTCTGAGGGTGCAATTACGTTTTTATCAAATTTTTGTAACGGATTGTATAAGGTGTAATTCATTCCAAGCGAGTTGAAAAAATTTTCCTGACTAAGGATATCTAGTTTCTTATGGGTAATTTGTTCTAAATATTCTTTTAAAAGGATGAATGTAAAATCACTATAAACGTATTCTTTTTTGGTTGCCAATGGGGAATCAGCAATGATTTTCATGATGGTGTTTTGGTAGTCAGTTCTTAGGTATAAACTATCAGCAACTTTTATAGAGAATTTGGGATTAGGTACTTTTCGATAATAGGTTTCAGAAGGTTTGTTAGTAGCATCTAAAGTTTCTTTATAAAAAGGAATCCACGATTTCAGTCCTGCGTAATGGGATAATAAATTTTTAAAAAGAATATCCTTTTTATTTGTATTGGCAAAATAGGGGAGCATCGTTCCCAAACGAGTATCCAGAGCAACCTTTTTTTGATCGAACAATTGCATGATGTTAGGAAGTGTCGAAATCATTTTTGACAGCGAAGCCACATCGTACAAATCTGTATTTGTAACCTTAGTTGTAGTGTCATAAGTAGGGTGCCCATAGGATTTTTGAAAAACTACTTTCCCTTTTCGAGCTACAAGAACTTGCATACCAGGGGCCATTTTACCATCGATTGCTTTTTGGGCGATTGCATCAATCTTATTCAAGATCGCAGGATCCATATTCATATTCTCAGCAGCTGTAAATCCGAGTCTATTTAATTTTTCAGTTGCTAATCCATCGTTTACTGAAAAATGGTTGTTGATTGATACGGGTGTTTTTCCTTTGGCTTCAATAGCTCCAAAAAGCAATTCAGCCGAGACAACTTGGGCAATATCAGAATTCTGATACGATACTACAACACCTTCTATATTTTCGAATGTAGGGACAGTCAATAAAGTATAAGGTTTTGTAAAAACATCGAGAATTACTTTGTTTTTGGATGCAATTTGTTCCAGCCAATTTAATTCGGTTTCAGAGAATTCTTGGTTTTCCCATGCTTTATCTAGTTTATGAAAACCAATTATAACCGTACTATAATCTTTAAGTTTATCGTTTAAGCGATCAATATTAGTATCCGAAACTTCGATTACTTCAGTATATTTTTTTAATGTAGTTAAGAAAGAGCTGTTATTAGAATCTCCTAATTTTACATAAGCAATTTTTTGACTTAGGTCTTTTATAGGTAAAATGGACTCTTTATTTTGTAATACTGTAATAGCATTTTCATACAATTGGTAGTGTAAAGCGTCTTTTTTAGAAGAGTTTAAATCTTCCTGCAAATGGGTCGTATTGATTGGTTTGTAGTTATTTAAACCTGATTTGTATTTATAATGGAGTATTTTTTTTACGGAATAAGCCAAGCGATTTTCATTGATTCGATTGTCGTTATATGCCGCTTTTATTTTGGCTATAGCCAAAGGAACATTTTCTGGACAAAGTAAGATGTCATTTCCTGCGAGAAAGGCTTCTAAATCAATTTCACCTGGGCCTATAAAATTACTGGCCCCTTTCATTCCTAAAGCGTCTGTCAAAATAAGTCCTTTAAAGTTCATTTTCTTTTGGAGTAACTTGGTTACCACTTTGTATGAAAGCGAAGTAGGTCTGTTTGAAGATTCTAAACTAGGGATGTTGAGATGGCCTACCATTACCGAAGCTAAACCTTCATCAAAAAGTTGTTTATAAGGATACAATTCGACCAAATTAATTCTTCTTTTGCTAAAGCCAACAGTAGGAAGGGTTTTATGAGAATCAGTAGAAGTGTCTCCATGACCTGGAAAATGTTTCCCAGTACTAAAAACACCTTGTGATTGTTGCCCTTTCATCAAGGCAGTGGCTTTATTAGCTACATTTATTTTGCTTTCGCCAAAAGATCTATTGCCAATAATAGGATTTTTAGGGTTGGTATTGATATCGATAACGGGAGCAAAATTAAAATGGATTCCCATTCTTTTATTTTCTTCTCCCATATTTTGACCTACTTTTTCAACTAATTTCAAATCTTGAATAGCGCCTAAAGTCATGTTCCATGGATAGCGATAAGTAGAATCTAAACGCATACTTAATCCCCATTCTCCATCAATAGCAATAAACAAAGGAACTTTCGCTTTAGCCTGATAACGATTAGTTAAATTAGCTTGTCTGACTGGTCCACCTTGGAAGAAAATAATTCCGCCCACATGGTTTTCGGTTACTAATTTTTCAACAGCCTCTTGATGTGATTCGTCTTTATTAGAATACGCCGAAATCATAAATAATTGACCAATTTTTTCTTCAAGAGTCATTTTAGAATAGATGTTGTCTACCCAAATAGATTCTGAATCAGTAGTTTTAAAAAAGGTATTCCTTTTGGATTTGTTTTTCGATTTATATTTTATTGCGTTTTCTGCGGTGATTCCTTCCTTAAGTAGTCTTTTGGCTTTATAGTTGGCGCAATTAATCATTAGAAACAATACTATAATAGAGGCGCTAATTTTTAAAATTTTATTGTTCATCCGTAATTTATTTTTTTAAATAAGTATCAGTATTCCTAAAATTTTTGCAGTTCAGCTGTGTTTTTACCTGTAAGATACAAACCGATGTAGGTTACAAGTCCGTTTATTATTATTAATTCATTATCAAATACATAGCCTAAAAATAACACTTGGGAATTTTCATTAATAATATAGGTGATAACAGGGGCAAGCACGCAAATTATAGGCACTAGTTTATCGGATACTTTTTTTGTTTTTTGGAATAATCCAAAGGCATATAGACCTAGTAAAGGACCATAAGTGTAAGTTGCGACTTTAAAAATCATTGTTACAACTGAACTATCATTAATGGTGTTGAATAAGACGATGGTTACAAACAGCAGTATTGAAAAAGCCAGATGCACCAGATTTCTGTTTTTTACATTAGTCGTTTTATGACTGTTTTCTTCTTTATCCATAGCTAAGAAATCAACGCAAAAAGAAGTGGTTAAAGCAGTCAATGCAGAATCAGTAGTAGCAAATGTTGCGGCTATCAGTCCTAACAAAAACACAACAGAAGGTACTATAGACAAATGATTCAGTGCTATTTCTGGAAATAATAGATCAGTTCTTGGTTTGCCAGTGATAGCATCTAGGGGTACTGAAATTCCGTTTTTGTTTGCGTAAATATAAAGTAGTGCTCCTACACTTAAAAAGAAGATATTGATAATAACAAAAATTGCAGTGAACGTTAACATATTCTTTTGCGCTTCTTTAGTGTTCTTGCAACTTAGATTTTTTTGCATTAAATCTTGATCAAGTCCTACCATGGCTATTGTAACAAACATTCCGCCCAGTATTTGCTTGACAAAATGAAATTTATTTGTCATAAAATCATCAAAGAAAAATACTTTGGAGTAGGAGCTATCACGTACTTCTTTAAAGGCTTGAATGGCATTTAAATCGAGACTGTCACAAATAAAGTAAATAGTAAGAAATACGGAGCTTACTAAGAAAAAAGTTTGTAAAGTATCTGTTATAATAATCGTTTTTAATCCTCCTCTATACGTGTAGGAATAGATTAAAATTAATGAAATCAGGACCGTTACTGCAAATGGAATATTATAGTATTCAAATACAAATCGCTGCAGTACAATTACCACTAAATAAAGTCTAAAGGCTGAGCTTATTGTTCTACTGATTAAAAATATACTGGCTGCTGTTTTATAGCTGTAAGTACCCATCCTTTTCTCGATGTAACTATAGATTGAGGTCAGATTCATTCTATAATAAAGCGGCAGTAATAATTTTGTAATTACGATGAAGCCTATGGCATTCCCTAAAACAAACTGGAAATATTTAAATTGCTCTCCGCCTGGCGAGCCTACTTCCCCAGGAACAGATATAAATGTTACACCCGAAAGTGCTGTTCCAATCATTCCAAAAGCCACCAAATACCACTTGGAGTTTTTATTGGCTTTAAAAAAAGCTTCATTTCCGTTGTCATTTTTACTGACTTTATGGGAGATGTAGAATAAAACTCCAAAATAAATAATGATAAGAATTAGGATTGCACTTGGTGTCATTGTTGTTAAATTTTAAAGAATAAAATAGTTGTAAAGTAGTTTTTAAGTAGTGATTTAATGGTCAAATCAAACACTGTCTTAATTATTGCTAGGATAGCATTAATTTGTTAGACAGCGCTTAATAGGACCAAACCAAACCAACCTAATTAACTTTAAATAAAGGGTATAAAAGAAGCAGGGCTGCTTATTATTTTTTCATAGCTAGTAAAACTGCCCGGACACTTTGGTGCTGTTTTAAAAGTTTAGCCGCTTCCTCTTTATTTATTTTCAACTCTTCGACAATCATTTCGACCCCTCTTTTTACGAGTTTTTTGTTAGACAATTGCATGTCTATCATTTTGTTGCCGTAAATTCTTCCCAGTTTAATCATTACTGAAGTAGAAATCATATTCAGTGCTAATTTTTGGGATGTTCCCGCTTTCATTCGCGTGCTTCCAGTTAAGAATTCTGGTCCAACTATTAATTCTATTGGGAAATCTGCTATAGCAGATATTTTGCTCTTACTGTTACAGGAAATACTACCTGTAGTAATATTATTTTGTTTTGCTTTTTCGAGTCCACCAATTACGTAAGGCGTATTTCCCGAAGCGGCAATTCCAATAACCACATCTAAATCAGTTATAGAAAAAGCAGAAAGGTCTCTCCAAGCTTGATTAAAATCATCTTCAGCATTTTCAACAGCTTTACGGATTGCACTGTCGCCTCCCGCAATGATGCCAATAATCCAATCATCAGGAACTCCAAATGTAGGAGGGCATTCAGAGGCGTCGAGAATACCGATTCTACCCGAAGTTCCGGCTCCAATATAAAAAAGTCTACCTCCCAATTTCATTTTTTCCACGACCGCATCTACTAATTTCTCAATGTTTGGGATTTGTTGCTCTATAACATTGGGGACCTTTTTGTCCTCGGCATTAATGTTAGAAAGTAACTCTTTCGTACTCATCTTATCCAAATTGGCATAGAGAGATTCTTGTTCTGTATCAAGGCTGTTTTTTTTCATTTTTTTTAAGTATGATATTTAAATAGGGGCAAGGGCAGTTGTAAAATAATAGGCATATTATTTTTTTAAATTATAACCATAAATGTTTGATGGTCTTATGGATAGATTAAATAGTGTTGTCTCATTTTCTTGAAATCATTTAGATCTTTGGTCCATGTTTTTCTAATTTCATTTTCTGAATTTCCCTTTTCAATTTGTTGTTGAAGTTTTTTTGTTCCAGCTAGTTTTGTAAAAAACGCATTAAAGAATTTAGTTTTGTCGCCCGTATTTTGATACGCTTTGATAAGCCATTTAAGCTCTAGCTGAGTTACTTTTTTACTGGATGATAGATCTTCACCAAAGCATTCTTTTCCGTTATGCATTGGGTCTTTTGCACCAAAATTTGGTTTTGGAGTAAAAGTAAAATTGAAACTATTTTTATTTAAAAAAGGAGAGCCATAAATTTGAAATTGCTTTTCAGTACCTCGACCTACACTCACATTAGTACCTTCAAAAAAGCATAAACTTGGATATAGATTTATGGATTGATCGTTAGGCAAATTCGGAGATGGTTTAATGGGTAAATTATAGGACATATTATGGTTGTAGTTAGTGCAAGGGATAACAGTAAGCGTACATTGGATCCCATTTTTCAACCATTTTTCACCGTTAATCATTTTTCCGTATTCTCCAATAGTCATTCCATGAAGCAAGGGAATAGGGTGCATGCCTACGAAACTTGTAAATTCTTTTTCTAAAAGAGGACCATCAGTAATGCCTCCGTTTGGATTTGGTCTGTCAAGAATTACAAGCGGAATTCCATTTTCGGCACAAGCTTCCATGACGTAGTGTAAAGAGGAAATATAGGTATAGAAACGGGCGCCTACATCTTGTAAATCAAATACCATGATATCAATACCAGCTAATTGTTCCTTTTTTGGTTTTTTATTATCCCCATAAAGAGAAATAATTGAAAGTCCGGTTTTTGGATCTTTTCCGTCAACTACGTGTTCACCTGCATCTGCGGTACCTCGAAAGCCATGTTCAGGAGCAAAAATGGTTTGAATATTTATCTTTTTCTCCAATAGAAAATCTACTAAATGAGTTTTGTCACTAAGAATCCCCGTCTGATTAGTAACAAGTCCAATCTTTTTGTCTTTTAATAACGGAAGGTATTTCTCATAATTATCAGCTCCAGTTTTAATGCTGCTTTTTGGAGTCATTAAAAGCACATCTATTTCCTTTTTTAGAGGCATCGAATGGATGCAAATAGGTGCAATAAAAAACAAAATAAAAGTTACTTTTTTTATAAATAAGTCCATGGTAATTGAAGATTAGTCTTATGTTGTTAAAGCCAGAAATTGGTCAAGATAAAGGTAGAATAAACCACCTTAGCAGAGCTAAAGTGGTTTATTTCCAGTAAAATTAATGGGTTATTTATTAGTGAAATAGGTCAATACAGGAATATTGACAGTAGCACTAGGTAAGCCTTTTGATAAACCTCCTACATATCCTCTACAGATAAAGGTATAGACTCTACCTTTTCGAGCAGTAAGAGTTGATTTAGCAATCACTGTCGTAGATCCTACGGCACGCAATTGAAATTCATAAGTAGTCGATTCTAAATCGGCTATTGGTGTAATTGGGATAAAAACTTCGTTACCTTTTAAGTAGCCAACTCCAGAAAAAACAACTGCGTTGCTATTAAGTTCTTTAATTGATAAGTCAAACCCTGTACTTGGTGAGTTTGCAATTACATTTATAAAACGGATATAGGCCATTGTCGGATCCTTTTCAGCTACAGATAAATCATCGTTAATTGTGTAGGCAGTATAATTAGGAGATAAACCTACTAAGAAACTAGTGTAATTCTTTTTGGCTTCAATATTAAAAGGAGAAGTAAGTAATGCAGTAGCCTCTGTAGTAGCATTCGCTGGAATTTCTACCTTCAAATTTTTATCGCCCGAGGGAATTAATGAATAGTTTATCGCAGCTGGATAAGCACTTCCATATCCAATCCCTAGTGGTAGACCTGATGATACGTTTACACTAGTCGTTTTTACATCGTCAACGTACCAATTTGCAGTAAAATTTACTCCATTGGGACCTATTGCAGTATGCTGGAACTTGACTAGAGCAGCAGTTTCAGGAACACTTTCTTGATAGGGTGAAAAATTAGTTTCATCACCACAAGAAGAAAAGACGCCTAAAGTAAGTACAGCTAATCCTAAGTACTTCGTAATTGTTATTTTTATATTTTTCATCTGAAATTTATTTAAAATTAAAATAATTATGGTTTAGAGAACCACATTTCTTCTGTGTGATAATCAGGTTTGTCGGCTCCAATTGATTGAAGTGCGGCAAAGTTCCATACGTATTCTGAATTGTAACGAGGACGAACTCTATACGCTAATTTTCCATTGTTATCTGGTGATAATATAGGAAAAACCATTGTTTCGTACACTAAAGGATCATAATGGTATTTTCTCATATCAGTCCATGTTTCTACGTATCCATACCCAAAAAGAGCCACATATTTTTGCATCATAATGTGTTTCAAGGTAAGATTAGCAGCTGTAGGAACTACATTTGGGTTGATCAAAAAAAGTGTTTTTTGAGCTGCTGTTATTAGAGCTGCTGTTGGAGCAACAGTAGATACAACCGTATTTCTGTTCACCATATCTATACTTGCTTCTATTCCTTTTTTATAAGCAGCTAAAGCTGTTGTTTTATCTCCTTTGATAAAGGCTGCTTCAGCTTTAATGAATTGTAGTTCAGTATAAGTCATCAAAGGAAAATCGGCAGTATTTCTAAATAGGTATCTTCCAGGAGTTGACGAGTTTCCAGATATAATCGTTCCCCATAAGTTAGGAATACGCGTTGCGGCAACCGTTCCGGCAGTTGTATTCAAAGGATTTCCTCTAAAAACTCCATCTGCAGAGGGAGAAAGTACATTAGCCATACGTGGATCAGTTGATCCGGGAAATACCGTTCCATCCATAGCGTGTACAATAAAGTCTGTTTGACGAAAACTTGATAAGTTGTTTCGACTAGGTCCGAAAAAGTTAGTATCGGAGTTCGCGATACCAGAAAACGGTACATAACAATCATCATTTATACTGGATAATGATTTGTTTACATATTCTATTACCTTATCTGGGTTATAGCTTGACTTATTGCTTAAGTTATTCGCATTTCTAGCTAAAACACCATAGGCAAATTTAATCCATTTTGTTTTATCACCACTGTAGATTAAATCTCCTTTTGCGGTATAACTAACGTCAGATTTTCCATCCGTTCTTTCTAAGTCAGCAATACCTTCTTTAGCTAATCTAGCTACTTCAGCGTAGGCTTCTTCTTGAGTTCCATAATCAAATGTCAGTCTAGAAGTAAAAGCTTGGTCAAACTTGATAAGGTCAGAATGATAATCTGTAGCTACTTGCCAAGTCCATGCTCTTATTGCTTTTGATAATCCTGCGATATCATAACGTTGATTTTTATTGGCACCATCAATAGCTTGTGTAAGATTTAGTCCAATCGTATAATAAGCCATTTTCCAAATTTCTCCACCACTATCACTATTTGCACTATATCCATATAAATCCCAAATATATCCAACTGAAGAATGAGAGAAATTTTGAGTGTATTTCCCTAAAAATCGAGCGTCATACTGAATACCTAACGCCATAGAGGACTGAATACTAGGTAAAAGATAGATAGGTTCTGTCGCAGTTGGGAAACTCGGGTTAATATTTACATCTGCTATTTCATCACGATTACAAGCTGTAGATAATAAGGCTACCATTGATACAGCTATATATTTTGTTATGTTTTTCATTTTATAATTTATTAAAGTCCAAATTTAAAACCTAGATTAAAACCTCTTGGAGTAGAAAGTACTCCGTAATCAAATCCTGTACCACCAGCACCACCTGAACTTGCGTTCAAACCATTTACAGATGGATCTGCTCCTGTATAATTAGTAACCATAAAGGCATCAGTAACGGTAATATACATAGAAATGCTAGTAAAAAACTTTGTTTTGTTCAATAGTTTCGAAGGGAATTTGTAGCTCGCTGTGATGTCTCGCATTCTTAACCAGTTGATGTCTTTCTCGATAAAATCAGAGTCAACATAATTAAAATTGTAAGCCTCATTTTGATAGTAAGGTGTTACTTGAATATTGTTTTGTGTTGGTGTTGCAGTGTTTTCTAAACCGTCTTGTAAAACTCCTTTTAATACTCGAGGCGTTTCGCGATCTAACGTTTTTGTGCTTAGACCTTGAGTGTATAAATACGCTGCTGTTCCATTATAAATATCACCTCCTTTACGGATGTCTAAAAGAAAGGATAATTTAAAGTTCTTGTAATTAAAACTATTTTGAAGACCAATTACAAAATCAGGGTTTCTATCACCTACAATTGGGAACGATTGGTCTTTCAACGCTTGTCCATTAGATGGGTTAATTAAAATGTCTCCGTTGTCATTTCTCAAGTTGGTATATCCTGTGAATGTAGTCAATGAAGATCCTACTCGAGCGCCACCTCTTATGTTTCCAAATAACCAAGTATCTGATGTATAATATTCAGGTAAAGTAGGAGGTAGGTTTAATAATTCACTGTCTGTTTTTGTGAAATTGGCCATAACATCCCAACTAAAGTCATTTGTCAAAATAGGTGAACCAGTAAGGGTGATTTCAAGACCTCTGTTTTGTAGTGCACCAAAATTGAATGCAGTCAATACAAATCCCGTTCCATAACTTAAACGCATGTTGTTGATAATAGGGTTGTCTGTTTTTCTTTTGTAAACAGCAACATCTAAACCAATTCTGTCTTTAAGGAAACGCAATTCTGTACCAAGTTCTGTTGATGTATTCATCTCCGCTTGAAGATTAGGATTTGCTCCAGTCACTGAGTATCCAAAACCTCCACCAGTGGTTGATTTTGTTTCATAAGTAGGTGATATGGAATAAGGTTTAGCATCATTAGCCACTCTTGCAAACGAAGCTCTTAATTTTCCATAAGATAAAATATTACTGTTCTTTAATGCTTCTAATTCTGTGAATACAAAACTTAAAGAAGACGATGGGTAAAAGAAGGAGTTATTTGCTCGTGGTAATGTTGAAGAAACATCATTTCTACCTGTTAAAGTTAAGAAAACGATTTTATCATAGTCTACAGTAAACTCACCAAAAATACCATCCACACGTCTTTTAATAATTCTTTCTTGTGAACGCTGTGTTAATGGATCTGTATTATTGATATTCATTACGTCTGATTCGTAGTATTTTTCACCTTTTGTAGAAAGAATCTTATAATTGTTCTCTAATCGAGCTACACCTACACGAAGTAGACCATTGAATTTTCCAATTGATTTTTTAGCGGTACCAAATCCTAAATAGTTATAATTGTTAGACTGATCTGTATACTGTTCAAAATAACCTCCAGTAGAAATTCCTGTACCACTACCTATTCCGAATGCGCTTCTTGCTGATTCTGGATGTACTGATTTGAATCCTTGAGTTGAGTTGGCGTCAATACCAAAACGTCCTGTAAAACTTAACCACGATAATGGATCATAAGTTAAAGAGACATTAGTTAGAATACGATTGTTTTTATCGTTTCCTCTATTTTTATTTACTTCAAAAAACGGATTATCTACTTCAGTATCATTTGACCCATCAGTAATTTTGCGTCGGCTACCATCTGAATTTAGATAGTTAGTTACGTCCTCATTAGCAGGGTAGCTTAATAGACTTAATAAAAATCCACCAGCACCTTTAGATGTTTTATCTGTTTCAGACTTGATGTAAGAGAAAGTAGCTTCCGACTTTAATTTACTCGATAGTTTTACAGTTCCGCTTAAAGATAGATTCAATCGATTATAAGCTGAATTTGGAACAACACCAGTTTGCTCTAAATTAGACATAGACAAACGATAAGTCAATTGTTCTGTTCCGGCATCAAAAGTTAGGGAGTTTGTTTTCTTAATCCCTGTCTCAAAGAAGTTGTTGATGTTGTCATATAGTTGAGTTCCTTCTGGATATTTTTCTCCAAAATGCCTGCGATAATTATCATTTGTTATACCATTTGAACCTCTTTGATATACTCTTTGAGTTTCAGGAAATCTATAAACATCATCTAATCTAATATCTGTTGAATATGTGAATGAACCTTTTCCATTTTTTCCTTTTTTAGTAGTAATGATTATAGCTCCATTTCCTGCCTCGATACCATATAATGCTGCTGCTTCTGGTCCTTTTAATACAGTAACTGATGCAATATCATCAGGGTTAATATCTGCACCACGATTGGTGTAATCAGTATCTCTATTAGGACCATTTGATATTAATAATCCTTGATCTAGCGTAGAGTTACTAATGGGTAAACCATCAACAATAAACAAAGGTGAGTTATTTCCACTCATGGAGTTTACCCCTCTAAGTTGGATTGCTGCCGAAGCACCAGGAGCACCAGATGTACTGGTAACAGTCAAACCGGCAATTCTTCCTTGCAAAGCATTGATGAAATTTTCTCTTTGAGTATCGGCAATTTCGTCACCTTTTACTCCTTGAGTAGCATAACCTAAAGATGCTTTTGGTCGGTTAATACCAAAAGCTCCTGTTACAGTAACTTCTTTTAGTGTTTCAGCACCTTCACTCAGGGTAAGATTTAATTTTGATCCTGTTACTTTTAATTCTTTGGTTTCAAAACCAATATAACTAAAGACAAGTGCGTCAGTAGACGATGCATTAATCGTGTAGTTACCATCTAAATCAGTGATACTACTTTTGGTAGTACCTTTAATAAGAACTGTAACTCCCGGAATCGGAATCCCATCGGCTTTGTTTTTTACAGTTCCAGTTATTGTTTTTGTTTGTGCAAATGTGGTTTGAACAAACAAAAACAATAATGAAATCAGGAATAATTTTTTCATAATTATTTGGTTTATGTTATGGTTATTAAACAAATATATTTATTTTTTGCATATAAATGCAATATGTTTCCGTTTATTTTCGATTTTAAGGCAAATAACGCAATATAACGCATGTTTAAGGGTTTGAAAATCGCATTTATTCTTTGGGAGTAGCTAATTGTCTCCATATTAATGATTTATTTTAATACATTTGTATCCTATCATTTACTTTAGAACTATGTTAAAAGCAGAAAGGCGCAATTATATAATGAATAAACTTGCTGAAGAGCAGCGAGTTAGTACCATAGAGTTAGCTGAGCTATTGGTTGTGTCTGAAGATACTATTAGAAGAGATTTAAGCAAGTTGCATGAAAGAGGTCTTCTTGAGAAAGTATATGGTGGTGCGATTCCTATTGCTGACAAGCCTAGAAATGTTTTTGATATCGTAATATCTAACGAAACAAAGAAAAATGAAATAGGCCATAAGGCACTTTCTTTACTTCATGATGGTCAGGTAATTATTATGAGTGGAGGTACTACAAACTTGGTTTTTTCTAAATTAATTCCGCCGTTATTAAACGCAACAATCTATACATATAGTTTGCCTATTGCAATGCAATTATCTCAATACCCGAATATTGACTTAATATTTATTGGTGGTAAGATGCAAAAAAATGCCATGGTAACCATTGGAATGGATGTGCTTAAGGTTTTGTCTAAAATCAAAGCAGACATTTGTTTTATGGGGGTGAGTAGCGTAAGTGCTAAGCAGGGACTAACCGAAACAGGTTATGAAGTTTCGATTGTTAAAAAAGCAATGCTGGAAGCATCTGATAAGGTAGTTTTAATGTTAACTGCTGAAAAATTGAATACTAAGATGCCTCACGTAGTTTGTGAGATTAGTAGCTTAAATACGATGATAACTGACTTAAATCCAGAGGACGAGGTCTTAGAAGAATACAGTAGAGCTGGGATAACCATACTTTAATGCGTGATTTAGCATTGTTTAAAAAGTAGTTGTTGAGATAACGCATGTCTGTGCATTTTTTTTTCTGTATTTGTGGAGTTAACTTTCTTAAAATACAACGAAGCTATGGACGAAATACCCAACAAAAATAAACGTAAATAAAATTAGGTAGAGAGGATTACAAGCGTGCCTATTTACATGGGACAATCGAGTAGAAGTGTCTTGAAAGCTCACTGGCTTGCCGACTATAATCATAAAAATTGAGATAACATTTCTTAAAAAGACTATTACCTAAAATTGTTCAAAAATCATTTTTAATTAGGAAATGAAATTTTACCCATTGAAATGGACGGAACACCTTCTCTTTTTCCGAATTCAGCTTCACCGCCAGATAAAGTTTCGTTAGCTAAAACTGCAAATAATACGGCTTCCTTTGCATCTCCTAAAATGCCTAATTCATCGGTTCTTTTAAACTTACAAGGCAGTAATTCATTTAAATATTGAATCAATAAGGGGTTGTGCATGCCTCCTCCTGAGACGTAAACAGTAAACTCACAGATATTTAAACCGGAGTTTTTAATTGGATATTCTATAGCTTCAATAATTGTTTCGGCACTAAAACGGGTTAAGGTTGCTAATAAGTCTGAGATACTAATATCTTCATTGTTACTTTGTACGATAGCTTTTTGAACATATTCAATATTAAATAATTCAGGACCTGTAGTTTTTGGGAATGCAGTTTTGAAGAATATATCTGATTTAAGTTGAGAAAGAAGGTCTTGGTTCACTTGACCTTTTTTTGCTATTGCAGCATCTTTATCATACGACATCTCTGGAAAGTGTAATCGGGTGAATGCATCAATTAAAGTATTTCCTGTCCCTGTATCGGTGACAAAAACATCTTCAGAATTCATAGTTGATGGTAAATAAGTAAAGTTTGCTATTCCTCCTAAATTTAGCATAATTCTATTTTCTCCCTTTTTTCCAAAAAGGAAATAGTCTCCGTAAACTGCCAGCGGTGCGCCTTCGCCTCCTGCTGCAAGATGTTTTTGTCTAAAATCAGATATTGTGATAATACCGGTTTTTACAGCTATATGATCTCCATCACCAATTTGAAGCGTCGCATTTGGAAACTTATCTATTTTATGTTGGGTTTTAGGGATATGCATTACAGTTTGTCCGTGAGAAGCTATAATATCAATTTCAGAAGATTTTAAATCCCATTTATGAAGGGCTTCATTAATCTTTTGAGCATGCAGCAAGCCAATCCATTCGTTTAATAATGCCAAATGTCGAAAATCAATGTTTTTTTTAGCAAAAACGGTACGGATTTCCTTCTTGATGTCTTCAGAGTAATCCGAAGTCTCAAAATGAGTTACTTTAACATTTGTATTTTCTCCTGAACCTGAAATTTCACATAAGGCTATGTCAAGACCATCTAACGAGGTACCAGACATTAACCCTATAATTTTTCGAACAGGTTTTCTTGCAATGTTATAAAGCGATTCAATATTTTTATTCATCTGTTCAATTTTTAAATTTTTCTTTTCCCATAATGGACTAAACTAGAACTAAAAGTAATCTTGATTTGTTTTGCTAAGGTTTAGAATTATAAATATCTGTTTTGAACATTTTAAATTATTTCGCTAACTTATTGGCAAGTATTGCTACTCTGACTCTTTTGTGTTCTAATACTAATTGTTGAGCATCATCCTCATTAATTTCCAATTCATCAATAAGCATTTTAATACCTCTTTCTACTAATTTTTTGTTACCACGTACCTTATTACAAAACCCATACTAGTAATTTCTTACTTTTTTTAATCATCCCAAGCTGGGTTATAGTCATCTTTGGCATTTTTAACTGCTTTTCACATTGCAGAATCACCACCTACAATAATTCGAATAACTAAACCATTTTTTTTATAATTAAAGCTGATTTAAAAAAACGACGAGGTAAATATTTCTAATTACCTCGTTGTTGATTTTTCTTTTTTAATTAGCAGGATCTGCAGGTGTATTAGTATTGTTTAAACGTTCAGAGTCTGGATAAGGATACCAATTTCGGTTTCTTTCTGTCGTTGGACGGTCAAAACGTCTAGTATCTTCTAATTTTAGACCTGACATGTATAATTCGACACAACGATTTCTGTAAATTTCAGACAAAAGGCTCGATTGATTTAGTAAGCCAGTGTAAGGCGGTAAATTTGCACCAATCCCAAAGGCATCATTTGCCGCTGTTTTAGTTAAGATCTTGTCTAGTTCTACTTTTGCTTCAACAAGCATATTGGGAGTCTTTCTAGCATAAGCCTCCGCTTTTATTAATGTGATTTCTCCAGGTAAATAAACAGGTATTGCTTTTATATTTGAATTAAAAAAACCAGCGGCAGTCGTTGGACTTGAACCCGGAGTGATATAAAAGGCAATACGTGCATCTATGCTTATTGGTGCTAGATTGCTAGGTAAGCCAAAACTTCTATCTATTGGCTGATATACATTATTTGTTAAAATTGAATTGAATGCAATTGGGTTATTACTTACTGCATCGTATAAAAAAGTTGATTTAGACTTTAGATCAACTAAATTAGCATGTTCTAATGCTTTATCATAATTATTAGACATGAGATAGTAACGGGCTAAAAGAGCATTTACTGTGTTTTTATAGTTAATACCAGATATTAAACCTGTAAACCCATTGGCATTAGCTAAAAAAGGTTCGGTAGATTTTAATGTAGCTATTACTGCACTTAGTACTTCAGTTCTTGAGTTAAATGGAGCATTTTTCATTGTTTTCAATGGAACGCTCTCATAAAATTGAATTAACGTGCCCAATGCCATTGCCTTATATATTGATGCATGGGTTAAAATACTAGCTTTTTCACTTTCAACGGTGATAACATTAATGTTATCTAGTATTTTTTGGGACTCTGCATTAATTACTAAGCATTGTGACCATAGGTTATTGGTTAGTCCATTTTTAGCAGTTAAAGAAACACCCCCAATCGACAGTTCACCCTCCTCTGCATTACCAGCATTGATTAGTCTCAATTCATTAGTAGTAAATCCGTTTGCTGTGATAATAGTATAAACAGGGCTTATTCTTGATGTACTCCATAACTGTTGTAAACCATTTGCAGCTCCTATTAAACCATCTCTACTATTAAGAATTTGTTCTTGTGAAGGCTTAGTTGGATCTAAGAATTCCTCGTTGCAAGAAGTAAATGAAACACTTACTATTAGTATGATTATAAATATTTTCTTCATTTGTTTTTCTTTTTTTTATTAAAATTGAAATTTTAACGCTAATGAATATGATCTAGGGATTGGTACTGTACCAAAATTATATTTAGCTACTGATGATTGCCCTCCAGAGTTAGTTTCAGGGTCGAAACTTGTGAATTTATCCCAGGAGAATAAGTTTCTACCACTTGCATTAATAGTTAAGTCATCAAAAAAGCTATTCAATTTCCCGAAAGAATAACTAAACGAAACTTCTCTCAATTTGATGTAACTACCATCTACAACTCTAAATTCTTCAATTCCATATATCGACCATATATATCCTCTGGGTAATTCCCCATTAAGTTCTTTTTCAACTAATTCTCCATTTCCAACTCCTTGTCTTGTTCTGTAATCTGCATCAAATACATCCACACCCTGAACACCGTCAAATAAAATAGACATACCAAATTTTTTGTAATTTAAATTGGCACCGAAAGAGATAATGTAATCTGGATTAGGATCTCCTATTTTTGTATTAAGGATAGTTCCTGTAGGTTGTCCACTTGCATCTCTCGTAGGATTTCCAGTTAGAGCATCTCCTTTTTCAACTTGTGGATATCCATTTGCAGTAAGTAGCAAGCTACCGTCTGTGTTTCTAGCGTAATACGTACCATAATAAATACCAATTGGTTGTCCTTTTTCTACAAATACTGGTGCTCCAGAAGGATTACTGTCTAATTTGAATCTTTGCTGCGGCAAACCAGTCACTTTATTTCTATTGCTGCTGTAGTTTACATACACATCAAGATTAAGATCTTCTTTCTTGATCACATCATATCGCAATCCAATTTCTAAACCTTTATTATTCATTTCTCCAATATTTTGGATGGTATTGGTAGATCCTGTTGAACTTGCTAGTTGTACCGGTAATAATAAGTCTACTATATCTGCATTGTAATAACTAAAAGACAGATTTATACGGTCGCTAAGAAAGCCTAGGTCAGCACCAACCTCGTATGTTGAGCTTTTTTCAGGGCGTAAGTCTAAATTTCCTTTTTTGAAGCCTTCAAGGGTAAAGGAAGTATTTCCGATAAGGTTTCCTGTAGAATAATTTGTGAATCTAGCATAAGGAGTTATTGCTGTCAAACTCCCAGATTCTCCCCAAGAACCACGTAAACGGGCTGAACTTATAGGAGAGTCTTGCATGAATTTCTCATCAGACAATACATAACTAGCACTTACTTTAGGATAAAACTGTGAGCGGTTTTCTTTTGAAAAAACAGTTGAGGCATCTTGTCTTCCTGCTATAGTTATGAAAAGTTTGTCATTGATCCCAATAGTTTCTTGCAAATAGTAACCCCATAGATTATATTTTGATTCACCCGCGCTAGGAGATCCTGGAAGCAATGTGTTAAAAGCATTAATTGTTTGAACAAACGGTTTTAAGTCTCGACCTTCAATCGCAAAAAGTTCGTCTCTGTAAGTTTGCATATTATAACCTGCAAATGAGGTTAGTTTTATATTTTTAGTGATATTCCAAAGGTATCTCAAGTTCAAATCATTGTTGAATTGCACGACTCTATTTGAGGCTTCAGAAACATAACCGTCATTAAAATAAGTTCCATTCACGGGAGAGTATGGATATCTTGGTATAAAAACTTTTCCTTTTTGGTTGTAATTGTCTAATCCAAAAATGAAGTCAGCATTAAAGTTTTTGAATGGTTTATAATTCAATTGAATATCAGAAACCATACGATCTGTTTTTTGTGTAATGTTGAAAGTTTCAATTACAGATAAAGGATTTACTCTATTTGGATCTACTGACATTAAATCACCATTTGAGCTTCTTTGATTGATGTCATAAATATTATTTGTGATAGTTATCGAATTAATTGGGCTCCAAAAAACATTACCATCTGGTTTCTCATTCGAGCTAGAAGTAATATAATTTAAGCCAATCGACGCTGTTAATTTGTCACTGAAGTCATGCTGTAATCTTATTTTGGCTCCTAATCTTTCAAAATCAGTATTTTTAACAATTCCTTCATTTTTTAAATAACCAATAGATGAAAAATATTTTGTTTTATCATCGCCGCCTCTTAAAGAAAAATAGGTGTCATTTCCTATTCCAGTGGTAAAAATATCATCTTGATAATCATACCTTTTAATTCCAGAAATGGTTCGTGTTTCTAAATTTCTTCCAGCTACTAATACGGTAGTTGCAGTTGCAGCTTGTCCTTGTATTGGAAATAATGCTGGAGAAGAATTGACGAATTGTTTGTCAGACATATTAACACCAACTTTTTTACGTAGGCTATTTGAAGTCAGACTTGTTGAAAACGTATACTTCGTTTCTCCTGATTTTCCTTTTTTTGTTGAGATCAAAATAACTCCATTTGCAGCTCTGGAACCATATATTGCTGCCGCAGCACCTCCGTTTAGGACTTCAATGCTTTCAATGTCGTTCGGGTTTATGTCAGACGACCTGTTTTGTCCAATTTGTAGGTTTGAATTTCCTTTACTTACATTAAGGTTTGTAAGATTTGTAGTTGCATTATTCAATACAACACCATCAATAACATACAAAGGATCTGAGGAACCTAGGATAGAAGAAGTTCCTCTAAGTTTTATGCTGAATCCACCAGCTGGATCTCCAGAGTTTTGAGAAACTTGGGCACCAGCAATCTTTCCTTGTAAAGCAGATGAAAGATCTACAGGTTTTGCTTGATTGAGTTCTTCTGCTTTCAAACTTGTAACTGCATTTCCAAGTTCTTTTCTAGTTACTCGTACCGTAGAACCCAAGACAACAACTTCGTTTAGGGTATTAAGTTCTTCAGATAAATTGATGCTGAAATTAGTTGTTTTTTCTGTTACTTTTAATTCTCTGGTTTCAAAACCAATATAACTAAAAATAAGAGCATCATTAGGCGATGCATTAATCAAGTAGTTACCATCTAGATCAGTGATGCTACTTTTTGTAGTACCTTTAATAAGTACTGTAACTCCCGGAATAGGAATTCCATCAGCTTTGTTCTTTACAGTTCCAGTAATTGTTTTTGTTTGTGCAAATGTGGTTTGAACAAAAATAAACAATAATGAAATCAGGAATAATTTTTTCATAATTATTTGGTTTACGTTTTAGTTAGTACACAAATGTATTTATTTTATGCATACAAATGCGATGTTATCAGATGTATTTTAATTTTTTACTCAAATAATGCATTATAACGCATTTTTTTTGGGGTCGAAAGTTGTTTTAATCCTTGGGTGTCCCTAATCGTCTCCATATTAATGATTTATTTTAATACATTTGTACTCTATCATTTACTTTATCACGATGTTAAAAGCAGAAAGGCGCAATTATATAATGAATAAACTTGCTGAAGAACAGCGAGTTAGTACCGTAGAGTTAGCTGAGTTATTGGCTGTGTCTGAAGATACTATTAGAAGAGACTTAAACAAGTTGCATGAAAGAGGTCTTCTTGAGAAAGTGTATGGTGGCGCGATTCCTATTGCAGATAAGCCTAGAAATGTTTTTGATATAGTAATATCTAACGAAACACAGAAAAATGAAATAGGCCATAAGGCACTTTCTTTACTTCATGATGGTCAGGTAATTATTATGAGTGGAGGTACTACAAACTTGGTTTTTTCTAAATTAATTCCGCCATTATTAAGCGCAACAATCTATACGTATAGTTTGCCTATAGCAATGCAATTATCTCAATACCCGGATATTGACTTAATATTTATTGGTGGTAAGATACAAAAAAACGCCATGGTAACCATTGGAATGGATGTGCTTAAGGTTTTGTCTAAAATCAAAGCAGATATTTGTTTTATGGGGGTGAGTAGTATAAGTGCTAAGCAAGGACTAACCGAAAAAGGTTATGAAGTTTCGATTGTTAAAAAAGCAATGCTAGAAGCATCTGATAAGGTCATTTTAATGCTAACTGCTGAAAAATTAAATAGGAAGATGCCTCACGTAGTTTGTGAGATTAGTAGCTTAAGTACGATGATAACTGACTTAAATCCAGAGGATGAGGTGTTAGAAGAATACCGTAAAGCTGGGGTTACTATACTTTAATGCGTTATTTTGCGTTATTCAATAATTTATTATTAAAATAACGCATTGAAACGCATTATTATGTTTTTATTTTCTATATTTGTTGTATTAACTTTCTTAAAATACAACTAAACTATGGAAGCAATTCGTAATCTAAACTATGTAGCACCTGGAAAATATGAAACAACCCGATTTGAGAAAATTCATAATGAAATTTTTAAAAATTCGGTAGATGCTTCAAAAGCAGTTGCTCAAGAAATAGCGACACTAATTAAAGTAAAGCAATCAGAAAATAAAAAATGCGTACTAGGTTTAGCTACTGGTTCTTCTCCTATAAGAGTTTATGATGAATTAGTGCGTTTGCATAAAGAAGAGGGGCTTAGCTTTAGTAATGTGATTACTTTTAATTTGGATGAATATTATCCAATGAAAAAAGAAAATAAGCAAAGTTATCACTATTTCATGCATGCCCACCTTTTCAATCATATTGATATCGCCCCTGAAAATATAAACGTACCTGATGGTGCAGTAGCTCTTGAGGATTTACATCAATACTGTACTGATTATGAATTGAAAATTAAAAGTGTTGGTGGTCTTGACTTTCAATTATTGGGAATAGGGCGTACAGGACACGTGGGTTTCAATGAGCCAGGATCACATATCAATTCTGGAACACGATTAATAACGCTTGACCACATTACAAAGGTAGATGCTTCATCAGATTTTAACGGAATAAGCAATGTTCCTACAAGAGCGATAACCATGGGCGTTTCTACAATTCTTAGATCTAAGAGGATTGTTTTATTAGCTTGGGGACAAAACAAAGCAGATATAATTAAAAGAACGATTCAAGGAGGTATTAGCGCTGAAATCCCTGCTACTTTTTTGCAAAATCATGATAACACGACCTTTGTGTTAGATCATTCGGCAGCTTCTGAATTAACGCGACTAAAAACGCCTTGGCTAGTAGAAGAATGTGTTTGGACGCCAGCATTAAAAAGTAAGGCAATTGTTTGGCTATGTCAACAAACAAATCAATCCATTTTAAAACTAACAGACAGAGATTACAATAACAATGGAATGTCTGATTTATTAGCGCAGGAAGGATCTTCTTATGATTTGAATATTAATATGTTTAATCAGTTACAGCGCACGATTACTGGATGGCCTGGAGGGAAACCTGATACTGATGATAGTAACAGACCAGAAAGAGCTAATCCGTCTCAAAAGAGAATTATTCTTTTTAGTCCTCATCCAGATGACGATGTGATTTCAATGGGAGGTACTTTCTCAAAATTAATTAAGCAAGGACACGATGTTCATGTAGTTTATCAAACATCGGGTAACATTGCCGTAACAGATGATGAAGCTTTGAAGTTTGCTGAGGTATGCACTGATTTTATTGGCGATGATCGCGCTAAAATAGATTTTAAAGAGGTGATTCATTTTTTAAACAATAAAAAGGAAGATGAAATGGATTCGCTTGAAGTTCGAAAATTAAAAGGGCTTATAAGAAGACGTGAATCGTATGCTGCAACCAGATATATTGGTTTGAAAGATGCTAATATTCACTTTTTGGATTTACCGTTTTATGAAACAGGCCAAATCAAGAAAAATCCGTTAGCTGCAATTGATATTACCATTGTTATGGATATTATTGAAAAAATAAGACCACATCAGGTGTTTGCTGCAGGAGATTTAGCAGATCCGCATGGTACTCATGAGGTTTGTTTGAATGCTATTTTTGCAGCTATGGCTACGCTAAAAAGCAAGTCGTTTATGGATGATTGCTGGTTGTGGTTGTATAGAGGCGCTTGGCATGAATGGGCTATTGATGAAATTGACATGGCAGTTCCGCTTAGTCCGGATGAAGTCATGTTAAAAAGACATGCTATCTTATTCCATCAGTCTCAAAAGGATCGCGTTATGTTTCAAGGGAATGATTCCAGAGAATTTTGGGTAAGGGCAGAGGAACGCAATAAAAGCACAGCAAAAAGCTACGATAACTTAGGTTTAGCTGAATATGAAGCGATAGAAGCTTTTAAGCGATTTGATTACTAAATAAAAATACGATTAAGGCTGCTATAACAAAATGACGATTAGCAGTTTTGTTTTAATAGTCATAATTGTTCCATTATACTTTACTATCATTTATATTTGTGAAAACAAAAGCAATACAATTTACAATGTCCAACTTGCCCCCATTAAAAGAATTAGCTGGATCTTTAGAAGGAACTCTTCTATACGATGATCTTCATAAAACACTCTATGCAACAGATGCTTCTGCTTACAGAATAATGCCTTTGGCGGCAGCCTTACCAAAAAATGAGGCTGATATTATAAAGTTGGTCCGTTTTGCCAAGGAAAACAAGATTGCTCTAACGCCAAGAACCGCAGGAACTTCTCTAGCAGGACAAACAGTTGGTAGTGGTATTATAGTAGATGTGTCTAAATATTTTACTAAGATTGTCTCTTTTGATAAAGAAAATAAAACGATTACAGTTCAGCCCGGTGTTATCAGGGATGAGTTGAATTTATATTTAAAACCGCACGGATTATTTTTTGGCCCTAATACTTCTACTTCTAATCGGTGTATGATAGGAGGAATGGTAGGGAATAATTCATCTGGAACCACATCGATACGTTACGGGGTTACCAGAGATAAAATTGTTGAGATAAAAGCAATTTTAAGTGATGGTTCGCAAGTTATTTTTGGTGAATTAACTTCGGCTGAATTTATTGAAAAAACAAAAGGCGATTCTCTCGAAAATAAAATCTACAGAAGCCTTTACGAGGAATTATCGAATGAAGCTACACAGAAGGAAATTGTAAAAGAATTCCCGAAACCAGAAATTCATAGAAGAAATACAGGATATGCAGTAGATATTCTGTTGTATTCTGATCTTTTTGGCGGAAGCCAACCCACGATTAATGTGGGGAAACTGCTTTGTGGTTCTGAGGGAACTTTAGCTTTTACTACTGAGGTCACTTTAAAAGTTGATGATTTACCCCCCACTAATAATGTGATGGTAGTAACTCATTTTACTAGTGTTCAAGAGAGTTTAGAAGCTGTTATGATTGCCATGAAACATCATTTGTACACTTGTGAAATGATCGATGATACTATTCTGGATTGTACTAAAACAAACAAAGAGCAAAGTAAAAATAGGTTTTTTATTCAAGGTGAACCCAAAGCAATAATGATGTTTGAAGTGGCTTCGCACACAAGTATGGAAGATGCGGAAATGCAAGCAGATGCTTTAATCAAAGATTTAGAAGAGAACCATTTTGGTTATGCTTCGCCAAAATTATACGGTGCCGATATTGAAAAAGTAAACGAACTTAGAAAAGCGGGTCTCGGACTTTTAGGAAGTATTGTAGGTGATGAAAAAGCTGCCGATTCTATTGAAGATACCGCTGTTGAATTGAGTGATTTGCCTAATTATATCGCAGACTTTTCGGCAATGATGAAACGCCACGGCCAAGACGCAATTTATTATGCTCATGCTGGTGCTGGTGAACTGCATTTGCGTCCTGTTTTGAATTTAAAAACAAAAGACGGCGTTTATCAGTTTCGAAATATTGCTACCGAAGTGGCACATTTAGTAAAAAAATACCGCGGTTCATTAAGTGGGGAACATGGTGACGGAATCGTACGGGGCGAATTTTTGCCTTTTATGATTGGTGAAAAAAACTACGAATTATTAAAACGGATCAAATTAGCTTTCGACCCAAATTCAGTTTTGAATATGGGGAAAATTGTCAATGCGTTAAAAATGGATGAAAATCTCCGTTTTGAAACAGGGCGAGAAGAACCTAATATCAAAACAATTCAAGATTTTTCAGATAGTATGGGAGTTTTAAGAGCTGCTGAAAAATGTAATGGCTCTGGCGATTGTCGTAAATTACCATCGGCAGGAGGGACTATGTGTCCGAGTTATCGTGCAACTCGTAACGAGAAGGATACTACTCGTGCCCGTGCAAATACTTTACGCGAATATTTGACACATTCAGAAAAAGATAATAAATTCAATCACAAGGAATTGTATGAGGTTTTTGAACTTTGTATAAGTTGTAAAGCCTGCGCTAGCGAGTGCCCGTCTAATGTAGATGTGGGTGCGCTTAAAGCAGAGTTTTTATACCAATACCAAAAAGAAAATGGTTTTTCTCTTCGAAATAAAATTTTTGCTAATAATGCTAAACTGAATAAACTTGGAAGTATTTTTCCAGCATTGACAAATTTCATGGTCAATCAACCCTTAATAAAAAAAGGAATGGGTGTGGCTCCTAAAAGAGAAGTGCCATTATTAGCTCCCAAAACATTCAGGAAATGGATTGAAAATAACAAATCAAAAACGACAACTACTTCATTTGTAAACGGAAAATTATATTTGTTTTGTGATGAATTCACGAATTATTATGACGTTACAGTAGGGATAGATGCGTATGAATTACTATCAAAATTAGGCTACGAAGTTCTTTTTGTAGATCATGAAGAAAGTGGGAGAGCCTACATCTCCAAAGGTTTTCTGGAAGAAGCAAAAGCAATTGCTACTAAAAATGTGAATACTTTTAAAGCAATTGTGTCGGCTGAAATTCCGTTGATCGGAATCGAACCATCTGCAATATTGACTTTTAGAGATGAATACGTTCGTCTGGCTGATGATAAGGCTTCTGCCGAAACTTTGGCGAAAAACTGCTTGACAATAGAAGAGTTTTTCAAAAGGGAAATTACGGCAGGTAAAATTCGTTCTGAACAATTTTCTGAGGAAGTACGAGAAATCAAAATTCATGGCCATTGCCATCAAAAATCCTTGAGTTCAATAGAGGCTACTTTTACCATGTTGAACGTTCCAAAAAACTGTACGGTTACAATCTTTAATTCAGGTTGCTGTGGTATGGCGGGTTCTTTTGGCTATGAAAAAGAGCATTATGAAATAAGTATGCAAATGGGTGAGGACACCCTGTTTCCAAAAATTAGAAGTACCGCTCCAACAACTGCCATTGCTGCCGCAGGAACAAGTTGTCGTCATCAAATTTTTGATGGAACAAATAGAAAAGCACAACATCCGGTAAGTATTTTGAATACTTTTCTGAAATAGATTTATCGAAGTTGATTGTTCTTTCTGGGTAATTGAAAAGGCTTTTTTTAGCTATTTTAGATCAAATGGTTAGTCTTTTTTAAAACCAAAATAAACTATAATGCTATGAAAAAAATAGTATATGTAACGCTTTTCTTGTTCGCTTTTTTTTATGCTAGAGCAGCTAAGGTGGATACCCTACAAGTGTACAGCGCAGCAATGAATAAAAATATTTCTAGCTGCGTTATAACTCCTGACAGCTATGATGAAAGTAGTAAAAACTTTCCAGTTGTTTATCTACTAAATGGGTACGGCGGAAATTATGCTACTTGGGTAAAAAGTTTTAAAGAGGTTGCAAAGCAAGTTGATAAATATGGTTTTATAGTAATAGGCGTAGATGGAGGTTATTCAAGTTGGTACTTTGATAGTCCAATTGATCCTGCTTTTAAATATGAGACCTATATAATGGATGAATTAGTTCCTTTTATAGATAAAAATTACAAAACGATTGCAAGTCGTGAGGGTAGAGCGGTATCAGGTCTTTCTATGGGCGGACACGGAGCATTGTATTTGGCATTGAAGCATCAGGACATATATGGTGCGGCAGGAAGTATGAGTGGCGGAGTTGATATTCGTCCATTTTCTGAAAACTGGGATATAAAAAAACGGCTTGGTTCCATAACAGATTTTCCTGAAAATTGGGAGAAAAATACGGTTATCAATATGCTTAATTTGGCAAAAAGCAATAAATTAAAGCTGATTATTGATTGTGGCGTTGACGATTTTTTTATTGATGTAAATAGAAACCTTCATGACAAGATGCTATCTTTAAAGATTGATCATGATTATATCGAACGTCCAGGAAAACACAATATTGAATATTGGGAAAATTCTTTAAAATTTCAATTGCTGTTTTTTCATAATTTTTTTAATGAGACAGTTAGGGAGTAATAGAAGTATAAAGCGAAAGAAGCGCTTGCAAAAACACATTTTTATTTACTAGAGGATTCCATTACAATTTTAAATAAATAAGATGAAAAAATATATTCTACACATAGTTATTTTCTTGATTTCTTTGAATGTAATACAAGCTCAAAAACTAGATCTGATTCCAAAACCGGTCAAGATAGAACAGCAGCCTAGATTGTTTATCATGCCAGCGCCTGTACCTCTTATTATTGATAAAAAAGTACAGAAAAGTGCCGCTTTTATAGGTGATAAATTTCTAAAAAATACTGGAATTACCCCGAAAATCTCAATTGGTAATAAACATAAAAAAAACTCAATTCAGTTCCTAGTAGATGAGAAAATGAATATCCCAAACGATGGTTATAGATTGAGTGTAACTAAAGAAGGAGTTGTCGTAAAAGGAAAATCTACAAATGGAGTCTTGAATGGTTTTCAAACGTTATTACAAATTTTTTCTGCAAAAGAGGTAAGAAGAGGAACAATTCCTTTTGTCGAAATTGAAGATTACCCTCGTTTTGAATGGCGCGGAATGATGCTTGACGTGTCAAGGCAGTTTTTTGACAAACAAACCGTTAAAAACTATATTGATTGGTTAGCAGCGCATAAGATGAATATTTTTCATTGGCACCTTACAGATGATAATGGCTGGAGAATCGAAATTAAATCAATGCCAGATTTAACTTTAAAAGGCGGTTTTAGAGGACCAGGAGAAGTTTTGTTACCTTCTTATGGTTCTGGAAATAAGCGTTATGGAGGATATTATACACAAGAAGATATAAAAGAAGTTGTTTCTTATGCTTTAGAACGGGGTGTTTCAATTATGCCAGAAATCGAAATTCCGGGGCATTCTCGTGCAGTAACAGCCTCTTATCCAGAAATAGGTTGTGTTACATCGCAGGAAACAAAAAGTGTTCAGGGCGAAGTAAAAAATGTATGGTGTGTAGGACGCGAGGAAAATTATCAAATTCTAGATTCTATAATTCGAGAATTTACAGAAATGTTTCCTTTTGAATACATTCATGTTGCAGGCGATGAGGTAAACCGCGCTACGTGGGAACAATGCCCAAAATGTCAGGCGGTGATGAAAAAAGAAGGATACACTGATACTTTTCAGCTTCAGAACTATTTTTTTAGACGTATTGAAAAAATTGTCGAAAAGTACGATAGAAAAACAGCGGGTTGGAACGAAATTATTAAGGGCGGTGAACTAAGTCCTAAAACACAGATTTTTGCATGGCAGGGAATAAGTTACGGAATAGAGTCGGTCAAAAAAGGACATCCTACAGTTATGATTCCGGGACAATACACTTATTTTGATATGGCACAATCTGAAAATGAACGAGGTCATCGCTGGGCAGCCATTACTGATACTAAAAGAGTTTATTCGTTTGAACCCATTCCTGAAAATGATTTATCATTAGAAGAACAAAAATTAATTAAAGGAGTGCAAGGTGCTTTGTGGAGTGAATACCTAGATTTGCCAGCACGATTCATGGAGTATCAGAGTTACCCGAGAATTAGTGCTTTATCTGAAATTGCTTGGTCTAAAAAAGAATCTAAAAACTGGAAAGATTTCTATGGAAGATTAACAAATAGTCATTTGCAACGATTATCTAATATGGGAATTGCTTTTAGAGATTTTCCACCAACAGCGATTTATAAAAACGGAAGCATTACCGTAACATTGCCGTATGAAGGAGCGATAGTACGCTATGATGCGCAAGGAAACGAACCTACGACTCAATCCCCTTTATATACAAACCCAATTGAAACAAAGTATTATGAAAAATACATGTTTCGTACCTTTTTTAATGAAAATACCGCAAGCCCTGCAGTAAAAGTAGAGAAACTACCAGTGGCAAATTGGACTACTTCTAAAGTTGGAATTATAAAAATTTCGGAGAATATTTCGGAGAACATAGACAAAAATGGGATTTGGTATCTCACTTTTAATCCAATAGCTGATGAAACCATGAGCGGATTTGTTAGCGAAGTTTCGCTTTTTGAAAATGATAAATTAATACAAACGTATGCTACTCAGCAGGCTTTAAAATCAAAATTCAGATTGCGTTTTTTGACTGAAAATTACAATGAAAAAAATCACTATCATTTGGATTTCATAGTCGAAAATAAAGAAGGGAAAGAATCTGCTGCTAAAGTAAATTTTGACTGTAGTCCTTATCAGGAACCAGAAGTAAAAGTGACTTCATCGATGGCCGAAAATCCAAAATTTCCATTTTCTAGATTAGAAGATTATAATTTAGAAAGCTATTTGCGTACTGACGTTCCTTGTGTTAAGGGCGACTGGATTTTATACACTTTTACTAATCCTGTTTCTTCTTCTAAAATTGATGTGCTAACAGGAATTCCGCACCACCCAAGATTTATTATTAATGATGGTTTTGTCGAATATTCCTATAATGGTGTTGATTTTATAAAAGGCGATTCCTTTGATTATGGAAACGCGTCTATCTATCCAGAACAGGCTGTAAAAGCAATTAAAATTGTCATTACTGGAACTAACAACGAACCCATTATGGCGGCACAAGATTTAAGAATTAATCCATAAATAAAAATATGAAGAAGTCAGCAATTAGAATATTCCTTGTACTATTGGTTCTTTTAGAAATGGGTTGCGGTTCATTAAAAAAATCAAAAAAACCTTTCGATACCAAGCAGAACGAAGTTTTTATTGATTCTATGATGCATAATGCACTTGAAAAAAGTTTTTTTCCGGGAGCTCAAGTTATTGTAGGTAGTAAAGATTCAATTTTCATTTCAAAAAATTACGGCTACCATGATTACTCAAAAAAAGAAGTAGTAAAAGAAGAAGATGTCTATGATTTGGCTTCTATGTCTAAAGTGTTAGGAGGGACTCTTGTAGCCATTCGTTTAGTTGGAGAAAATAAAATTAATTTAAATGATAAAGTAGGTGATGTAGTAGGGATTTATAAAAACACAGCTATAAATGATTTAACACTTTTTGAATTATTAACGCATACAACGGGACTTACTCCATCGATTACTTTTTATCAAAGTTTGTTGTCTACATCTGATGGGTTACCATTTTTAAATAGTCAAAAATCGGAGAATTATCCTGAGCTATTTGACAATATGTATGTAAATATAAATATAGTGTATGATGAGAACTATTTGTCATTCGAACCAAAAGAAAATTATATTCAGATTTATAAAAACATGTGGTTAAATCCTGAATTTTATAAAACAGTCTATGAAAAAATAGGGGCAGCCAATACTAGTCCACGAGGGAATTATTTATACAGTGACCTAAATTTGATTCTTGTAAAACAAATGATTGAGTCAAAAACGGGAATGAAACTAGATCAACTAGCAAAAGGAATTTATAGTGAATTAGGTATTTCAAACATTGGATACAATCCCTTAAAGTGGACATCTGAGAAAAATGTGATCCCTACTGAAATTGATAATTTGTTCAGAAAAGATACGATAAAAGGCTATGTTCATGATGAAGCAGCGGCGATTTTTGGCGGCGTTTCGGGGAATGCCGGATTATTTGCAAATGCGACATCCATCTCTGCTATTTGTCACATGTTGTTAAACAAAGGAAAATATCAAGGAAAACAAATTCTAAAAAAGAAGGTTGTAAAAGCATTTACAAAATCACCCTTAGTCAAAAAAGGAATTTATCGCGGACTGGGTTTTGATAAACGAAAACCAGATGCTTTTTATAAGAAAAATGATTTTGGTCATACTGGTTTTACTGGAACTTTTTTCTTTTTGAATCCTGATAATGAAAGATTCTTAATCATTCTTACTAATCGTGTCAATCCTAGTCGCACTAATAGACTAATTTATAAAGATAATTTTACTGCTAAAATTTGGAAGGAAATAAATGGCAATAATTAAATTGGCGCTATGTAAAAACCAATTCTAGTTTGTATTTTGGTTGGTTCAGTTTCTTTTGGATAAAAACACAATCTCCGCTAAGTATTTCGAATGCTTTTGAGAAATAATTAGCGCTTTTTAACTTTTAAGAGATGGGATTTGTGCCTTTTTGAAAGCTCATTTTTACAACGGAATTGTTATTGCATTTTTTTTAATTTTTATCGGCATTCTTAATTACAGGATTGACTTTTTAAATCACTGATAATTATATATTTGACTTTTTATTATTGTCTAATAAATAATAAGGGTCGTATCATTAGAATTTGAAATTGTTTTATACATTTGGTTTTTAAATAAAACTTACGTTATTACTATAATAATGGAATATTATTTACAGGATGATAGTTTTTAATGTAAAAATTTAATGCATGGCATTTTCAAGTTTATTTCGTAAGAAGACCGTTCAGGATATCTTAAAACAGATTGAAAAAAATGAAGCCGACGGCCACGCAACGCTAGGTCGTTATTTAACGGCAAGAGATTTGACCGCTTTTGGTATTGCTGCAATAGTAGGTGCGGGTATTTTTAGTACCATTGGTAAGGCTAGCTCCGATGGAGGCCCTGCTGTCATTTTCCTTTTTTTATTTACGGCTCTTGCCTGTAGTTTTGCTGCCTTTGCTTATGCAGAGTTTGCGTCTATGGTACCCGTTTCTGGAAGTGCGTATACATATTCCTATGTTGCCTTCGGAGAATTGATTGCGTGGATTATTGGGTGGGCATTAATCATGGAGTATGCCATTGGGAATATTACGGTTGCCATATCTTGGAGTGATTACTTTACAGGACTCTTAGAAAGTATGGGGATTCATCTACCGCAATGGATTCAGATGGATTATTTAACCGCATCAAACGGATTTAAAGACGCAACAGCATTAATGCAAAGCGGAAAATCATACGAGAATTTAAGTGAAGGATTAAAAGCAGCATACACCGCTTGGACTACTTCGCCAACATTAGGTGTTTTCCACTTTGTGGCCGACTTACCTGCCTTATTTATTATCATATTGATTACGGCTTTAGTATATCGTGGAATGAAAGAATCACGCAACGCCAGTAATGTGATGGTTGTCGTGAAGTTGTGTATTATCCTTCTGGTAATCTCAGTGGGGGTGTTTTATGTAGATACTGATAATTGGACTCCTTTTGCTCCTAACGGTGTGAGCGGAGTTTTGAAAGGAGTTTCGGCGGTTTTCTTTGCCTATATTGGTTTTGATGCTATCTCTACGACTGCCGAGGAATGCAAGGATCCACAGCGGGATTTACCACGTGGTATGATGTGGGCAATCATAATATGTACTATCTTATATATTGTTGTTGCGTTAGTGTTAACGGGAATGGTAAATTACACTGAGTTAAATGTGGGTGATCCTTTAGCGTTTGTATTTCATAAATTAGATTTAAAATGGATGTCTGGTATTGTTGCGGTAAGTGCCGTGATTGCGATGGCTAGTGTTTTATTGGTTTTTCAAATGGGGCAACCGCGTATTTGGATGAGTATGAGTCGTGATGGTTTATTACCAAAACGTTTCTCCAGAGTGCACCCTAAATTTAAAACACCATCCTATGCCACTGTGGTAACTGGTTTTGTAGTGGCTGTCCCGGCCTTGTTTTTAAACTTGACTATGGTTACTGACTTATGCAGCATTGGGACATTATTCGCCTTTGTATTGGTTTGTGCAGGAGTCTTGGTATTGCAAAATAAAACGGATATACCAAGAGGGAAATTTAAAACACCCTATGTAAATTCAAAATACGTTATTCCTTTTATGTTGGCAGCAGGACTATATTTTGCTTTCAATTATAATAATAAAGCAACAATGGACTTTCTTACTAATGAAACCCAAGTAAACAACGCTACTGATATTATCACTTCTCTAAATAAAGAAGAATCTAAAAAAGTGTATGATTACCTAGTGAGTATTGGAGCACAAAAAACGACTGATGCGACTTTGGATTTAGAAAATTTGTTGAGTCAGTACCAAAAAGAGGATGTTAAATACGCCGCTGTTGTGGCAGGACTACCAATAGATAATGCGCTTAAATATGAAAGTGGTCTTAGCTTGTTTAAACACAAAATCCCAATGTGGATTTTCCTTATTGTTTTGGTTGGACTTACGTTCTGGTCTTTCAGTGAAAACTTATCTTTAATTCCATTACTAGGACTAGTGAGCTGTTTGTATATGATGGCCGAACTAAGTGTTTGGAACTGGATTTATTTCACGGCCTGGTTGCTTATAGGACTAATGATTTACTTTGGCTTTAGCCGAAAAAATAGTAAACTGAATTTGAAAGAAGCATAAGAAATAGAGTAATTATAGTAAAGCCGTCTTGATTAAGTTCTAGACGGTTTTTTATGTTTGGTTGTTTTGAGAATTAAATGAGTAAAAAGGTATTTTTGAAAAAAGAATATGCGAAAAGAGCTTTGCATTTGATGTTATATTCTAGTTAGTAGCTAGTTACTACCAAAAACACGCAGAATGAAAGAAATAATAAGAAATTGACAGTTATTAGTGAAAATTGGTATTAAATAGCTAAAAAGAGTTTAAATAACTAATTAAAAAGATAAGATTAACGTAAAAATTATAGATACAAAAGTGGAAAACCCAATAACAAGTACTCAAATGAATAACAAAACAAAATTTGCTATTCTTCCAATTATAATTTGTACGGTTACGACAACATTAGCATTTGGGTTATTATATATAACTATAAATTCATCTAAAGCAGGGATTCTTATTCCTCTACTTTTATTGATATTCGTAATTTATTTTTTTTTAAATGAATTCAGAACTAAAGCTCATAAAATAGAAATCCAAAATGAAAAGATTATAGTAAAGAAATATTTTGGACTTGGAAAAAAAAAGGTTTTTAAGTTAAAGGATTTAGAAGGATTTAATGTCTTAATTCAACCAAGTAAATCAGGTTGTTATGAATATATTTTTATACTTAATGAAGGAAAACGAATTGCTTCAATTTCAGAATTTTATCATAGAAATTATATAACTATGAAATCTGCAATTGAGAAAAAAATTAAATATTTGGGACAAACCGAATATAAATTTAAAACCGAATATAAAGAGATGTTTAAATAAAAATAATAACTGCCAGCAGAAACTTGAAAAGTTTACGGCTAAATCGTATTTCCGACAAAAATAACCGGCTACTAACGGCCATTTAGCGAGATTGTGGGTTTAGTGGAATTACCGTTTCGCATCAAGTTTTCGTTAAGCCGAAAATTGAGCGGTTACGAACTATACTGTTGCTAAACATCGGTTTTGCAAGATTGCGAAATATGTGCAAAATTCACGTTTACGTTTCGCAATAAATTTTATCTTTAACGGAAAATAATCGGTTACGAATTTCCAGCCATCTCAAATTGGCAAAACGTTATAACCAATGCTAAAAAAAAACGAGGAGAATTTAATAAGAATAAATATCAATATGGACAGCAGGGACAAGATAGAACATGACCTCATTAAAGAAATAATGGAACCAAAGCAGGAATTCCATTATATAAATTCTTTAAAAGATACTGACGACAAGACACGTGAGCAACTGACACAAGAATTAGTCAATGCTTATAAAGTAATTTTTACTCAAAATGAAGAAAAAGGAAAGCGAGTAGCCGAGTTAATTATCGCTAATTTGGAGTTGGATTTTCAAACCGAAGAGAAAAAGAAACGGGCAGCCGAATTAGTAATTGCTAATATAGAACTTGCCTTTCAAAGCGCGGAGAAAGCGAAACGTGCGGCTGAATTGATAATTGCTAATAAAGAGCTAACGTATCAAAACGAAGAAAAAGAAAAACGGATTGCAGAATTAGCCAAAATAAAAAATAAATTGGAACAATTAATTTATCAATATAAGGATAGAGAACTAGATATAGTTGGATTTAAGAAGGAAATAAATGAGCTGTTTTTAAAGGCTGGCGGCGAATCAAAATATATTATTTAATTCGTAACGATACGTTGTAGCTTGACAATGACAACAGTTTGACAAGAGAAATAAAAGCACATGGCTATAACAAAGGCTATATGCAATAAGGGTTTTTGTGCTAATTTAAGCATTCTATCCCGCGCTAAATTCTGTGTAACTGGACAGGAAATTAGCCCGCAATACCGTATTGCATATAGCCTCATCCGTCAAACTGTCTAAAATCCTAAAACAAGTCTCTTAGAATTTGAGATTTTTACAAGATAGCAACCCGAATACAAAATGTAAAAACGGAGGTTATTACAGAGACTGACGTTAGCAGAAAGTTTACAAGAACCGCTAACAAAACGAAAATGGAATCAATAGTTCAATATTTAAGAGAGGAAAAAAACTTAACCCAAACTGAACTTGCCGAAAAAAGTGGACTTTCGCTAAGAACAATTCAAAGGATTGAGGCAGGTAATATCCTAAACGGATATACCTTGAGAGCTCTTGCAAGTGTCTTTGAAACGGAACCTGAAAAGCTAATTCCCTCCAAAGAAATTATAAAACTTGACAGAGCAAAATTGATTAATTTTTCTAGTCTATTTGGACTTACAATACCTTTTGGAGGAGTTGCATTTCCTTTGATTTTGACGTACAAAACAAAAGATACAAAAAATAAGGAATTAGGAAAAAGCATTGTAAGTGTTCAAGTCATTTTAGGTGTTGCACTCGCTGTTTCTCAAATCGCAAGTCCGTTTATTCAAAAAGGATTATCACTACATTTTCCACTTTTTATATTTCCACTATTGTTAATTATTTGCTTGAAATTATTGGTAGTTATTATAAACGGTATTAGTTTAAACAAAAAAAACGATTTACATAAAAATTTAAAAATCAATTATTTGTAAAATTTGTCAGTCGATTGACGTAAAATTGGCGTGTTACTTTTGCAAAAAAATATTTTCTAAAGTTGAAATTTGTAAAAAAAAAAGCAAGTGAAAATTTTAAAGAAAATTATGTTGACTTTTATGGTCGTTTTGGTTTTAGCTGTACTTGGTGGTTATATTTATTTTGACCAAAAATTTACTCCAGAAAAAAATTATTTGACAGTCGAAAATGAAAGTGGTTCTATTCCATTTGCATGGTTGTGTACAGAAAAAAAATGTGTTGTTGCTTCCCATACATTTTGAAGGCGACACAGCAACTTATTATTTGCAATTTGACACAGGTTCGCCCTACACTATTTTTTACTCAAAATCAATTAAAAATATACGTCAGATATATACAAATGAAGAAGTTGCAAAAACATCTTTTTATATTGGAAAAACAAAAATCACTTCCGATAAATTCAAAATTTATAATCTCGGAAATGACAATAATAATGACTCCCTAAAAATAATTGGGACTATTGGAGCAGACATTCTGGAAGACAGAAAAACACTCATCAATTTTAAAGAAAATTATATTGCTTTAAATTTATCAAAAGTGCCCACTCAATTTCAAAGCAAACTCTTTGATTTTAAATTCAAAAAAAGAAAAATTATCGTTAGAAGTTTATTAAATGGGAAAGAGAATAAATTTTTATTTGATTCGGGTGCAAGTGCCTATGAATTATTAACCAGCAAAGAAGTATGGGAAAACTTGAAATTACCCAACTCAAAAATAAACATCGAAAAATCACAATCGTGGGATAAAGTTTTAACTGTTTACACAGCAAACTGCAACCAAAAGATACAAATTTCCAACCACGAAATACCTTTAAATAATGTTACTTATGTAAAGGGATTTTCTCAGGCCCAATACTCAATGATGAAATTTTCTGGTATGACAGGAATGTTGGGAAACAAAATATTTTTAGACAATAGTTTGTACATTGATTGTACACAAAATAAAATGGGAATAGAATAAAAAACCTTCTGATAGCAGCCGTTTAGCAAAATTGCGAATTTTGTGGTAAGTTAATATTTGCGCTTGGAAAATAAACGGTTACGAAGCTCGCTAAGCGTCCTGCCGTTAGAATTTAGTTTCGCAAAACCAACTAAAGAATCAACAATAAAAGTTTAAAATTGATTGGAATTTAAAAATAGTAATTTATTTTTAAAAGCATTTGTAATTGCTTTTTTTTCTCATTAATTGGAACGTTATTGAAATTAAATCATGTTGAAAATTCCTCAATCATTCTAGGTATTGGAGTTATTTCAACGGTAATCTATATAATTATTGGAAGTTGCTAAGTAAATAGTTCTACTAAAATAATAAGCTCCGATAAAGTATTGTGGACCATTGGATTTGTACTATTCAGTTTATTGGGTTGGATTATCTTACTTGACAAAAAGGGAAAATATTGTTTAAAAAGAACTCCAAAGAGAAAAACAGCAGTCTAAACGTAGATTTGCGATAGCGCAATCAATACAATAGAAACTAATGCCAACGCAAGACCCACATAGTTTCGTTTACTCATTTTTTCTTTAAAAACGAGAATACCTAAAAGGCTCCCCAGAATAATAACACCCATATTCATTGCGGCAAAAACAGTTGAGGGATTTTCAGCAAAAGCTTGATGGGCTTTTAGATAGAAAAGGATATTACCAAAGTTAAAAGCACCTACCAATCCGCCGAAAAGGATGTTGATGGCGCTTAATTTTGTTTTTCGTACCATAAGATCATATAAACTGGTCACAATCATTAGCGTTAGGGCTATTGCGAAAATCACAAATAGCGAACTCGTAAATGGAAGACTAGTGTATAAGGCTATTTGTTTAAAAAGGATGTCTATAACTCCAAAACCAATTAGCACTGCAGCAGGATACATCCATTTATTGTTGGTATTGGCTGCCGGTTTAGAAAGGATTAGCAATAGGGCAGGCAGACCTATCGAAAAGGCCGTTATCTTTAATAGATTGAAATCTTCTTTAAAAATAAGCCAGGCTGCAAGTAGCGGTATGAAAAGCGAAAGCCTTTGGGCTGCATCGGTTTTTACGATTCCCATATGTTTTATAGAGGCTGCCAAAAAGATAAATATCGAAGGCATCAAAATTCCTAGTGTGATATAGATGGACCATGGTGCTGTGTGATCTATGGCATTCAAATCTGGGCTAAAAGTAAAGAAACACAATACTAAAGCAAAAAGATAATTCCAACTGACAATTTGAATAACACTGATCGTATAGTTTCGCGATAGTTTAAAAATAACACCTACAGTCACACTGCATAAAATACTTAATATAAGAAATAACATAGAATGGCAATTAGGTAATGAAAAACAGATAGTAGTTGGTTATCAGCGTTTTTTTATTTTTATAAAAATCCATTATAGAACTAAAAAAACTCCAGCATAACTGGAGTTTGATAGGTATAAGAAGAAACGAATTACGCTTCTTCCATGGTATGATATACGTTCATTACGTCATCATCTTCTTCCATTTTTTCAATCAATTTTTCTACATCAGCCATTTCAGCTTCTGTTAGTTTTGTAGTGTTTTGAGGAATTCGTTCAAAACCAGAAGAAAGGATTTCTAGATTGCGATTTTCAAGCTCTTTTTGGATAGTTCCAAAACTTGTAAAAGGCGCATAAATTAATATTCCGTCTTCATCTTCAAAAACTTCTTCGGCACCAAAATCAATTAATTCCAATTCTAACTCTTCAGGATCAAGTCCATCTGCAGGAATACGGAAGTTACAGGTATGGTCAAACATAAATTCAACAGAACCTTGTGTTCCCATAGTACCATTGCATTTGTTGAAATAACTTCTCACATTAGCAACAGTTCTATTATTATTGTCAGTAGCCGTTTCAATTAAAAGTGCAATCCCATGAGGAGCATAACCTTCAAACAAAACTTCTTTATAATTTGCAGTATCTTTATCAGTAGCTTTTTTAATAGCACGTTCTACATTTTCTTTAGGCATATTTGCAGCCTTTGAATTCTGAATAACTGCTCTTAATCGTGAATTAGCTTCAGGATTTGGTCCGCCTTCCTTAACGGCCATTACAATGTCTTTTCCAATTCTAGTAAATGCTTTAGCCATTGCTGACCAACGTTTCATTTTTCTCCCTTTTCTGAATTCAAACGCTCTTCCCATTTCTTATTTATTATATTGAACTGCAAAAATACAGTTATTCCTTATTTATACCAAAAGCCTCTTCTGTTCTTTTTATTAAATTTTGGTAATATTCCCTTTTCGTTATTTTTTGACGGAATTCAAATCATTAATTATCGCAATCGCTTCATTTAAATAATGATTTTTTTTCACATTTTTCAGTTGGAATTCATTATTTGCTTTTTCCGAAGGGTTAATACTCAGCAAATAATTATTAAGGTTTGAATTATGAATTATCAAATTGTTACTTTTTGTATCGAATGCATTAATTTCCTCCCACATCGCATTGATTTCAGATTGGTCTTTAATAACTGCAGTAAGAGTCAGTGGTCGAGGTGATTTTGGCGTGTTTACTAAATCTTCAATTTTTTCATTCAGTTTTTTTGTTTCATCGAAATAGGAATTAGCAGCGATTCTATCCGTACTTCTTTTTGCGATTTTTGCCATCGCACTATTTTTAATGAATTGCTTATAAACAATGGAAGCTGTAATACTGTCATTTTTAAAAGCAGTAGGGTTGTTGCACTCCTTAGGATATAGGACTTCATAAATTTCAGGAACTACTACATTAGGAATAATTCCAGTAGCCTGATTGCTTTTTCCGTTGATCCTATAAAATTTATTAATGCTGACTTTTACAAAGTTTTCATTATCATTAGGTTCTAATGGCATTATGGACTGCATAGTGGCTTTACCTACGGTTGTACTTCCCATCAACAGCGCCCTATTGTAGTCTTGTAATGCCGAAGCAAAAAACTCAGTCGCTGAAGCCGAATTCCCATTAACCAATAGCACTATAGGATCTTTGTAAATCATTCCCGGATAAGGATCAATTATAATGCTTTGCTCATTTTTATTATCTACTATAATGGATATAGGTCCGTTATCGATAAACATTCCTGCTAATTTTATGGCTTCTTCCATCGAGCCTCCTCCATTGTCTATCAGATCTATAATAACACCCTGAATACTGTCTTTTTGTAGTTTTAGTACTTCCAGCGCCGCGTCTTCAGAACAGCCTTTGCCGCTATTTCCTTCAAAGTCAGTATAGAAACTAGGAATTTTTACATAACCGTAGCGGCGGTTTTTATGTACAATAATAAAACTATAAACAGCATTACCTTCGTCTTTTAAGAGCTTCTTTTCTACAAGTACCTTAAAGTTTTTACCAGAGCTTCTTCTTAGGGTAAGCATGATTTTTTTATTAGTATCCGAGAGAATCATATTCGAAATAGATTCTAAAGTGGCGCAAGAAACCTGTAATGTTTCTTTTAGGTTGGAAACGGCGATGATTTGATCCCCTTTTTTTATTCCGCCAGTTTGAAAGGCAGGACCATCGGGATCTATTTTGATGATTATAATTTCATTGCGATCATTCAAGTTTACGTTCATCCCCATAGACAAATGTTCTTTTGATAAGGAAGCTACAAAATTAGATTTGGTATCGACGTTGAAGTACGCAGAGTGTGGATCGAAATAAGAGCAGAAATTATCAAATAAATTTTCTTCAAAACCGGATTCTTTTTGCAAAATCACCTTTATTTTGCAAATTTCGTTTGCTATAATTAGTTTTTTAGATGCTGATTCTACGGTGTTAAATGCTGCTGTAATAGAATCTAGATTAGTGTTCTGAGAAACAATATCATCAAGAATTTTATATTTTATGTTTTTTCTCCAGGCAGTTTCGACTTGGTCATCTTCTAGATAAAATGGAAATGCTTTTTTATAAAACCGAATCGTATCTTTAACATTATATCCAATCGTATCAGTCTTCATTTTTTCTAAAATAGCTCTGTTTCGCAATAGTCCATTTTTATAGACCGTTATAATATCAGGCAGGAAAGAACAATCGTTTCGCTGGATTAAATTATCGATATTCAATCTGTATTTAAGCGATAGGGATTCGTATTCTGATTTTAGTAAAATATTTCTGGAAGGATCGAGTGCATCAATAAAGCTATCAAAGACAAAAACAGATAAACTATCGTCAATTGGTTTTGGCTGAATATGCTTACTTTGAATAAGCGTATTAACTTTAGAAAGTAAAACACAAGTTTTAGTATCACTTTGGGCGATAAGCGAAAATGTACATAAGAAAAAGACCAGTGAAATTATTTTCATCTCCGCTTTATTAATTTCGAAAAAAGCTAAAAATTAAGCAATTTTGCTTAATTATAAAGTTACATAAAGACTTGGATTTAAGCTATTTTTTTCAGAACTATTTAAATCTAATGTTTTGCTGTAAAAAAGGAAGATATTATAAAAAAGAAACCGCTTATTCACTATTTAAAAACATACCAAAAAGCATGTAATTTAAATAGTGAATGAGCGGTTATCGAATAAATATTAATTTATTTCTTGTAGAAAGGTAATTTTACCACTTTAGCAGGAACGTCATTTTTACGAATTCTGATATAGATATCATTATCCAATACGCTATTTGCTACAGTTACATAACCCAGTCCAATTCCTTTGTTCATTGATGGTGACATTGTTCCAGAAGTTACAATCCCAATCACAGATCCGGTTCCGTCTACAATTTCATAGTCGTGTCTTGGTACCGCACGTTCTTGCATTTCAAAAGCAACGAGTTTTCTGGAGACACCTTCTTCTTTTTGCTTTTTCAGGTTTTCAGAGTTAGTGAATTCTTTGGTAAATTTAGTAATCCAGCCCAATCCTGCTTCAAGTGGAGAAGTCGTGTCGCTAATGTCATTTCCGTACAAACATAAACCCATTTCAAGACGCAACGTATCTCTTGCGGCTAATCCAATTGGTTTGATTCCGAAAGCCGCACCAGCTTCAAATACTTTGTTCCATATTTGTTCCGCATCTTCATTCTTGCAATAGATTTCAAAACCTCCAGAACCAGTGTATCCCGTTGCGGATATAATTACATTGTCAAGTCCTGCGAAATCCGCCACTTCAAAATGGTAATATTTGATAGCTGACAAATCTATTGAAGATAATGACTGCATTGCTTCAACTGCTTTTGGCCCTTGAATTGCCAATAAAGAATAGTCTTCAGATATGTTTTTCATGTCGACACCCAAATCATTTTGAGCCGAAATCCAATTCCAGTCTTTTTCAATATTCGAAGCATTTACAACTAATAAATATTCCTCCTCTTTCATCTTGTAGATTAACAAATCATCCACAACGCCGCCGTCATTGTTAGGCAAACAAGAATATTGCGCTCTACCAACAGTCAATACTGATGCATCATTTGAACTCACTTTCTGAATCAAAGCCAAAGCATTTGGTCCTGTAAGCAAGAATTCTCCCATGTGTGAAACATCAAAAACACCTACAGCATTTCTAACCGTTTCATGTTCAGCATTCACCCCTTCATATAAAATAGGCATATTGTATCCGGCAAACGGAAGCATTTTTGCTCCCAAACTTTCGTGTATGTGCGTCAGCGCAGTATTTTTCATTGTGTATGTATATAAAATTTGAAGTGGCTAATTTATTGAAAAATTATCATATTTAAGGCATCAAATATGTAAATTCAATAGTATTTAGGAGCCATTTCCACCTATCCATTGCAATCTTTTACTTTTTAAAGAAAAAAGTAAAAGGATTTTCATTACTATCTGGGCTAGGGCATTTCATTTCTCCATTAATTTTGTAATTTTAAACAAATAATTCAAAATGATGCAGCCCATATTCATAGATAAGAACGAAATCATAAAACGCTACAAACCCATTGACTCCCAAACCCACAAAGGAATTCAAGGGCACGCATTAATTATTGCAGGAAGTTATGGAAAGATTGGTGCAGCTGTATTAGCTTCAAAATCCTGCCTAAAAACAGGTTGCGGACTCGTAACGGCCTACGTTCCTGAATGTGGTTATGAGATTTTGCAAATTTCAAATCCTGAAGTAATGACACTAACGGATAAAAGTGAAAAATACATTTCGAATATGACATTCGACATAAAACCACAAGCGATTGGTATTGGTCCAGGTTTAGGACAAGAAACCGAAACGCAAAAGGCAGTTCATGATTTCCTAAAAAAGAATACAGTTCCGCTAGTAATAGATGCTGATGCATTAAATATTTTGTCAAAAAATGCAGCATGGTTTACATTATTACAACCCAAAACAATCCTAACACCGCATCCCAAAGAACTAGAACGCTTAATAGGTAAATGGAGTACGGACGAAGAAAAATTATATAAAACAATTACCTTTTCTAAACAATATAATTTGGTTATTGTGATGAAAGGGGCACCCACGCATATTATTGATGGGGGAACTGTTTATGAAAACACAACTGGAAATGCGGCTTTGGCAACTGCGGGAAGTGGCGATGTCTTAACGGGAATTATTACAAGTTTAGTAGCGCAATCCTATGAGCCAGTTGACGCTGCCATCCTGAGCGTTTATCTTCACGGACTAACGGCCGATATCGCTTTGCCAAAAACGGGCTATCAGTCCTTCATCGCTTCAGACATAATTAAATATTTAGGGAAAGCGTTTTTGAGTATTACAAAATAAAAGCCCTAAAAAAGGGCTTTATTAAATCTTATATTTTCAATTCGTTAAACAAATCAATTAAACTAGTATCTGAAGGTCTGGGAGCGTTGGAATTTACAATGTTTCCATTTGGATCGATAAGAATGAATCTAGGGATTCCTTGAATTTCGTATTCTTTTATAAATTTAGAATCCCATTCCTTATCTGCCAATAATTGAATTCCTCCTAATTGTTTTGTATTTACAAGATTACTCCATTTTACTCGGTCTTTAACATTATCAATTGAGATGCTAACAAACTCAATATTTTTGCCATGATACTGTTCTTCCACTTTTTGTAGGGCTGGTACTTCCTGAAGGCATGGGCCACACCAGGTCGCCCAAACATCAATATAAACATATTTTCCCTTCAGACTTTCTAAAGATGTTTTTCCACCTTTTTGGTTTTCATAATCGAATTTTGGAGACGGATTGCCAATTTCTAATGCTTTTATATTATTATAAAGAATAGTAAGATTTTCTTTTAATTTTGGATTATTTGTAGTTGAAAGATATTCTTGGTATATTTTTTCATAATTGGCATTATCAATGTTCACGTCATAAATCAAATTTTGAATGATGAAATTCTTAAGATTTTGACTTTTTACCGCTTTAATAGCCGTGATTTTAGCTGTAGTGAAGTCAATATTTGTTCCATCATCTTTTAGATTATTCAAGAATTTCAATGTAGCCATTTTTTGGTATTCATTTGAAAACAAAAAATCAGCATCATTGTCTAGATCCATGTTGCCGTCAAATTCTGGAAATTTATCAGAAACTTCAAATCCATTCAAATGGGCATGATAAGCATGCGAATATTTGTAATATAAAAAGTGTTTCTGCCCTAAATAATGAATGTTTGCAACCTCTTTTTCTTTAAAGTAGGCATTAGAAAATTTAGTTTTATTGTACAATGCTGAAATAGCAGTTTTAATTTCATTGACTTTTTTCAAGAACGCTGGCTCATCTAGTTTATACAATTCTTCATCTGAAACTTGAGAAGTTATAAGAGATTTTTGGGTAATATATTGATTCTCTATACTTCCATTTCCGCTATATTTTAAAGAGGAAAGAAACGTTTTGTCATCAGTACTAAGACTTAGTTTTGTTCCTTTTGATAAATAAAGGGGTATAGTGTTGTTACCAGTTTCAAGACTGTAAATTCCATCATATGGAATCATTATATTTTCTGAAAAAGTCCCGTCAGCTTTTAATTTGATTTCTTTCTCAAAAGATTGTCCTTTAATGGTAATTTGCCCATTCTTCGTATTTGTGATTTTCCCTGAAATTGTTATTGGCTCATTTGAAGTTGTAAACGAAGCAAAAACTAAAATCAGCAAGAGATAGATACTTTTTTTCATGGGTTGTTTTTTTAGGATCAATCAAATGTAAGGTAAATTCTTATAAAAAATGAATTAATTTGATGATTAAGAATAACGAGTATTGTTATAATTTCATTAATTTAACGCCCGAAACACTTTGCCCGCAGCAGGTTAACAGTCTTTTATCCTTTGGATATTATAAAGTATTTGGAAAAGCATTTTTAAGTTTAGAAAATATATAATGAAAAGTAGAATTAGCATGAAAAAATATAAACTACTAGTTGTTCTATTTATTTTAATTTCCTGTTCTCCAAAAGACAGAATTATGGAGGGAGATTTAGCTTTTAAATCCGTTGAAGTATTTAATTATTATAACCTGAATCAAAAGAATATTACTAAATGGGAAAATATTTTGGATAGTATACGTCAAATAAAGGCTCCTAATAGTAATGATTTACATCTTTTAGAATATTTTGATAATTTAAAAAAATATAAAGTCATTACGTCTCCTTGGGTTAGGGTAAAGTTTAATGATTCTGTCAGAATAGTATATTTTGATGAGGTAGATTATAAATTGCTAAAGCCTTATGTTTCTCATGATTTAGTGAATAATAATAGGAAAGTGACATTAAAAATGAATATAAAAGTAAGAGATGAGTCTATTTATTATTGCAAGCAACTTCTATCGATAAAGAAAAGCAAAGGGAAAACCTATACTAGTAAGTAGTAGGATTTTTAATGCTTCCAGTAAAATCCACTCAACTTATTTGTAAGTTTGCACTTTAGTAAATTCCGAATATGAAAACCAACTTCAATCTTCGAACCGTAAATGTTACGCGGTACATCACTCCTTTGCGCGAAGGGGGTTCTTTGCCTGCTTTGGCGGAAGCCGATGACGATTTTAAATATGTCCTTAAATTTAGAGGTGCCGGTCACGGCGTCAAAGCCTTAATCGCTGAATTGATTGGTGGTGAAATTGCTCGCGCTTTGGGAATGAAAATGCCTGAATTAGTTTTTGCTAATCTGGATGAAGCTTTTGGTAGAACAGAGGCCGATGAGGAAATTCAGGATTTATTGCAAGGAAGTCAAGGAATGAATCTGGCACTACATTTCCTTTCTGGCGCAATCAATTTTGATCCTGTGGTAACAGTTGTTAATCCAGTATTGGCTTCACAAATTGTTTGGCTAGATGCTTATATAACAAATGTTGACCGTACCTTCAGAAATACCAATATGTTGATTTGGCATAAAGAATTATGGCTAATTGATCATGGGGCAAGTTTGTATTTTCATCACTCTTGGACCAATTGGGAAAAACATGCGCAGAGTCCGTTTGCACTAATCAAAGATCACGTATTGTTGCCACAAGCATCAGTCTTAGCTGAAACGGATGCAGCTTTTAAACAATTATTGACTCCAGAAGTGTTAGAAGGAATAGTAAACCTAATTCCAGAGGATTGGTTGCAGTGGGAAGAGGTAGAAGATACGGCAGCTGAATTGCGGAATGTATATTTACAGTTCCTATTGACCAGATTAAATCATTCAGAAATTTTTATTAAAGAAGCCCAAAATGCAAGAGAAGCACTTATATGAGTATGCCGTAATTCGGGTTGTGCCTAGGGTAGAACGCGAAGAATTCCTCAATGTAGGGATTGTCCTTTTTTGCAAAAAAGCTAAATTTATTAAGGTACTTCATTCTCTTAATGTCGAAAAAGTACTTTCACTGTCAGTAGAAGCTGACGTAGAACAAATTCAACTTAATTTATCCGCATTCGAAAAAGTTGGGCACGGAACCAAAGATGGAGGGCCAATTGCTTTGATGGATATTCCATCTCGTTTTCGTTGGTTAACGGCTTTACGTAGTTCTGTAATTCAAACTTCAAGACCGCATCCAGGATTGTGTGATGATTTAGAAAAAACAAGCCAACGCTTATTTACAGAGTTTGTTCTGTAAAGCATAAATTTCAAAGGGCGATACGCATTATTTTATCGCCCGAAAAATCATATAATTTTTTTCTCCAGCACCATAAATTCTAAAGGTTGCTCTACTATTGAAATATGAATATCGCTTTCTGGGAAAGCTTCTCTAGCACCAGTATCTGCATAACCGTGGCGTTTGTACCAGTCAATCAACTCCGTTCTAATAGCGATAACAGTCATGATAATTGTAGGTAAACCTAATGCCTGAGCATGAACTTCGGCCTGTTGTAATAATTTTTTTCCAATACCGCTATTTTGCAACTCAGGTGATACCGTCAACATGCCTAAATAGAGTTGTTGTTCTTTTTCGACCAGCAAAACACAACCTATAATCCGGTTGTTCTCTGTGAATTTTAGCAACGTATTTTTACTGGTACTGATAATTTCCTTCAGTTCGGCATCGTTGGTTCGACTGCCTTCTAGTATGTTGGCTTCGGTGGTCCATCCTTTTTTAGAAAATTCCCCACGGTACCCCGAGTTGATTAATTTATTTAATTCTGAAACGTCTTCTAGTGTTGCTATTGTAATCATGTGGGAAATACTGAATTGTGATTTTGTAGTTACAAATATAAATAAAAAGAGAATCAAAATGGATTTAGCGGGATTTCTTATTAGGTGATAATTAGGATTTGGGCGTAACCCAAAAGCAGAAATGTTTGGGACTGATGAACGTGGCTGCAGCTTTTGGGTCGGGCTTTTGGCTTAATCTTTATTTTTTGAAGGAAAAAAATAAAGGATAACGCCGCAATCCCTTACGCGAGTCACGCAATACGATTGGGCTAGTACAATACAAAGAAGAATTTCAAGTGACTATTTACTTTCTACAATCAACTAAATCGCTTTTTTTGGAAATACTTTGGCGCCTTTAGCACATTATTACTAGAAAAAGAACGAGTTACTTCCTTTAGGAATATTAGTTTTCTTGTCTCTTATTTTAATGTTCAAAGAGCTGAGGTAATTGCGAAAACAAGCTCCTTTTAATACAAAGAGGATTGAAATTAAGATATTCACAACTAGACGGTATTGTTTTTTGCGTTTTGATTCTTATTTATCCATCTAGAATTCATATTTTCGTGATAACCAATTCATTGAAAAAATAATGATAAAAATTTTTACAAATAGATATTGCGGATTGTTATTAATTTTAATTTGCTTTGGAGTTTCGGAATCGATTTTTGCACAGAAAAACAGCGATAAAGTTATAAGAGTAGGGGTGTATGATAATCCTCCGAAAATATTTTATAATGAAAATGATAAACCTGAAGGTGTTTTTATTGATCTTATTAAAGAAATTGGAAAGGCAGAAAATTTGAAACTGGATTATGTCTTTGATACCTGGGACAATCTTTATAAAAAGTTACAAAAAGGGGAGATTGATGTGCTACCTGATGTTGTATACTCAGCGCAACGAGATTCTATTTTTAGCCTGAACAAACTACCTGTGCTAACTTCTTGGTTAGAAGCGTTTTCGAGAAAAGAACTCAAATTAAATTCAGTACTAGAACTGAATAATTTGAAAGTAGGTGTATTAAAGGGCTCCATTCAAGAAACTCAAATGCGAGATGTGGTGCCTAAAGACTTTAATATAGCATTTAATCTTTATACATACGATAATTATACTAGTTCTGCAAAGGCACTTAAGAATAGTGAAATTGATATATTAGTCGCCGACCGATTTTTTACTTTTTCAAACCTATTTGACGAGAATATAGTACCTACAGGAATAATAATCAGGCCCTCGGCACTGCATTTTGCATTTACAAAAAATAAAAATAAGGCATTGGTTGAATTGTTTGATAAAAACATCTCAATTCAAAAAAATGATGCTAATTCAGCCTATTATAAGTCACTGTTTTATTGGTTAGAAAGAGATTCTGCTAAGTGGATTCCAAGTTATATAAAATGGTTATTGCTCATTATTTTTATCGTTTTAATTATTTCAGTTTCTTTCGCACTATTACTACGAAAAAAAGTAAAAATTAAAACATACGAACTCAACAAAGAAAAAGAAAAGGCAGAAGAAAGCCAAAATCAGTTAAAATTAATTGCAGATAATTTAGTAAACGGAATGATTTATCAAATAGTTACACTTGATGAAAACAGAAGAAAATTTAATTATGTGAGCGATGGGGTTGTTAAACTTTATGGATGTACAGCAGCAGAAGTAATTGAGGACCCTAGCTTAATTTACAGAAGGATTCATCCGGATGACATAGAAATAATGAAAGTAGCAGAAATAAAGGCTATAAATACGATGTCTAATTATATTACAGAAGTGCGAGTAATAAATCCAGACGGAAGTATTAGATGGGCTTATTCTGTTGCAAAACCTAGACTCATTGGTGGTTTGGTATGCTGGGATGGTATAGAATATGATATTAGCGAAAGGAAACAATTAGAGATAGACCTTAATATGGAAAAAGAAAAGGCAGAAGAGTCAGACCGATTAAAATCTTCTTTTCTTGCTAATATGAGTCACGAAATCCGTACCCCTATGAACGGAATATTAGGTTTTGCGGATTTATTGAAAGAACCCAATCTAAAAGGGAAAAAGCAACGAAAGTACATTAAGATTATTGAAAAAAGTGGTTTAAGAATGCTCAATATTATTAATGATATTATTAATATTTCGAAGATTGAGTCGGGCCAAATGGAAGTTCATCTGCAGATGACTAATATTAATGAACAACTAGAATATATCTACACTTTCTTTACTCCAGAGGCAGAAAAAAAAGGGATTAAATTATCTTATAAAAATGCTTTGCCTTTTAACGAAGCAGTCTTAACAACAGATCGCGAGAAAGTATTTGCGATACTTACAAACTTGGTTAAAAACGCGATCAATCACACCGAAAAAGGAGGAATAGAATTTGGCTATACGGTAAAAGATAGCTTTCTTGAATTTTATGTAAAAGATACAGGAATTGGAATACCAAATGACAGACAAAAAGCTGTTTTCGAACGATTTATTCAAGCCGATATTGCTAATAAGATGGCGCTGCAAGGAGCGGGTTTAGGGTTGTCAATTTCTAAGGCTTATGTGGAAATGTTAGGTGGCTCAATCTGGCTTGAATCTAAGGAAGGAAAAGGAACCGTGTTTTATTTTACACTTCCATTTATGGTTGATGCAACTATAGAAAAAATAAGTACTGTGGATGTTGTATTTCCTGCTGAGGTTAGCTGTAGTAAAAAGTTGAAAATTGTTATTGCCGAAGATGATGCAGTATCAGAGATGCTAGTTTCTAAAGTGGTTAAAGGTTTTGGAAGGGAAATTGTCAATACAAGAAATGGATTAGAAGCAGTAGAAGCTTGTCGTAATAATCCTGATACTGATTTAGTACTAATGGATATTCAGATGCCAAAAATGGGAGGTTATGAGGCAATTACCGAAATACGAAAGTTCAATACAGAAGTAGTGATAATTGCACAAACAGCTTATGCTTTTGCAAGTGACATGGAAAAAGCAATTGAGTCAGGGTGCAATGATTATATTACAAAACCGATTAAAGCTGAAGAATTAAAATATTTAATTTCTAAATACTTCCCAGATTAAGTGTAAGTAGTCTAAAATAAGGGCTACTCTTTGTCTGTTCCTCAAATAGATTTGCGATATAGTTTCAGTCCTATGTTTGATAGGATCAAAACTATTAATCTAGCAAAAAAGGTAGGGTAAACAAATAGAAAAATCTACTTCGATAAAAAAGGATGCGAGTTACTTCTTAGATATTTAACCTTTTATTAAATATTCACTTTAGATTCGGCATACATATTAATTTTAGTACTTCGCTTTTCTTTATTAATAACATCGGATCTTACCATCAGAATGCTTTAGTGTTTAAAGACTGGATGCATCGGTTATTGACACTTTATTTGTAGATTTTTAGTTAAAGCTTATAACATTATAATAAGTTTGACTCTAAGCTAATAAAAAGTAATATCTTTATGTAGTACAACAATTTAAAAAACAGAAGATTATGAAAAAATTAAATATTATTGGGATAGTAATGTTAGCTTTTTTGCTAAACACGACAGCAATGTTTGCTCAATCAAAGGCTAAGAAAAGGCAAATCATAGAAGACAGTAAGTTAGCAAAAGAGGAGTTTATTAAGAGTGATGCACTTATGGAGAGTCTTTTTGATAATGCTGCAGGATATGTTATTTTTCCTAATGTAGGAAAAGGGGGGTTAGGAATAGGTGCCGCAGCTGGTAATGGAGTTGTCTATGAAGGAGGTACTATTATAGGGATGGCAAAATTATCTCAATTAAGTATAGGATTTCAGGCAGGTGGTCAAGCTTATCGTGAAGTGATATTTTTTGAATCTCAGGAAGAATTAAATCGTTTTAAAGAAAGCCGATTTGAATTTTCTGCTCAAGCATCAGCAGTTGCTGTAACAGAAGGAGCTTCAACAAATGTAAAATATGCTGAGGGTGTTATGGTTTTTACGATGCAAAAAGGTGGGCTGATGTATGAAGCTTCAATTGGTGGACAGAAATTCAAATTTAACAAAATGTAGATTGCCTATCAATTCTAGAATTAACAAATAAAAAAAAGCGACTAACTTATCATAAGTTGGTCGCTTTTTTTGTGCGTTGTCTTTGTTGTAGAGAATGCGAAGTAATTTGCTATAAACTAGTTTTTACTTAATAAAACATCAGCATGTACAGCCACTTCGCTCCATGTTTTACTTACACCATCTTTTCCAGTATGCAATGCCTCACATGCTTTATTGATGGAAGCTACAGCTGCTAAACCATCCCAGTTTTCTAAATTCATTACCCCGTCAAAAGAAAGGCTAGTATCACTATTCGTTGTGTATTGTAAAGGAATATTTGCTGTTTTTCCGTTTAATAGTACATCTATAGAACAGGTGTTATCAGCAGCAACTTTAAACTCACCAGAAATAAGTTCTGTATTTTTCATTACTCCAAAAAAGAATTTTAAAATCTTAGGATCTCTAGTTCCCGTAGCGTCATTTGTAAACAAACTACTTACTGGAATAGTAAATTTAGTACCATTCAAAGCTTCTAAAGCCGTTTTTCCTTGTCCGGTATTTGTTAATGTTATTTCTTTAAATGTACCGCCAACAGCTACTTTTTCAGTTGTCTTATAAGCATCAAAACTTACTTTTGTAGAATCATTTACTACACTGTAAGTCCCTTCTGTAGTCTGAGTTTCTGTAGTGCTTTCTTCGGTAGTTTTTTTAGAATCTTTACAGCCAACGGCAGTAATAAGAATCATTGCCAAAGCAATTAGTTTTAAGTTTTTCATTGTACTATTCTTTTTTAAATGTTTAATGTAAAATTAGTCATAATAAGATAGACGAGAGACTTTATATAGAAAAGAGTACAAGGTAATTAATGTTAAATCTTACAAAACAGAATGTTAACACGTGTTAAAACGCCATAGTTATCGTAAACTAAAAACAGTTTTTATTTGGAGTTTAATCCAACAATAAATAAAAAGTAAGTAGATGATGTTTTATTTGTGCAAATTGCGGCCTGTCTACCTCCGCAGTTTTTCCGCAGAATGTCAGACTTAATTAAACAGCAAAATCATTTCACTCATTAATTATTTGATCTAATGATTTTTGGGCACTGATAATTTCTTTCTGATAGACCTTTCGCTTTTTTTGTCGTTTTATTTATTTAACAAGATTTTGACTGGGGTAAAAAGTCTTAAATTACTAAAATTTGTTATTGTTCCTTTTTAATATTAATAGGCATTTCGTTTAACGTTGTTCCGCCCTTTATACCAAAATCTAAAGTTCTGATAGGGAATGGAATCATGATGTCATTTGCGTCATACGCTTTCTTAATTCTAAGAATAGCTTCACTTCCTACTTTGTTGTAGACAGATTGTTCAGGAGTATTGATCCACATTCGTACCGATAAATTGACAGAACTATCACCAAATTCAACAAAGAAAACGTCGACCTTATGGTCTTGAGAAAGTTCTTCAATTCCACTTACAGCATCAAATGTAATTTGGCGTACTTTTTCTAAATCATCACCATAAGAGACTCCTACTATTAGATCAAAGCGCCTTTTTTGTAAGATGGTGTAGTTTTCAATAGGATTTTGAAAGACTTCTTTGTTAGGAATGATAACGGTTTTACCTTGAAAAGTTTCTACAACTGTATCACGAAGATTTATTTCTTTAACTTTACCCATGTAGTCTTTAATTTGTACAATATCACCAACTTTAAGTGGCTTTCTAAATGATATAAATATCCCCGACATGAAATTTGCAGCTATATCTTGAAAAGCAAATGCTAATGCCAATCCTAAAATTCCTGCACCAGCTAATATGGAAGTAACTGCTTTGTCCAGATTTAGGATAGTTAGCACGGTAAAAAGAACGATGCCAATGAATGAAGAATAAACTACTGAACTAAATAAGTTGTTAAGAGTGTGGTTATTAGAAATTTTTGAGAGTAGTTTTATAGTTACTCTACGAATGAACTTAGCGAAGTAAAACCCAAGTACTAGGACTACGGCTGCTAATACAATGTTAGGTAATAATTTGATCAGAGCTTCTCCCCAGTCGGTTAATTTGTCGGTAATTAGGTTAGTTATTTTATCTAAATCCATAAATATTTTTGATTTTAATGCTACAGTTAATAAGAGCTTCTAAAAATACTAATATAGTAAATGATTATTTTGTTCACAATTTAATAAATGTTGATTTTAATTATCTATCTGATAGTCAGTGATTTTTGTATGATTTAACTATTGATAAATTTTAAAATTCTATAAATAAGTAAATATAAAATAGGAAAGGGAAAACCATAAAAAAACGACTAAAAATCACTTCTCAGTCGTTTGTATATTTGGTTTTGAAAGTTTATCCCAAGAACGCTTTCAATTCTTCGTACGTTTTAATTTTAGTACTTACTTTTTCTTTATCCATCACACTTTCAATTTGGGTAGGAATAGGTAACTTTACGTTTAAAGCTGGTTCTACAACATCTAAAAACTTAATAGGGTGTGCTGTTTCAAGAAAAACGCCAATGGCATTTGGATAGTTATGTAATTCTTTTTTTAATCCTAAATAACCGATCGCACCATGCGGTTCAGCGATATAACCGTTTGCATGATAAATGTTTTTCATTGCTTCAGTTGTTTCTTCATCGGTAAAAGTATAAGAAGAAAAGTCCTTCTTGAAATGGGTTAAATCATTGTGGTACATTTCCTGAATCCGAATGAAATTACTTGGATTCCCCACATCCATAGCATTCGAAATCGTAGCTTTCGATGGTTGTGGATCGTAAAATCCGCTAGCTAAAAATCTTGGTACGGTGTCATTTACATTTGTGGAAGCCACAAAATGAAGAAGGGGTAAACCTAATTTTTTAGCCATAATTCCAGCGCAGATATTTCCGAAATTGCCGCTTGGGCAAGAGAATACCAATTCCTTGTTTTGCTTTTTCAATTCTTTGTAAGCAAAGAAAAAGTAAAACATTTGTGGTAACCAACGTGCAATATTAATTGAATTTGCCGAAGTCAGGTTTTTGTGTTTCAGACTTTCGTCTAAGAATGCTTTTTTTACCATGTCCTGGCAATCATCAAAAACACCATCTACTTCGAGCGCTTTTATATTTTGACCTAATGTTGTAAGCTGTTTTTCCTGAATGTCACTCACTTTTCCTGAAGGGTAGAGAATGATTACTTCTACACCGGCAACGCCTAGAAAGCCGCTAGCAACTGCACCGCCGGTATCTCCGGAAGTCGCTACAAGAACGGTGTTTTTACTGTCTTTTTTGTCTTTATTGAAATACGCCAAACAACGCGACATGAAACGCGCTCCTACGTCCTTAAATGCCATTGTAGGGCCATGAAATAATTCAAGTGAATAGATTCCTTTTTCTACTTCGACAACGGGGAAATCAAAAGACAGGGTGTCGGCAATAATTTCTTTAAGTATGTTAGCAGGAATTTCATCTCCTACAAATTGCTGGATGGCTTCAAAAGCGATTTCTTCGTTGCTTAAATTTTCGATTGTATCAAAGAAATCTTTAGGTAATGGCGTTATCGTTTCCGGAAAATACAACCCTTTGTCAGAGGCTAATCCTTGTATTACCGCTTCCTGAAAGGAAACGTTTGGGGCGTTATGGTTTAAACTGTAGTATTTCATTGGTAAAAATGATTTCTGATTGAAGATTAACGATTTTAGATTGTTGATTTTTCTCGTAACAGGAGTTACTTCTAAAATCAAAAATCGTTAATCAAAAATCTTAAATTTTTATTTAATATTATAATATTCGTACTCCATCAGGATTCACTTTTGAAACGTGAATTTCATACGGTAATTTCATTTCGTCATAAACTGCGCTCATTGCTTTGGCGATTTTATCGGCAGCGTCTCTTCCTTTGCTTAAAGCAAAAATAGAAGGGCCAGAGCCTGATATTCCTGAACCTAAAGCACCATTTTCTAAAGCGGTTTGTTTGATTAAATCAAAACCGGGTATGAGCACAGAGCGCAATGGTTCTACGATTTCGTCATGTAGTGACCGACCTATCAAATCATAATCCTTTGTGTATAATCCTGCGATTAGTCCGCCCACATTTCCCCATTGCATAATCGCACTTTTTAAGGAAACGGTTTGCTTTAATACGGATCGTGCATCAGATGTTTTTAGTTCAATCTGAGGGTGAACCACAGTTGCATACAATTCTGAAGGACTTTCGATTTTTATAATATCTAAAGGGCTGTAGCTTCTCACCAACGTAAATCCACCCAATAGGGCAGGAGCCACGTTATCAGCATGAGCGTTTCCGCATGCTAACTTTTCTCCTTGCATAGCAAACTGCACCAAATCTTTTATAGCAAAAGGATTTCCTAGTAAAACATTGATTCCATAAACGGCACCGGCGGCACTGGCGGCACTGCTCCCAATTCCGCTTCCAGCTTTTATATTTTTGTAAATTTCGATATCAAAACCAAAATCGGTTTCAACTGCATCAAGTAAAGCCAGTCCAGCAACACCTGCTACGTTTTTTTCTGTTTCCAAAGGTAAATCGGCACCCATAATTTTAGTGATACGAATCCCTTTTTGATCTGATTTTCTGATAATCATTTCGTCACCTACATTGTCAAGGCACAATCCTAGCACATCAAATCCACAAGATAGATTAGCAATTGTAGCTGGGCAAAATATTTTTATTTCATTCATATATTTTTTGTTTGAGGTTTAAAGTTTCAGGTTTAAGAGTAACTTGAAACTTTAAACTAAAAAAACTTTAAACTAATTTTTTTACACATTTCCAATTCGAATCACATCCGCAAAAATTCCAGAAGCAGTAACTGCAGCTCCCGCACCGGCCCCTTTTATTAATAAAGGTTGGTCAACATAACGATCTGTATAAAACAATACAATATTGTCTTTTCCTTCTAAGTTGTAAAAAGGATGATCTTTTGGGATGAACTGCAAACCTACGCTCGCTTTTCCATTTTCAAACTGAGCAACAAATTTTAAGCGACTTTCTTTTTCATTGGCCGTAGCCAAAATCCCTTCAAAATGAGCAGCATGTTCTATAAGAGATTTAAAGAAATCTTCATTATTTGTCGTTTCGATACAGGCAGCAGGAAGGAATGATTGATTTTCAATTTCTTCAATTTCCATTTCGTAACCACTCTCGCGAATCAAAATCAGGATTTTTCTTGCAACATCAATTCCGCTCAAATCAATCTTCGGATCAGGCTCAGTAAATCCTTGAACACCAGCTTCTTTTACTACTTGGTCAAAAGGGTTGTTTTTATCAAAATTATTAAAGATAAAATTCAAACTACCAGATAAAACAGCCTGGATTTTGTTGACTTTATCTCCTGATGCTACTAGATTTTTAACGGTGTCGATAATAGGTAAACCCGCTCCAACATTTGTTTCAAACAAGAAAGGCGCATTGTATCTTCGGGATAGGCTTTTAAGATTTTTATAGTTTTCAAAAGCAGAAGAACAAGCAATTTTGTTACATGTTACAACGGCTACACTTTGTCTTAAGAAGTGCTCGTATGTTTTAGAAACGCCTTCATTTGCCGTGATATCCACAAAAATACTATTACGTAAATTCAGATTTTTTACTTTTTTAATAAACAATTCTGGATTAGCAGCATCTCCATTGTCTATCGCCACTTGCCATGCTTTTAAATCAATTCCATCTTCGTCAAAAATCATTTTACGAGAATTAGACAAAGCGATAACGCGAAGATTTATTTTTAGATTTTCTTTTAAGAATTTCTTTTGTTGGTTGATTTGATCGATGAATTTCTCACCTACATTTCCAACACCCATAACAAACAAGTTTAGTTGTTTAGTATTGTCTTCAAAGAAACGTTCGTGAAGTGTGTTTAATGCTTTTTTAACATCTCGTTGATTGATTACCGCAGATATATTTCTTTCAGAAGCACCTTGGGCAATCGCACGAATGTTGACATTGTTTTTTCCTAAAGTACTGAACATCTTACCGCTCAATCCTTGGTGATTTTTCATGTTTTCACCAACTAAAGCAATAATACATAGATTTTTTTCTACGATGCAAGGATCTACTTTGTGCTGTAAAATTTCGATTTCAAAGGCTTTGTTGATTACGGCTTCGGCAGCTTCGGCATCTTCATTTAGAATTCCAATACAGATCGAGTGCTCAGAAGAGGCTTGAGTAATAAAAATAACATTGATTTCTTCTAGCGACAATACTTCAAAAAGTCTTTTAGAGGAACCAGATACACCTATCATTCCGGGGCCTTCAAGCGTAATCAATGTGATATTTTCGATATGGCTGATTCCTTTTACAGGCTGACCATTAGAAATGGATTGGTTTGAAATGTAAGTTCCTTCCGCTTTTGGTTCGAAAGTATTCTTGATATGGATAGGAATATTTTTTCTTAGAACTGGCTGAATTGTTGGTGGAAACAATACTTTGGCACCAAAATGAGACAATTCCATTGCTTCCTGATATGATATAGAGGCAATAGGTTGCGCTTGTTTTACAATTTTCGGGTTAGCAGTAAACATTCCGTTGACGTCAGTCCAGATTTCTAAATCTGTTACGTCTAAAGCTCCAGCCATTATTGCAGCTGTATAATCGGATCCACCACGCCCTAAAGTCGTATTGATTCCATCAATAGAGGACGAAATAAAACCGGGCATTACAACTACCTGACTTTCATTCGAAGTAAAAAAATCAGCAATTAATTTATCTGTTACATTGAAATTTACGGCTGCTTTTCCAAAATTATTGTTGGTTTTAATAAGCTCACGACTGTCTTTATAGCTACTGCTTTTAAAATTTTGTTTAAGTGCTTCTGCAATGATATAAGAAGAAAGCAATTCGCCAAAACTTAAAACAGTGTCCGCAGTTCTATTAGATAATTCTCCTAGAAGGTAGCAACCATCTAATAAAGTTTCAAGATGATTGATGATGCGTTTGATGTGACTTAGTAAGCTACTTTGTTCGCTTACCGGAATCAATTCTTTTACCGCATCCAAATGTTTTTTCTCAATGTCAGCAACAATTTCCTTGTAACTTTCATCATTTGAAGCAGCTCTTAATGAAGCCAACTGAAGTAAGTCAGTAACTTTACTAAGTGCAGATACTACTACGATTAATTGATCTTGTTTTGCTTGGTTTTGAACTATCTCAAGGACTAGTTTTATATTTTGTGCATTGGCTACCGAAGTTCCGCCAAATTTTAATACTTTCATTGTGTTTGTTTTATTTTAGAAAAAAGGCAATGCTATTTACCCACCTAAAATCTTTCCTTCTAAAAAAAGAAAAATATAAAATAGGATTATATGTAAAATGAACACCCCTAAGGGGTAGTAGTTGTTGTAGCTGTAAATGTAAAAGTAACAGAAGTTACAACCCAAGTTTGAGCTGATATCGAAGAATGATATGTTGTTCTGTTATTTGTCATAATTATTTTCCAAAAATACAGCTTTTTATAAAAAGCAACCCCCTTTGTGCTGTTTTTTGCGAATATTTTAATTAAAAGGAGAGAATCTGACTTCTATTGAATATTTCTTATTTTATGAGCGGGTTATGGCGGCTATTGTTATTTAAATTGGATGTGAAAAGACATAATCAGGTAGAGTTGAGGTGATTTTTCTAGTTTTAACTGCTAATTTGTTCTCATTTTTAGGGGGTAAGAAACAAGTTAAATTATTTAGTGCTGTAATAGTCGTTTTAAAATGGAAGCTAGTACCTAATTCTGATTTTGCTAAAACAATTGAATAATCGATTTACAAAGCAGGATTATTCTGTGATAAACTGCATCAAATTTAGTAAAGCGGTAGTTTTTAATCTAAATTTTAAATTATTGCTAATATATGTTGCTTTTTAATATTGATTTCTTCAATTTTGGCTTTTAAAATTTAAGATTAAATGGACAATACACATTATATAAGTACTGCACTACTTTCCCTTGAGACCGTAAACGAAATTATTTCACAACAGATGTCAATAGAGTTATCTGATGAGGCTAAAATAAACATTCAGAAATGTAGGGATTTTTTAGATACGAAAATGACCACTCATTCTGAACCTATCTACGGAATCAATACAGGTTTTGGATCACTTTGTAATGTTAAAATCTCTAATGAAAATTTATCAAAACTTCAGGAAAACCTAGTAAAATCGCATGCTTGTGGTACTGGGGAAGAAGTTCCAAATGAAATTGTAAAACTGATGTTACTGCTAAAGATTCAGTCTTTGAGCTACGGGCATTCAGGAATTCAATTGCAGACAGTGGACCGTTTAATCGCTTTTTATAACAATGATATTTTACCTATTATATATACCCAGGGTTCTCTTGGTGCTTCTGGAGATTTAGCTCCTTTAGCGCATTTATCCCTGCCTTTATTAGGCGAAGGAGAAGTCTCTTTTGAAGGTAAAAAAGTGCATTCAAGTGTAGTAATGGAGCGTTTTGATTGGCAACCTATAATTTTGCAATCTAAAGAAGGGTTGGCCTTGCTAAATGGAACCCAATTCATGAGTGCTTATGGTGCTCATATTTTAATGAAAGCCAATAAATTCTGCTATTTAGCAGATTTGATTGGTACGATATCTCTGGAAGGATTTGATGGTCGCATCGAACCATTTAATGAGTTGATCCATTTTATTCGTCCTCATAAAGGTCAAATTACAACTGCTAGCCGAGTAAAAGAATTTCTAGAAGGAAGTCAAATTATCGAGCAGGAAAAAGTACATGTACAAGATCCGTATTCATTCCGTTGTATTCCGCAAGTTCACGGAGCTTCAAAAGATGCTATTGATTACGTAAAGAAAGTCTTTAAAACAGAAATTAATTCGGTTACAGATAATCCAAATATATTTATCGAAAGTGATCAAATTATATCAGGAGGTAATTTTCACGGACAACCATTGGCTTTAGCCTTAGACTTTATGGCAATTGCATTAGCAGAACTAGGTAGTATTTCTGAAAGAAGAACCTATCAGTTGATTTCTGGATTGCGCAACCTTCCTGCTTTTTTAGTTGATAATCCAGGCTTAAATTCTGGGTTTATGATTCCGCAATATACCGCTGCGAGTATTGCAAGTCAGAACAAGCAATTAGCGACACCTTCCAGTGTAGATAGTATTGTTTCCAGTAATGGGCAAGAAGATCATGTGAGTATGGGAGCTAATGGCGCTACAAAAGCGTTGCGTGTTATGGATAATCTAGAACGCATCTTGGCAATCGAATTGATGAATGCGTCTCAGGCAATTGAATTTAGAAGACCGCTTCAGTCAAGTGAGTTCATCGAAATGTTTTTGAGCTCGTATAGAGAAGAAGTTCCGTTTGTAAAAGAAGACCGTATTTTACATTATGATATAGAGAAAACGGTTTCTTTTTTGAATAGTTTTCAAATAGAAGATGATTTGTTAGATTAATTGACGAATCGAAGATATAAAAACAGTAAGTTTGCGCCCTAAAAATAATAAGATGTCAATAAATAGTATTTTCCAGTTTTTAGTTCCAAAGGATAAAAAGTTTTTTCCTTTATTCGAAGAAGCATCAAGTAACTTAATTGAACTAGCTTCAAACTTACATGAAGCTGTTAATCTTCCCTTAAAAGAAAGGGAAGTTCTTTTTCAAAAAATTGATAAATTAGAACAAAAAGGAGAACAAATTACGCGTCAAACCAATCTTGAGTTGAGCAGAAATTTTATTACTCCATTTGACAGAGAAGATATATATTCGTTGATTAAATCGATTGACAATGTTGCTGATAACCTTCAGGGTGCGGCAAGTAGAATGAGATTATACCATGTTGATAAGATTACAAAGTCAATTAGAAAACTGACTGAAATCAATCTTGAAGCATGTCAAAATATTGACGTGGCTGTTAAAGAATTGAAAAACTTTAATAACATCAAGAATATTACTGAGGCTTGCGCTCGAATTAATAAATTAGAGAATAAGTCAGATAACGTTTATAATAAAGCGATTTTTGAAATATTTGAAAATGAAACGGATGCAATTACCATAATAAAATACAAAGAAGTGTTATCTGTATTAGAAACCGCAACAGACAAGTGTAAAAGTGTAGCCGGAGTTTTAGAATCAATTTCTGTAAAGCATTCTTAAATTCAATTTTATTTCAATCTGAAGTTCTAAGTTTATGACGTTACTTTTAGTTATTATAGTACTAGCCTTAATTTTTGATTACATCAACGGTTTTCATGACGCTGCAAATGCAATCGCCACCGTTGTTGCTACAAAAGTATTAACGCCTTTTCAAGCTGTTCTTTGGGCAGCTTTTTTTAATTTTCTAGCCTATTGGGTTTTTGGTTTTGGTGTCGCAGATACCGTGGCTAAAACGGCTAATACGATGGAGATTACTCTTGTCGTAATTCTTGCCGGGGTAATTGCAGCAATTTGCTGGAATTTATTGACGTGGTGGCTCGGAATTCCATCTAGTTCTTCTCATACTTTGATTGGTGGTTTTGCAGGAGCTGCAATTGCGCATTCAATTGCAATGCACGGTTTCTCTGGATATATTGGAGCTGACGGAGCAACTCATTATTGGTATGAAATAGTAAGCTGGTACAAAGCTGGAAAAGATGGCGGTATGCCATCGGGAGTGCTAATTATTATAGCTTTTATCGTTTTGGCACCACTATTAGGAGCTATGGCTTCTTATTTAATCTCGATTTGGTTACTAAATGCTTCACGCAAAAGTATCTATCCTAAGATTTTTACGATTGCCTTAATGGTTGCTACAATCTGGTTTGTGTACTCGCAAATGATTCCCTACGAAGAAATAATTAAAGATGGTAAAATGCCTCGATTTGCTACCTCTGTTTTTTGGAGTGTTGCTTTTGAATCTCATAACATCAAGTGGTTTTTAGTTGCTTTTATTATTTTAACGGTGAGTTGTTTTTGTTTAATATTCAGTAGTTTGAATTTATATCAAGCGGATGCGGCATTAAAAAAAATGCAGTTAGTTTCTTCAGCGGCTTTTAGTTTAGGACACGGAGGAAATGATTCACAAAAAGTTATGGGTATTATTGCGGCTGCAGTTGCAGTTTACATCAATGCTAACCCTGGAATACAAATGGATTCATGGTTAGATGTGGTTTTACCATCTGAAAGTGGTGCATTTAAAATGCCAGCTTGGATTCCTTTAGCTTGTTATAGCGCTATTGCTGCTGGAACATTAAGTGGAGGATGGAAAATTGTAAAAACAATGGGTTCTAAAATCACAAAAGTAACTTCTTTTGAAGGTGTTGCTGCTGAAACTGCTGGAGCTTTGACTTTATATTTTACTGAACATTTAAAAATTCCTGTAAGTACTACGCATACCATTACGGGATCTATCATTGGTGTAGGTATGACTAAGCGTGTGTCTGCGGTACGATGGGGAGTTACAGTAAGTCTTTTATGGGCTTGGGTATTAACAATTCCTATTTCAGCATTACTCGCGGCAATAGTTTACTATGGTCTCAATTTGTTTTTGTAAGTATATTATAATTTCGAATAAATAAAAAACCATCCTAATTATAAAATTAGGATGGTTTTTTTGTGGGAATTTTTTCTTCAGAAACTTAGATAAGTAAATAGCCAAGTTTTAAAAGTATGCAGTCAATTACTTTATTTTAAAGTTCTTTTCAATGGCTTTGATCATTTCGCCTGCGATATCTTTATTGGTAGCACCTTCTATTCCTTCTAATCCTGGAGAGGAATTTACTTCAAGTAATAAAGGACCTTTCGCTGAACGAATAATATCAACCCCAGCCACTTTTAAATCCATGGCTTTTGCTGCTTTAATCGCAATTCGCTTTTCTTCCATAGTTGCTTTAATGACAGATGCTGTTCCGCCAAGATGAATATTAGCTCTAAATTCGCCTGGCATAGCTTCACGCTGAATGGTTGCAACTACTTTTCCGTCAATTACAAATAATCGTAAATCTTTACCGTTAGCTTCTTTTATGAATTCCTGAACTAAAATATTAGCATTTACACTTTTAAACGCATTTATAACACTTTCTGCCGCTTTTTTAGTTTCTGCTAGTACAACTCCTTTTCCTTGCGTTCCTTCTAATAATTTTACAATTAAAGGAGAGCCACCTACCATTTTAATTAAGTCATTAGTATCTAGTGGAGAGTTTGCGAATCCTGTTGTAGGAATCCCAATTCCACTGTTTAAAAGTAATTGTAACGAATATAATTTGTCACGGGACTGTGTGATTGCTGCAGCTGAGTTTAGGCAATATACTTTTAATGCCTCAAACTGGCGAGTTAATGCACAGCCGTAAAAAGTGATACTAGGTCTTATTCTTGGAATAATAGCATCAAATTGATTTAAAATGATTCCGCCTCTATAGTGGATTTCTGGTGTTTGCGCATCTAAGCGCATATAACATTCCTTGATGTTTAAGAAATGCATTTCATGTCCACGCATTTCACCCGCTTCCATAATACGCTTGTTGCTATATAATTCTGGATTAGAGGCTAAAACTCCAATTCGCAAACCTGTAGTTGCTTTCTCTGAATTTTTATATAATTCCTTTAGATTGTCAGTAGTGGGTTGACCCAATAGGTACTGTTGCTCTGGATCAACAAGAACTCTTCCGCTCATTGCTTCTCTTCCTAAAAGCATTCTGAATCCCATGGAATCCCTATTAGTCAAGGTCATTTCGATAGGCCATATGGCATCTCCAATTTTTAAATTGGTTTGAATCACATAACGTTGCTCTCTAAAACCGCTGGAGCTTTTTACGATACGTTTGTCAATTAGAGGAGCCTCACAATGAATAACTGTTTTTAAATTATTCTGAATAGGGTTGATGTCAAATCGCACCCAATTTGTTTCATTTTTAATAAAAGGAGCTATGTTTATAGCGTGCAAAGCAGATGTTTTTGCACCAGAATCGACACGGGCTTTTATCGTGGGAATTCCCAGTTCAGGAAAGGAGCACCATTCTTCACTACCTAGAATAACTTTTTCTTGAGGCATATTTTTTATTTTTTTAAGGTCTAATTATAAAAGTCAAATGTAAATATTTGTTTTTAATAACAAGATAAATTTACATAAAGAATAAACCCGCTACGTTATAAAAACGTAACGGGTTTATTTTGTTGTCTAAAATATGTTTTACTATTCTTTGGTGTTCTCTTCTGCCTTATTAACTTTTACGGTTAATTCCTGAGCACCCTCTTCAATATCCATGAATATCTCATCTCCTAAAGCAATCTTGGAAGTAATAATCTCTTCGGCAAGTGTGTCTTCAACATATTTTTGAATGGCTCTTTTTAATGGTCTCGCGCCAAATTGTTTATCGAAACCTTTGTCTGCAATAAAAGCTTTTGCTTTGTCAGAGAGAGTCAATTTGTATCCTAGCTCTGTAAGGCGTGCATAAAGTTTTTTCAATTCGATTTCGATAATTAAATCGATATCATGTTTTTCTAATGTATTGAATACAATTACGTCATCAATTCTGTTTAAGAATTCAGGAGCAAAGGTTTTTTTCAATGCATTTTCTATAATGCTTTTCGAATTGTCATCTGCATTTGCTGTTCTTGCAGATGTTCCAAATCCAACACCTTGACCAAAATCTTTTAATTGTCTTGCTCCAACATTTGAAGTCATGATAATTATAGTGTTTTTAAAATCAATTTTTCTACCTAAGCTATCAGTCAAGTAGCCATCGTCTAAGACTTGTAGCAACATATTGAAAACATCTGGATGCGCTTTTTCAATCTCATCTAATAATACAACACAATATGGTTTTCTACGTACTTTCTCAGTTAATTGTCCACCCTCTTCGTAACCTACGTATCCCGGAGGTGCTCCTACTAAACGAGAGATTGCGAATTTCTCCATGTACTCACTCATGTCAATACGTACTAATGCATCTTCAGAATCAAATAATTCTTTAGCAAGAACCTTGGCTAATTGTGTTTTTCCAACGCCTGTTTGTCCCAGAAAAATAAAGGAACCAATTGGTCTGTTTGGATCTTTCAATCCGGCACGATTTCTTTGAATAGATCTCGCAATTTTTAAAACGGCTTCTTTTTGTCCAATAACTTTGCTTTCGATAAGTTGCGGTAATATAGCCAGTTTATTACTTTCTGTTTGTGCAATACGGTTCACAGGAATTCCAGTCATCATTGAAACTACATCGGCAACATTGTCCTCTGTAACTTCAATTCGATTATTTTTCGCATCCTCTTCCCATTGCTCTTGAGCGATTGCTAATTCTTTTTCGATACGTTTCTCATCATCTCTAAGTTTTGCAGCCTCTTCATATTTTTGTTTTTTGACAACAGCAGTTTTTAGTTCGCGAATCTCTTCCAGTTGACGTTCTAAATCAAGGATTTTCTTAGGAACTTCAATGTTAGTGATGTGAACACGAGAACCAGCTTCGTCCAAAGCATCAATAGCCTTGTCTGGTAAAAAACGTTCTGACATGTATCTATCTGTTAATTTAACACAAGCTTCAATTGCTTCTTGTGAATAAATAACATTATGATGGTCTTCGTACTTGTTTTTTATGTTGTTTAAAATGGTAATAGTTTCTTCAACAGTAGTTGGTTCGACAATTATCTTTTGGAAACGTCTTTCTAATGCGCCATCTTTTTCAATATACTGTCTGTATTCATCCAGTGTTGTTGCTCCGATACATTGGATTTCTCCTCTTGCTAAAGCGGGTTTAAACATATTGGATGCATCCAAAGAACCAGTAGCTCCACCAGCACCAACGATTGTGTGAATTTCATCAATAAAAAGAATGATATCATCATTTTTTTCTAACTCATTCATCACGGCTTTCATGCGCTCTTCAAATTGTCCTCTGTATTTAGTACCTGCGACAAGGCTGGCTAAATCTAAAGTTACGACACGTTTGCCGAACAGGATTCTTGAAACTTTCTTTTGTATAATACGTAAGGCTAAGCCTTCGGCAATAGCGGATTTCCCAACACCGGGCTCACCGATAAGGAGCGGGTTGTTCTTTTTGCGTCGGCTCAGAATCTGGCAAACACGTTCGATTTCTTTCTCACGCCCTACAACAGGATCTAATTTTCCTTCTTCTGCCATTTCTGTTAAATCCCTTCCGAAATTATCTAATACAGGTGTTTTAGATTTTTTATTGGATTTATTGGCTGGATTATTAAAATTACCTTCTTTAAGACTGTCATCTTGTCCTGCATCGTCGTTATAAGAGTCTGTTGCTTTTGGTAAATTCTCCAAGAATTCTTCTTCGTTTGGTGTCATATTGATATATTGTTCTTTAGCTACATCGTAATCGATTTTAAGTTTATTCAGTAGTTTGGTTGTTGGGTCGTTTTCGTTTCTTAGGATACAAAGCAATAAATGCGCTGTACTAACAGAGGAACTTTGGAATACTTTTGCTTCTAAAAAAGTAGTTTTTAAAGCGCGTTCCGCTTGGCGAGTTAAATGAAGATTTTTCTTTTCTAAATTAGTCTCTACGCCAGGAGTCGCGGGGCTTAGTATTTCTACTTTCCTACGCAGATGATCTAAGTCAACGGAAAGGTTATTTAATATTTGAATTGCTTTTCCATTACCGTCTCGAAGGATACCTAGCATCAAGTGTTCAGTTCCGATGAAGTCATGACCTAGTCGCAAGGCTTCTTCCTTGCTGTAGGTAATAACATCTTTTACTCTTGGTGAAAAATTATCATCCATAATGTATATTTTGTATATGTAAATTTAGTGAATTAGTATCTTAAAAACAAGAATCATACCTTAAGATGTCGTGTCAGCTAATTGACAAAAAAAAACGGAAAAACAGGGTAGAATGACACTTATTTTATTAAACAAAAGAAGATGCTAATTTGTTAATAAATCTTTGAAATAAGAATGTTAAAAAGCTTTAAAAAATTTCAAAAAGCTGTATATTGGCACGTTTTGAAACTAATATAATATTTTAATATAACAACTTATGTCTGAAGGAGAAAACATAATTCCTATTAACATAGAAGATGAAATGAAATCAGCTTACATCGATTATTCGATGTCAGTAATCGTATCAAGAGCACTTCCAGATGTTAGAGATGGTTTGAAACCAGTACATCGAAGAGTTCTTTACGGAATGTATGATTTAGGAGTTTTTTCAAATAAAGCCCATAAAAAATCCGCCAGAATTGTCGGAGAAGTTTTAGGTAAGTATCACCCTCACGGAGATACCTCTGTTTATGATGCCATGGTTCGTATGGCTCAGGAATGGAGCATGCGTTATTTGCTAGTTGATGGTCAAGGTAACTTTGGGTCTGTTGATGGCGATAGCCCTGCAGCAATGCGTTATACTGAGGCTAGAATGCGAAAAATTTCGGAAGAAATTATGGCAGATATCGAAAAAGAGACAGTTGATTTTCAATTGAACTTTGATGATACGCTGTATGAGCCAAAAGTAATGCCAACCCGTGTACCGACTTTGTTGATTAACGGAGCAACTGGTATTGCGGTAGGTATGGCAACTAATATGCCTCCTCATAATCTTACGGAAGTTATCAATGGTACGTTAGCGTACATGGATAATAACGATATCGAGATCGATGAGTTGATTAACTATATTAAAGCGCCGGATTTTCCAACTGGAGGTATTATTTATGGTTATGAAGGTGTTCGTGAAGCATTCAAAACCGGAAGGGGTAGAGTGGTGATGCGTGCTAAAGTTGGTTTTGAAGAGGTTGAAGGTAGAGAATCTATTATCGTTACCGAAATTCCTTACCAGGTCAATAAGGCTGACATGATTAAGCGTACTGCTGATCTGGTAAATGATAAGAAAATTGAAGGAATTGCAAATATTCGTGATGAATCAGATAGAAACGGTATGCGTATTGTTTATATTTTAAAACGTGATGCTACTCCCAACGTGGTTTTAAACATGCTTTATAAATATACTCAATTACAGTCTTCTTTCAGTGTAAATAATATTGCATTGGTAAAAGGTCGTCCGCAGATGTTGAATCTAAAAGACATGATTCACTATTTTGTGGAGCATCGTCATGATGTGGTGACTCGTAGAACGCAATTTGAATTGCGTAAAGCAGAGGAAAGAGCACATATATTAGAAGGTTTAATTATTGCATCAGATAATATTGATGAGGTTATCGCGTTAATCAAGGCTTCGAAAAATACGGAAGAAGCAAGAGGGAAATTGATTGAAAGATTCAAATTATCTGATATTCAAGCAAGAGCAATTGTTGAAATGCGTTTGCGTCAATTAACAGGTCTTGAGCAAGATAAGTTAAGAGCTGAGTATGAGGAAATCATGAAGTTAATTGATTATTTAAAAGGCTTATTAGCAGATGTGAATTTAAGAATTGCTTTGATTAAAGAAGAGCTTGTTGAGATTCGTGAGAAATACGGAGATGAACGTCGTTCGTTAATTGAATACTCAGGTGGTGATGTAAGTATCGAAGATTTGATCGCTGATGAGAATGTGGTTATAACAATCTCTCATGCAGGATATATTAAACGTACAAACCTAACAGAATATAAAACACAAAATAGAGGTGGAGTTGGTCAAAAAAGTGCTGGTACTAGAGATCAAGATTTCTTAGAGCACATGTTTGTGGCAACAAATCATCAATATATGATGTTCTTTACTCAAAAAGGAAAGTGTTTCTGGATGCGTGTTTATGAAATACCAGAAGGAAGTAAAACTGCTAAGGGTAGAGCGATTCAAAATCTTGTGAATATTGAGAGTGATGATAAAGTAAAAGCATTTATTTGTACTCAGGACTTAAAAGACCAAGACTATATTAAGAGTCATAATTTGATTATGGTAACTAAAAAAGGTCAGGTTAAGAAAACATCTTTAGAGAAATATTCTAAACCTAGAGTGAATGGTGTTGCTGCAATTACAATTAAAGAAGGAGATGAATTGTTAGAAGCAAAATTAACGAATGGTGAAAGTCAAATTATCCTTGCTGTTAAGTCAGGGAAGTTAGTTCGTTTTGAAGAATCTAAGACTCGTCCTATGGGAAGAACGGCTTCTGGAGTTCGTGGAATTTCGCTTAAGGATGATTCTGATGAAGTGATTGGCATGGTTACTGTAGATAAAGATGCTGTAAACGATTCACAAGTTTTAGTAGTAACCGAAAAGGGATACGGAAAACGTACCAAATTGGTTGATGATGATGGAGTAGATGTCTACCGAATCACAAACCGCGGTGGTAAAGGAGTTAAAACTTTGAATATTACTGAGAAAACTGGTAATCTTATATCGATAAACGCCGTTACTGATGCCGATGATTTAATGATTATTAATAAATCAGGATTGACAATTAGAATGGCTGTAGAAGACTTAAGAGTTATGGGTCGTGCTACTCAAGGTGTTAAATTGATTAACTTAAAAGGTAAAGATTCTATCGCTGCTGTTACTAAAGTAATGAAAGATGATCCTGAAGAAGTTATTGTTGATGACGATGGTAATATTGTTGAAGTGGAAGCAATCGAAAGAGTTAAGCCAGTCTTAGAAGTTTTAGAAGACGACGGAGCTGTAGAAGAAGATGAAGACGAAGAGGATGATTCATCTGATGAAGAAGAAACTGAAGAAGAGTCAGACGAAGACGATGACGAAGCGTAATAAAGTATAATAGACGAAACAAAAAAAAATAATTAAATATAAAATGGAATTTTATGAAAAGTAAATATGTAGTACTAGCGTCAGCTTTGTTGATATCGGTAGCATCTTTTGCTCAGAAAGACGAACTTAAAGCTGCTGAAAAAGCGTTTAAAAAAGGAAACTCACAAGAGGCGGCAACTATTTTACAAGGTGCTGAATCTTTAATTTCTAGCGCAAGCGATGATGAGAAAGCACAGTTTTTCTTTTTAAAAGGAAATACTTACCTTGATTTAGCAAATAAAAATGTCGATACGGATAAAAATTTATCCTTGGCTGCAAATGCGTATTTAAGTTTGGTAGATGCTGAGAAAGCATCTGGAAAATCAAAATATTCTTCTCAGGCTACTAAATCGATTATTGATATAAAATATAAATTGATCAATAGTGCTATTGCTGACTCTAAGGTTGATAAAAATGCTGATAGTGCAAAGAAACTTTATGACGCTTATTTATTAGATAAAAAAGATACTTTAAATCTATATTATGCAGCTTCAACTTATGTAAATGGAAAAGAATATGATAAAGCATTAAAGTTGTATGAAGATTTAAAAAAGATGAACTATTCTGGAAAAGCAACTAATTATTTAGCTGTAAACAAAATAACAGGAGAGGACGATCTTTTTGGTTCTATGCAAGAAAGAGATAGAATGGTAAAAATGGGTACTCATGAAAAGCCAAAAACAGAAGTTATTCCTTCAAAAAGAGGAGAAGTGTATAAAAACATGGCTTTGATCTTAGTTGATGCAGGAAAAACAGAAGAGGCTAAAAAAGCAATTGAAGAAGCTAGAGCTGCAAACCCTGATGATACTTCATTGATATTGACGCAGGCAAATTTATATCTAGAGACTAAGGATTATGAGACTTATAAAAAGTTAATTGCTCAGGTTTTAGAAAAAAATCCAAACGATGCTGATTTGGTTTTTAATTTAGGAGTGCTTAGTGCGAACGCAAAAGATATTGCTAATGCTGAAAAGTATTATTCAAGAACAGTTGAAATTGATCCAAAATACGTTAATGCTTATATAAATATGGCGGCATTAAAACTAGATGCTGAAACAGCTATTATTACTGAGATGAATAAGTTAGGAACTTCAGATAAAGACATGAAGCGTTATGCAGTTTTAAAAACTCAAAGACAAAATATATTTAAAAGCGCTATTCCTTATCTTGAGAAAGCATTAGAAGTAGATTCAAAAAATGATGATGTTGCTAAAACACTTTTAAACGTGTATAGTGCATTAGAAATGACTGCAGAGAAAAAAGCTTTAGAAGCAAAAATGAAGTAGTATATTTCTTAAACACAAAAAAAGCCTATCTGATTCAGATAGGCTTTTTTTATATAATCTTTTTTATAACTCGGAGTTTGTGAGTGTGCTTGTTTGTTTCGGGATTGTAAATACCTAAATGATCTAGCCTGTCAATTCTTATTTTTCCACTGGCGTGAATAATATAATTATTTTCCATGATAATACCTACGTGAATTATGTTGCCCTCATCATTATCGAAAAAAGCCAAATCACCTGGTTCGCTCTCTTCAATAAAACTTAGAGCTTCTCCTTGTCTGGCTTGTTGTGAAGCGTCCCTTAATAATTTGTATCCATTAAGTTTGTATACCATTTGGGTAAAACCAGAACAATCGATACCAAACGGTGTTTTTCCACCCCACAGGTAAGGAGCGTTTAAATATAGAAACGCAGTATTTATAAGGTTTTTTTTGTCTTTGATGCCCTTTACTGTAGTGCCTTCAAAAGCAAATTGACTAGTATTTATACTTTCACTATTGATAAAAGAAATAGAAGCCCCTAGCGGGATTGGTATTAGCAAATTAGAAGGGGCAGTAATGTATTCAACTAGATCAGAATTTAAAATTATTGGATCATCTGAAAGCTGATTGAAGTTGGATTCAGAAATAAATTGGTATTGCTTAGAATCGATCCAGCCTTCGTATGCATCAAAATGCATTTTGATACGAGACCACTGTTTCTGCTGTTCTAAAACTTCAAAATGCTCACCAAATAAAACTTGAGAAACGATTTCGCTTCTGTCACTAGGTTCAAACCGAAGCGGGATTATAGCCAGATTACAAATTCCGAACATTTATGTAAAATTATGAGTTAAGATTTATGAGTTATAAGTGTTAAAACTCATAACTCATAATTATTTAAATTCGTTCTATAACAACTGCTGAAGCACCACCTCCACCATTACATATGGCAGCGGCTCCTATTTTAGCGTTATTTTGTTCTAAAACATTCAATAATGTAACAATAATTCGGGCTCCTGAACAGCCTAATGGGTGTCCTAATGAAACTGCTCCACCGTTTACGTTTACTTTATCGTTGTCTAGACCTAAAATTTTAGAGTTTGCGAGTCCTACAACTGCGAATGCTTCGTTAAACTCAAAATAATCGACATCGCTAATACTTATGCCTGCTTTGTCTAAAGCTTTAGGAATTGCTTTTGATGGGCTTGTTGTGAACCATTTTGGCTCTTGCGCAGCATCAGCATAGCTTTTAATGAATGCTAATGGTTTTAAGCCTAAAGAGATTGCTTTTTCTTCGCTCATAAGAATTATAGCTGCTGCTCCATCATTTATAGTTGATGCATTTGCTGCGGTTACGGTTCCGTCTTTTGAAAAAACAGCATTTAGAGTTGGAATTCTATCCATTTTGACATTTGTGAATTCTTCGTCTTTGGATACTATAATTGGATCTCCTTTTCTTTGAGGAACGGCAACAGGAACAATTTCATTATCAAATTTACCATCTTCCCACGCTTTTGCAGAACGCTCATACGATTGAATTGCGTACTTATCTTGATCTTCTCTACTAAACTTATATTCAGAAGCACATAAGTCCGCACATACGCCCATAGCGTTGTGGTCGTAGGCGTCAACGAGACCGTCTTTTTGCATTCCGTCCACCATGGTAGAAGGACCAAATTTAGTTCCGCTTCTTAAATTCATGTAATGAGGAATTAAACTCATGTTTTCCATCCCACCTGCAACCACGATTTCAGCATCACCACATTGGATAGCTTGTGCTGCAAGCATAACTGATTTCATGCCAGAGGCACATACTTTATTTATTGTTGTACAAGCAACGGTATCAGGTAAACCTGCAAAGATTGCTGCTTGACGCGCAGGAGCTTGTCCTACGCCAGCCTGAACAACATTACCCATATAAACTTCATCAACTAGATTTGGATCTAATTTTATTTTATCTAATGCTCCTTTAATGGCTATTGCACCTAATCTTGGAGCGGGTACTGTAGATAATCCACCCATAAAACTTCCGATAGGTGTCCTAACGGCAGAAACGATAACAACTCTTTTGCTCATGATTTTTATAATGTTGGTTTATCTAGCAAATTTAATCATTTTAAAACAAAATTTGATTTTGATTTGATTATTATATTTTTTTGAAAAAAAATATTGTTTTAGTTTTTAGCTATATGTTTGATAGTGAACTTGTTTTATAAAAATGTCAAAAAACATTGAAAAAAACCTTGAAAATAGTTGTGAGTAACGCAAAGAAGTCTTAAATTTGCAACCGCAAAAAGAACATGTTTTCTTTGAGCTTGGAGGGGTGCCAGAGTGGTAATGGAGCAGTTTGCTAAACTGTCACCGAGCAATCGGTGCCAGGGTTCGAGTCCCTGTCCCTCCGCTTAATTTTTTTATGATTCAAAATTAGTATTTTGAGTTCTCATGAAAATGAGAAAATCATAAAGATTTTAAAATGAATATTGAATTTTCGGGGTGTAGCGTAGCTCGGTTATCGCGCCTGCTTTGGGAGCAGGAGGCCGCAGGTTCGAATCCTGCCACCCCGACAATAAAAACTTTTTCCATTTAAGTTTTAAAAGAAAAATGGAGGCATAGCTCAGCTGGATAGAGCACCTGCCTTCTAAGCAGGCGGTCGAAGGTTCGAATCCTTCTGCCTTCACTTTGAAAATCAAGCCTTTACAGAAATGTAAGGGCTTTTTTTATGCCTTGTGACGAACATTTGACGAACATTACAGTCAAATGAAGTAAATCATTCTCTGCTTATTTTTTCCTATTTTTGATAAAGCTAAAATTAAAATTATGGAAACTGTTGAAATTATTACTGGCTACTGGGTGATACTTTTTCTATTTTACCTTTTTATAGCAGGGAGATTATTTTTTATTATCACTCCTATTTTGTCTATTTATTATTTTGAAGAAAAAATAGAATGGAATGAAAAAATAAATCCTGAAAAGTTAAAAATATATTTAATTTTATTTTTGCTTGCTTCTTTTTTAATTTGGTTCAGTTACCAACCACTTATTAAACCTAAATCTTTGTTCGACATTTGGAGTACTTTCATTGTAGGTACTGTTGGGTTGGCCGGGATATGTTTTTTTATTGAAAATAAAATAAGAACTCCTTCAAAAAAATATCTTAATAATTGTTCTAATGAAATTAACGATATTCAATTAGTCTCAAATGTCATCAATGAGCAAAATAATATTTTGTTAAAGGATGTAAAGAAAATAAATAGCTCTTTTGCTTTTACTAATGAAGAAATTAAACAAAAGTATTTGGAAGCTTTGGAAAACAAATTGTTTGATTGTGAATTATCAGTTTTTAAAACTTTCATATTGCTAGAAGAACCTATTGATAAAATAATTTGGAAACCAGTTGCGGATAGTGGTCATAAAAACAGACAGATGCTTTTTGATTATATTAATGATTTATTTCATAATCAGGTATTGACTAAAGATAGAAACGAAAGTGTAACCATGATAAACAAATATTTTGAATTTAACGAGATCGGACATCCTAAAAAGGAGAAAGAGGTTTATTCTAAGTTAATTGGGGACTGGATGAAAAAAAAATGAGAGCGTTTCTTTTGAAAGTAAGGACAGTTAAAACAGATTAACTGTCTTTTTTTATTTTTATCCTTTCTATTCCTTTGCTTCATGGTTCTCACGAAGAGAATCTTAAATCTCAAAAAAGAAACTATGAGCAATTTACAAATCGAAGAAAAGCTATTTAGTATAGAAAATAGCATTCAAAAATTAAGTCTGGCAGTTAAGCCTATTTTATCTGTTGAAGAAGCTGCAGTGTTCTTAAATATGAAACCGTCATATTTATACAAATTGACATCAGATAAAAGAATTACTTTCTTTAAGCCACTTGGCAAACTTATCTATTTTAAACGAGTTGATCTCGAAGCTTTCTTACTTCGCAATGAAAGTCCTTCAGTGAGCGAGCAAGAATCAAATGAAAACCATTGGAAAAAATAAACACAATAATCATAGCTAACGACTATGAATATTGTGCTCTATTTTATTTGTAACTCCTTTGTATCTCTCAAAGATACAATTAATTCTAATTGTATATGAAAAACTTATATTTAAGAGTAGGAACTACCTACTTCAAGAAATCATTATACCCGTCATTAAATGGTGATTTTATCGAAATACTAGTGGTTTGGAGTTCCGAACTAATACGCCAAGATCATGGAAAAAATACACTTTCAGAGATAGAACGCTTTGATGGTTTTATATGCATTCCAGAAAACCGCCCTGAACACTTTAAAAAAAGAGTTCAGGACTATTACAACACCTATCATCAAATTAGTAAATCTCCTGAAAAAGGAGATATTTCTAATACGATGATTTTTTTAAACCACATTTTTGGAGATCAAAAAGAAATGGGAATTGATTATCTGCAAATCCTGTATTTAAAACCTACTCAAATACTCCCAATTCTTTGTTTGGTGAGTAAAGAAAGAGCTACGGGTAAGTCAACATTCTTAAAGTGGCTGAAAGTCATTTTTGAGTTCAATATGACTTTTCTAACTAATAGTGACTTTACCTCTCAATTTAATGCAGATTGGACTTCAAAACTAATTATTGCCGTGGATGAAGTTTTATTTAAGACAGATGAATTAACCGAGAGAATCAAATACTTATCGACTACTAATTCTCATAAAACCGAATCGAAAGGTAAAGATAAAAAAGAGTCACAATTTTTTGGAAAATTTATTTTATGCTCCAATAATGAAACCTCATTTATAAAAATTGATGCAGATGAAATTCGGTTTTGGGTGTTGAAAATTGAAAAGTTTGAGAAGGAAGACGTTCATTTTTTAGAAAAATTGATATCTGAAATTCCTGCATTTTTAAATTTCCTGACCAATAGAGAACTCTCTACTGAAAATCAATCTCGAATGTGGTTTACTCCGCAACAGATAAAAACCAAAGCTTTACAAAGATTGGTTAGATTCAATAGTAGTAAAGTGGAAGCTGAACTAGCTAACGTGCTAATGAATACAATGGAGAGTTTAGATATTGAAGCTCTGGAATTTTGTTTTTCAGATTTACTAAATATTCTAAACAAATTCAGATTGAAATATGATGCTGTTGAAATAAAAAAAATCGTTCGTGAAATATGGGAACTGGAGCCTGCAAAAAACTCAAATCAATACCAAAAAATTACAATAACAATGGATTTGGATTTTTATCAAAATCAATCCAAAGGGAGGTATTATTCGGTTTCTAGAAAATTTTTAGCCGATAAAGTGATGAATTGATGAGAATAGGCTTTCAGCCCGCTATTTATAAGGCTTAAGCTTGTCATCATTTTGTCATCAAAATAAAAAGTGATGACAAAAAATGATGACAAGAAAAAAAAAGAACCCGAAAATGATGACGTGATGACAAATTGATGACGGTCTAATTCCTTTGCAGTATTGGCTTAAAGTAGTTTTGTCATCAATTCATCACTTTTCAACATTTTTTTCTACCCTAAAAAAAAACACAATGAATATAGCACAAGCACGAGATATTTCAATAGTAGAAATATTACAAAATCTAGGATATGAACACATAAGTACTAATGGAAAAGAAAGTTGGTACTTGTCTCCTTTTCGATCTGAAAATTCAGCTTCATTTAAGCTTAATTTGAAATTAAATCGATGGTATGACCATGGCGAGCAAATAGGTGGCAATGTGGTAGATCTTATAGTTAAACTAAAAAAATGTACGGTAAGCGAAGCTTTAAAGTATTTACAAAGCTGTGATACTTTTTCTTTTCAAAAGCAAGTAGCAATTGCTTACGAAAGAAAAAAGGAAGGAGATTGTAATAATGTGTTAATCGTAAAAAGAATTGAACATAGCGCCTTAAAACAGTATTTAGTAAGTAGGGGAATAACAAATTCGTATGCTTTAATGCAAATAGAAGAGGTTCATTATGAAATCAACCAAAAAAAATACTTCGCAATAGGTTTCAAGAATAAAAGTGATGGCTGGGAGCTCCGGTCAAAATATTCAAAATCCTGCATTAAAAAAAAGGATATCACACTAATTGATAATGGATGTACAGTTGTAAAAATTTTTGAGGGTTTCTTTGACTATTTAAGTTTCCTTCAAATTAGTGATGAAAAAAATATAAATGAATCAGATTATTTGATATTAAATTCGGCTGCATTAGTAGTGAAGAATATATCCATTTTAGAGAAATACAAAGTAATTGAATTGTATTTGGATAATGATAGTACGGGAGATAAATATACCAAATTGATTACGGAACGATTACCAGCAGCAAAGGATGAACGGTTCAAATATTCAGAATGTAAAGACTTAAATGAATACTTATGTAAATATAAGCCCATTTAAAAAATGTTGTTTATAAATTATCTTGTTGTCTCCGAAAGGATAGCAAGTAGGACAGGGGCGGAAAAACCCCTATCCTACTTGCTCTGCGAGGCCAAAGCCTTGAAAATAAGGCTTTCTTTAAGAATGAAGTTTATAAGATTTTATAATTTAAATATGATAAATGCGTAACCAATTGATTAACAGTATTAAAAAATATAATTATGACTAAAAAAAGTATTATTATCGATCCAAAAGCGCATTCGGAACTAACAAAATTATCTGAAAGTTTACGAATGAATTACGGTACTCTAGTTCAGGAAATGATTTACTATTTCAAGAAAACGGGGATTGATCCAAAAAATGCAGTCAATAGTAATCCATCTGTAATGGTTGCTGCTTTGGACAAAAGAATCGTTTCCTTCTTAAAAGTACAAGAAAGAGATATTTTGAAACCCTTGCGACAAGATGTATTTAATTATCAAAAAGCCCAAAAAGAAGAAACAGTAAAATTAATAAAAGAAATAAACGAAGTCTTAAGGCAACATTCTGAACAGAAAGCTGAAATAAAAAAATCATATCTCGAGATCATGAACAAGATGAATAAAGCTGATATTGACAGAAATGCTATGGTGATTGCTGAACTGCAGAAAAACAGAAAAGCGATCTTACATATTTGTGAATTGATTGATGACAAAAACAAATCTGGAACGATTAATAAACTTAAAACTCTTTTCACATAATGCCAATATCTAAACCACACAGCTCTCTTGCAGCCGACAACAAAGGAAGTTGTTCTAATCTGGCTGTCTATTTAGAAAAAGAAAATGAAGAATTGGACAAAATTATATCAAAATCTAAGTCTAGTAGTGAATCCCTCGAAATCGAAAGAAGGAAACAAGGGTTTTTTACTTCTACAGAAACAAACGTAAGCACTATAGAGGTCATTAGTTCTATCGATAATAATAAGAAAAAATTAGCTGCAAATGATGCAAAATACTTTGCTCCCACGATAAGCTTTAGTGCTAACGAATTAAATCAAATAGCATTTGAAGCTACTGGTAAAAGAGACCTGCAAAGTGTTTGGGATTTAAATTTAATTGAACTTGAAAAATATAATACACTCATTAGGGAATATGGACGTAAAGTGATGGATAATTACGCTCTCAATTTTAACCGTCAAGATAAGGGAATTAGTTCAGGAAGTGATTTATTGTATTTCGGAAAAATTGAACACTTTAGAAAATTTAAAGGAACTGATCAAGAAGTCATCAATGGAACCGAAGTTTCAGGAGCATATAAAAAAGGATTACAGTCGCATATACATATCATTGTTTCAAGAAAAGATAAAAGCCAACGACTTAAATTAAGTCCTACTTGTAACGAGAAAAACACGTCTAGAAAAATAGGGACTAATACATATCAAGTAGGTTTTGACCGCGTAAACTGGATCAATCTCAATGAAAGATCTTTCGACCGTAATTTTAATTACAAAAGACAAAAACGTGAAAAATTTGAAAACCAGAATATTTTAAAAAATGGAACTCCACTAGAAAAGCAAGAGCTAGCTCGAAGAATTGAAAATACTGAAAGTAATAAATCTATCAATCAATTAAACGCTCAAAATTTGAATGTTAGGCATTCACAATCAATTACTAGAAGACGTTGAAATTGATTAAATCTCGAGAACAAGTTTAAGAATTAATTATGGAGAAGTGCATCAATATAACAATGTATCAATGTAGCAGTATAAAAACTTAATACAATGGAGAGCAGACACTGCAATAACCGGATTTGACTCAGAATTAATTTTAAAGTGAATTAAAAAGAAAGTAAGATGTACACTAGGAAAAAGGCAATCAATCGGTCTCTCTTCGGTCGTTCCCTTTGTTCCGTTCGGCTGTTTCAGTCGGTCAACCTTACATTTCCATAATAACATTATCGGTAAATAAGCAATTAAGTAGTTCTATTCAATAGCGTAGGTTTCCCTCCATTCCACAGACACTTCACAGCACAAAAAAAATACAGCAGCTTGAAATACAGCAGCTATATTTTTTGCGCTGTTTCGTTCCTCATCTTCACACGGTCACTTCCTGCGTTCGGTCGGGCTATTACATCCACAATACCGCTTCATTTCGTTACACTCCGCAAGCTACGTTTCACTACATTCCAGCCGTATTATGTCTGTCGCCCTTAGTTTTTTCAGCGGTAGCTCCTTCGCACAACCATCGGGGTTGGCTCCGTTATCACTTTGCCATAAATCAAGGAACGCCAAAGGCTATCTTATATTTTTCCCCGCCGTTTCCCGCTCATATCTGCTTCGTTTCGCTGCGTACCTACGCTCACCTTTCGCATCTATGGTGGCAGTTCGATTGCCGCAACACCGCCTCTTCGCTCCTCGAAAAACAATAATTTCCGCTATCGCTACAATTATCATTTTCTGCGGTGCTTGGGGGTGGTTGATTGCCGATTCCACAAGAAACATCCTGCTACAAAAAAATAAATAAAAAGAAAGTGAAAGTCGGCTACGGTTTCAAATAGTAAAGTTCAAGCCCTACGGGTTTTTTAAAAAATCTCCACCCTTACTTTTTTAATTCATAATCCGACTTTACAAACACGGTTAAAATAAGCAAGAACAGTTGGGTAGTATTTTTTCAAAAAAAACTTGACTTAATTTGAAACCTTCTCAGTAAGGACAACTTTCTTTTTTTTCTTTTTCTTTTGAAAATAATTAGGTTAAAAAAAGTCAGTATTAAAAAACCAATTTGTACTATAAACGAACTCGTTTGATGAAAATATTAATCTAACATCAATCTTTTAAATCAAATCGTATTTTTTTTAAACTTAATAAAAAATAAAAAGAGAAAATTGTGGGGATAATGTGGGGATATATTATAAATAAAAAATCATGACGCCTTTATTTACAATGGCTAGGGTTGTTTTACTGCGGAGAAAGAGGCATTAATTAACTTCACTAATATCCTCAAAGACAACAAAAACACTCTAAAAGAAATAATAAGAAAGTAAAAACACCAATTTATTTACAGTAATTACGGTTTTCCTCATTACAAATTAGGATATAATGAATACTTTAGCTTCATAAATATTTTAATACAAAAATTGCTTAATGGCAGCAGAACAAAAACAAAAATTAGAACAACAACTCTGGAACATTGCTAACACCCTTCGTGGGAAGATGGATGCCGATGATTTTAGAGATTACATATTAGGTTTTATCTTCTACAAGTACCTCAGTACTAAAATGGATTTGTATGCTAACACCATACTAAAACCAGACGGTTTGACCTTTCAAGAAGTCACAGGACATGCTGATGAGGCATTATTGATGCAAGAAATAAAACAACTCGCTATTGACAAACTGGGCTTTTTCTTAGAGCCAGCTGATTTATTTTCAGAATTGGCGCAAAGAGGAAACGCAGGAGGAAAAAACAATTTCATTCTAGGGGACTTGGCCAAAGTACTTACGCACATTGAGCAAAGTACTATGGGGTCCGAAAGCGAAGAAGATTTCGGGAACCTATTTGCTGACTTGGATTTAACCTCTCACAAACTAGGAAAATCAGAAGCCGACAAAAACGAACTCATCGTAAAAGTCCTTGTGCATCTCGATGAAATTGATTTTGATCTTGAAAACACGGATAGTGACGTTCTGGGTGATGCCTACGAATATTTAATAGGACAGTTTGCCAGTGGCGCAGGTAAAAAAGCAGGTGAATTTTATACCCCACAACAAGTAAGTAGTGTCTTGGCACAAATTGTAACGGCAGGCAAAGACCAACTTAAGAGCGTGTACGATCCCACTTGTGGTTCGGGTTCGTTGCTGTTGCGTGTGGCCAAAGAAGTAAAAAACGTAAGTGCTTTTTATGGTCAGGAGATGAATCCTACGACTTACAACTTGTGTCGCATGAATATGATTATGCACGATGTGCATTACAAGCGTTTCGATATCAAGAACGAAGACACCTTAGAGCGACCGCTACATTTAGACATGCGTTTTGAAGCCATTGTGGCTAATCCCCCTTTTTCTGCTAATTGGTCTGCCAGTCCTTTATTTATGAACGACGACCGTTTCTCGGCTTACGGGAAACTCGCTCCATCTAGTAAAGCTGATTTTGCCTTTGTGCAACACATGGTACACCAGCTGGACGATAATGGGACAATGGCAATTGTTTTGCCCCACGGCGTTTTGTTTCGTGGTGGTGCCGAAGGTCACATACGCCAGTATTTAATGCAAGAAAAAAATTATATCGATGCCGTGATAGGCTTGCCAGCCAATATTTTTTACGGCACGAGTATCCCGACTTGCATTTTGGTCTTGAAGAAAAAGAGAGAAAACACAAATAACATATTGTTTATTGATGCCAGCCAACATTACGAAAAGGTGAAAACCCAAAATATGTTGCGCAAAGAGGACATTGATAAAATTATAAGCACTTACGAAAGCAGAACAGCTGAAGATAAATACAGCCATATTGCTCCTTTAAGTGAAGTAGAAACCAACGATTACAACCTGAATATCCCTCGTTATGTAGATACGTTTGAAGAGGAAGATGCCGTTGATTTAGCAGCCATAACTACTGAATTAAGGGAATTAGCAGCGCTTGGAAATACGACAGATGAAACCATTGCTGAATTTTGTACGGAACTAGGAATCGAAACCCCATTTTAATGAGTACAGCAACCTTACATATCGAAAAGACCCAAGCCACAGGCGAACGGAGCAAAGCTAAAAAAACACTTGTTCCTCAATTGAGGTTTCAGGAGTTTGAGGGTGAATGGGAATTGAAAAAATTAAAAGATTTAACAAATCTCATAACCAAAGGAACGACCCCAAGTTCATTCTCAAAAGAAGGAGTAAATTTCATTAAAATTGAAGGGTTAAATGGGATATTAATAAATAAAGAAAGATGCGCGTTTATTGATGAATCAATTCATAACAAAGAATTAAAAAGGTCTATTCTTAGGGAAAACGATTTGTTATTTGCTATAGCTGGTGCAACTATAGGAAAAACGGCAATCGTGACTAAAGAGATATTGCCAGCAAATACAAATCAAGCATTAGCAATAATACGCTTAAAAGATTTTAAATGTTTAAGATATATTTCACAGATTTTGCAGTCTGAAGTAATGAAGAAATATATTTCTCAAAGTATAAGTGTAGGAGCTCAACCTAATTTGAATTTAGAGCAAATGGGTGATTTTCGATTTAATATTCCAACTCTCCCAGAACAACAAAAAATAGCTTCTTTTTTAAGTGTTGTCGATGAAAAAATACAGCAACTTTCCCGCAAAAAGGAATTGTTAGAACAATACAAAAAAGGCCTAATGCAACAATTGTTCTCTGGTAAATTACGGTTTAAAGATGAGAATGGAAATGATTATGCGGATTGGGAGGAGAAGAGAATTAGTGATTATTTTCAAATAAAAGCTGGCGGTGATGTGAATTTAGAGAATTCAAGCAAAATAAAAACTGAAAAATTTAAATATCCTATATATGCAAATTCTGAAAAAGCAAAAGGACTATATGGGTATTCTGATTTGTATAAAATTGATTATAATTGTATTACAGTTTCTGGGAGAGGAGCATTAGGTATAGCGAATGCAAGGTTTGAAAAATTTTATCCAATTGTTAGGTTATTAATATTAAAGCCTAAAAAAAACATTGATGTTTTGTTTTCACAATATGCTTTAAATCTTATTAATATATATCCTGAAAGTACTGGAGTACCTCAATTAACAGCACCTCAATACTCATCATATTTGATTTTATTTCCTTGCCTCGAAGAACAGCAAAAAATCGCCAATTTCTTATCGAGTATCGATGCTAAAATAGAAATTACCAACCAACAAATTAATCAAACGCAGAGCTTTAAAAAGGGCTTGTTGCAGCAACTGTTTGTGTGAAACATTTGTTAAGAACAATAAAAAAGTAAACCTATAAGTTGATTAAATGAAAATAGTTGATATATTTGCACCCACATTATTTGCTTTCCACTACGATGGAGAAGCAGATAATGAGTACGATCGACTAATGGATAATTGGACAGATGTAAGTTACCTTAGAAACTATGCAAAAAACAATTCAATAGACAATGTAAATCAATTTGTAAAAGACAGATTAAAAGACGCTGAACAAATACAAGATTTACTAGAAGAAATTACAACAAACAAAGAACCTTTAGAATATTATTTCAGAACCCTTTTTGATAGCGAATCAGGAATAAAAGCACTTTCATTACAAAAAGGAAAAATAGAGAGAAATGGAATTCGATTGTACGCCGTTAAAATTGATGAAAATTGTTTCGTGATTACTGGAGGAGCAATTAAAATGAGTCAAACGATGCAAGATCATCCCGATTCTAATAAAGAATTAACAAAAATTAAAGCGGCAAAAGCATATTTACAAGAAAATACAATTGTTGATAAAGATTCTTTTTACGAACTTATAAACGAACTAAAATGAGGAATAAGGAAAAATTTATAGCCTTGGTTTCACCTGAAACAACCAATACAGTTGCTAAAAACAGAGATAGGATAAAAAACAGAGCAATGTTGAGAGAATCTCAAAATATTGCGCTAAAAGTGCTGGATAAGTTAGAAGAAATTAGATGGTCTCAAAGAAAATTGGCAAGTGAAATGGGGGTAACTCCACAACAAATCACCAAAATTGTAAAGGGCCAAGAAAACCTTACATTGGAAACTCAAATTAAACTTCAAAGCATTTTAAAGATTCCAATTTTAGCTTCATACTATGAAAATATTGAAGAAAAAAGTGTTTCGGAAGTGGCAATCACTAAAACTGAAAGATACTTTGCTCCAAAAACTAGAGTCAAGCTAGCCGATAAAACTTTACTGGCTAAGAAAGAATTTAAAATGGAGTATAACCCTATTTCTGAAAAGTATAACTATTTCGAACAAACTGCGTAATGGAAAATGAATCTATAGGTTTTGCTTTAGCAGCAATTAAAACAGAACAATTTGCTTTATTTGAAGAGAAATATTCTTCTAAAAAAGAATTGAATATTACAACTTCCTTAGAATTCAAAATTAATGAGGAGCAAAAATTAATTGGCGTTTTTGCAACTTTTACATTTGAACAGGCAAAGAAAACATTTATTAAAATTCAAGTAAGTTGTCATTTTGCAATAGATCCAAATGCTTGGGAATCCTTCCGTAAAGAAGACGTGATTGTTTTTCCTAAAAATTTCATGGCCCATCTGACAATGTTAACTATCGGAACTTCAAGAGGGGTATTACACGCAAAAACTGAGGGTACGGAATTTAATAAATTTATTCTTCCTACCATCAATGTGAATCAGTTAGTTGATAAAGATGCTGAATTTATTATAAATACATAGAAATGGTGTAGTAACAGTTATTTGTATAAAATTATGAGCCACCAATCTGAAGCAGTACTAGAAAACAACTTAATCAAGCAATTACAGGATCAAAGCTATGCGTCCGTTAAAATACAGGATGGCGCCGCTTTGGTTGCTAACCTACAAAGTCAATTAGCCCTTTTTAACGATACTACTTTTACTGTCAAAGAGTTTGATGCCATACTCAATCATTTAGCCAAAGGCAATGTATTCGAAAAAGCCAAGACGCTACGAGACCGTTTTCAATTGACTAAGGAAGATGGCACTTCGTTTTATGTTCGCTTTTTCAATACCGAGGATAATAGTAAAAATCTATTTCAGGTTACCAATCAAATCAGTATTGAAGGAAGTTATAAGAATCGTTATGATGTGACGCTTTTGGTCAATGGTTTGCCGTTGGTACAAATAGAACTCAAACGTTCGGGCATCGAAATCAAAGAGGCTTTCAACCAAGTCAATCGCTACCAGAACCATTCTTTTTGGAGCAATCACGGTCTGTTTCAATACGTGCAATTGTTTGTGATAAGCAATGGCGTAAATACAAAGTATTTGGCCAACAATAAACTGCAATCGGTTAAGCAAACTTTCTTTTGGGCTGATGCCAATAATAAAAACACCACCGAGTTAACTGAGTTTGCCGCTGCATTTTTAAACCCTGCACATTTGGGTAAAATGATAGCGCATTATATCGTGATTAATGAAACCCATAAAGTGATGATGATCTTGCGACCGTATCAATATTTTGCTACGGAAGCCATTATCAACCAAGTCAAAAACTCTAGCGAGAACGCTTACATATGGCACACCACAGGTTCGGGTAAAACCTTAACTTCATTCAAGGCAAGCCAAATCGTGATGGAATTGCCAGAGGTGTACAAAGTCGTTTTTGTAGTCGATAGAAAAGATTTGGATTACCAAACCATGACCGAGTTTAATGCGTTCAAAAAAGACAGTGTTGATGTCACGGATAATACACAATCCTTAGTACGCCAATTGACTGATAATACCAAGTTGGTGCTTACTACTATTCAAAAATTAAACAATGCAGTATCTGATCGTTTCAAAGGCAGTATCGAGCCGTTACGACATAAGAAGATTGTCTTTATTTTTGATGAATGCCACCGCTCTCAGTTTGGAGAAACACACGAACGCATTACCAAGTTCTTCGAGAAAAGTCAACTGATAGGTTTTACAGGAACGCCCATATTTGCCGAGAACGCTTCCAAGAATGATTTAGGAAAACGCACTACCAAAGATTTGTTTGGCAACTGCCTGCATAAATATGTAATTACGGATGCTATTCGAGATCAAAATGTATTGCGTTTTGGAATAGAATACGTGGGGAAATATAAAAACAAGAGCAATACTTTTATAGACATCGAAGTCGAAGAAATTGACAAACAAGAAGTATTGAACTCTGAAAAAAGACTCAATAAAATCGTTGATTACATCATTGCCTATCACGATCAAAAGACCTTTAATAAAGATTATTCAGCCCTGCTAGCAGTAAGCAGTATCGATAATGTGATGCAGTATTACGACCTATTCCACAAGAAGAAAGAAGCAGGAGAACACGATTTGCGTATTGCTACTATTTTCACTTATGGTACTAATGAAGATTCAGATGAAGCAAATGATAGCCTTCCAGATGATGAAGTAGAATACGATTGGGCGGCAGAACCAAGAGCCACTTATAAATCAAGTCACAGCCGAGATAAATTAGAAAGCTATATTGGCGATTATAACACTATGTATGGTACGAGTTACACGACCAAGGATAGTGAATCGTTTCAAAAATATTTCCAAAACATAAGCAAACGATTAAAAGATAGAGAGAAGGAAAGTTTCAACAATGAAAAAGACCGATTGGATATTGTCATCGTTGTGAACATGATGCTTACGGGTTTTGATGCTAAAAAAGTAAACACCTTGTATGTAGATAAGAACTTGAAGCAGCACGGCTTAATTCAGGCGTTTTCAAGAACAAATCGAATACTCGGTGAACAGAAATCACAAGGAAATATTTTGTCTTTTAGAAATCTCAAAAAAGCCACAGACGACGCCATTACTTTGTTTTCAAATAAAGAGGCAATTGAAGTCGTTACTATGCCCGATTATGAAGCCATAGCGAAGAAGTTTGATCAAGCTCTGGAACTCTTACGAGAAATTGCTCCTACCTATCAAAGTGTAAATGATTTAGAAAGCGAAGAAGACGAAGCCCAGTTTGTTCAAGCTTTTAGGAAATTAATGCGAGCCATGAATGTCTTGCAATCCTACACTGATTTTGATTGGGACGATTTACCTATTGAGGAACAGGAATTTGAAAAATACAAAAGCAAGTATCTTGATTTGTACGAGAAAGTTAAACGAGATACCGAAAAGCAAAAAACATCGATTTTGGATGATATTGATTTTGAGTTAGAATTAATTCATAGAGACCAAATCAATGTTGCCTATATCCTGAAATTGTTAGCACAACTGAAAGGAGAAAAAGGAGCTGCAGCAGCTGCACAAAGAAAAGCCATTATAGATCTCTTGGGAGGTGATATCCATCTAAGAAGCAAAAGGGAATTGATTCAGAAATTTATCGATGAAAATATGCCATATATTAAAGACGGTGATAACATTGACGATGAGTTTGAAAAATTCTGGCAAGACCAAAAGGTACTCGCTTTAGGCAAACTATGTGAAGAGGAACACCTTGACAAAGCACAATTCAAAGCCTTAATCGATGCCTATATCTACAGTGGTCGTGAGCCTATAAAAGATGAGGTTTTTCAATGTTTAGACAATAGACCCAGTATCCTTCAAGCAAGAGTTATTGGAGATAGAATCATTGCTAAAATGAAGGAGTTTGTGGAGGTTTTTGTTAGGGGGATGATGGCGTAAGTATTATTACAAAAAAAAAACTAATATCAAGAAATAAAATGAATCCAGTAATCTATACTTCAAAATTTAAAGATGTTATCCAATTTGCTAAATCTAAAGACTTTTTTTTGGGAAGTGGAAATCCTAACGCTAAAATCCTATTTGTTGGAAAAGAGGCAGCTATAAACTTATTAATTTCTTCAGATCAACATACAAGAGAGATTATCAATAACGCAAATGATTGGGAAAATAATTGTAATTACAAAGTACAGTTTTCCGATGTTGATAATTGGTTCAATAGAGATTGTGTTCCAATATATAATCCTTTATATCCATACCAAGGACAAATAAACACTATAGAAAGTCGAAATAAAAAAGGTGATATTGTAAGAGGGAAAGAGGGGACGAGTAAAACATGGTATAATTATCAAAAAATAATTGATACTATTATTACTAGTGGTTCCAAAAGTAATTATATAAATTATCACGAAAATGCTTTTATCACTGAGCTTAATCAAGTTACAGGGAGTTATAGCAAAGATATTCCCCATAAAATTAGAAAAGAAAGTATCGATAAAAGAAAAGAGTTATTCCAAAAAACATTTTTCAAAGAATTTCCAATAACTATTGTTGCTGTAGGTCATTATGTTCGAGATTTTGATTTACAGGAACTTTTCCGAATGAAATTTCACGAAGAAGATTCGAAAAAGATTTCACATGGACTAAATAAAGAATACATCAATGTTCATTATGATGATTTAGAAAAACCGACTAAATTATTAATCCACACTAATCAATTGAGTATGGTAAGTAATGAATTAATAAATAGATTAGGGAAAATTTGTAAAGATTTTTTAGAAATAGCTTAATTAACTTTAAACAAAATATAGCATGGCAGTTTATAAATTAAAAGCAAAAAATAATTATGGCGATATGCCAAAAGGTTATGAATTTCAGGTTGCTTCACCAACGATTCCAAGTCCTAACGCTAATGATGTAGAAAAGGAAATAGTACGATTAGGATTTAACAAACAAGCACAATCATATAAAAGTGCAGGAAATTTTGAGGTAACTAGAAGCTAATATTGAACCTTAAAAAAAATCAAATAGACTTGTAAAAAATGTTTTAAATGTTCTGGAGAGTTGCTTTGCAGGGAGAAAAATTAAAATAACAAACCATTTAGGTAACTGATAAGATCACCAAGCTGAAATAAATAAAATATTAAAGAAAACTTTAAAATGATTAGGATATTACATTTAACCGATTTTCACTTAAACACTAAAACTTTAACTGATTGGGACGATTTTTATAAAGATGCATTCTTCTTAAAATTGGATGAGCTTGTACAAGAAAAGCCCATTGAATTAGTAGTTTTTACAGGTGATTTAATAGATAAAGGTGGTATTTCATTTATAGAAAAAGGGGATGTATTATCCCCTGCGACGAAGGGTTTTGCAATATTTAAAGAAAGCATTATCGAACCAATATTAAAAAAGTTAAACTTAGATATATCACAATTTATTATCTGTCCAGGTAATCATGATATAAATAGATTTGCAGATGATGAAGCAGATGAGATTGGTCAAAAAGCTACTTTAACTACAACTGAAAAAATTACCGACTTTATAAAGAGAAGTGATGACAGTAATTCATTCAAAAGGATTGAAAGAATAAAAGAATATAAGAATTTTGAACAAGACTTATATAAAAATATGCACGGTAATAAGATACATTCATTATTTAAGTTTTCGGTAAGAGCGGATATAAATGGCAAAACTATAGGTATAACTTCACTTAACTCCTCGTGGAGATGTTACAATGATAGTGATTTTGGAAATATCTTTATCGGTGAGAAACAGTTAAATGATAATTATAAGTTTATTGAAGATTGTGATATTAAGATCGGACTAGCACATCATCAAACTGACTGGTTAAGTTCAATTGAACAAAAAACTATTAAGAGTCATATGGCTAATAATTTTGATTTGTTGCTCTCTGGCCATGTACATAGTTCTAATACGGAACACTTACAAAGTGTTTCTGGAAGTTGTATTTATTCTATATCACCATCAGGTTTAAATCAAATAAGAGAAAATAATATTGAAAACTTAAATGGTTTTACTTTAATAGATTATGATAGTGAAAAAGTTGAGTTTCATTACTTAAACTATAATCACATTTTGAAAATATTTGTGGATAATACCAATGTTGCAGACAAAGGGAAGCATATAATTAAATTAGCTGATATTTCTAATGGTATATATGGGAAAAATAGTCAACGAGTAGAAATAGATATTGACTTCCTAGAATTCCTTAATGATAGTGGAGCTAACTTTACTCATAGAAGTAAAGAAACCTTGCTTCTCAATGATATTTATGTTTATCCTTTTTTAGAAAAATTTAGTTTATCAGATCAAGAAGATAAAACTACATCAATAAAATCTGATAATATTCTTGAAAAAATTATAAATAATGAGATTAAAAACACTGTTTTTTTAGGAGAAGAAAATTCAGGAAAAACGTCTTTGTGCAAGACTCTGTTTACTAGATTAATTAATAATAAGGATGTTTTACCAGTATATATTAAAGGCCGAAATATAAAAAAAGCATTTCCTGCGGATATTGAAAATTTAATTAATAAGGAGATACGTAAACAATACAAATCTTTAACTGATCACTCAAGTTATAGAAAAGTACTAATTGTTGATGATTTTAATAGCTGCATAATTACTCCCAAGTCAAAAAGATTTTTTTTAAATAATTTATTTTTGTCAGAACACCAGACAGTAATTATTTGGGATGAGTTTTTTACACTAAGTGAATTGCTAGAGTCACAGGCTATCAATATAGATATTTATGAAATTTTAAAATTTGGAGCTCGAAAGAGATATGAACTTATCAATAAATGGGTAAGTCTATTTTCAGAAGACTTTGAAAATGAGGTAGAAAAAGCGAGTCAAATAAAAGAATTAGAAAAAACAATTAATTCCGTTATTGGAAAAAACTTAGTCCCTTCTCAGCCCATCTATATTTTGACAATCTTACAGGCAAGTGAGATAAACAATAATCAAAATTTTGAACAAAGCACATTTGGACATTATTATGATGTTTTAATCAAATCTGCATTAGGACAGAAAATAAAAGATAATAAAGAAATAGAAAAATATTACTCTTATTTATCTGAATTATCCTTTTGGGTTTATGATGAAGGAAATATTGAATTTGACGAAAGCAAATTTATTGAATTTCACAATTATTTTAAAAAAGAATATAAGATCTCAACAGGGTTTGTCGAAACAGTTCGCATTTTGGAGGATTGCAATATAATTTCCAAAACAAATGGATTTTATAAGTTTAAGTATAAATATATATATTTCTATTTTGTAGGTAAATTTTTGTCAGACAATATTGAAGAGGAAAATATACAAAATACAGTAAAAGAGCTTTCAGATAAACTATATCAAACTGATACAGCTAACATATATATATTTTTATCACATCATAGTAAATCAAAGTTCGTTATAAGTCAGATACTTGAAAAAGCAAAGATTTTATTTGATGAGCAGCCATTATTAGGTTTTAATGAAGATATAAAGCAGATTAATGATTTAATAGAAGGAGTAACTGAAAATTTAGGTTTTGATAATTCAAAAGACGCTTCTGATTTTATTACTGAAGAATCTGAGGTGCCTGAAGAATCTGATAGATTTGAAAATGGTAAAGATAGTATAGATAGTATTTCCAAAGTTAATAAAGCGTTTAAGACTATTGAGATTCTAGGATATATTATCAAAAATAGATATGCATCACTTAAAGGAAAAGAAAAAGAGGAGTTAATAGATGAATTATATAAATTAGGACTAAGAACGCTATCGTTTCTTTTTAAAACTTTATTAGAAGGTGAGGAGTTTATCAAAAGTGAAATAATTGAGCTTATCAAAAAAGATACTACATCAAATTTAACAGCTGAAGAACGGGAGGGTTTGGCAAAACAATATATGTTTAATTTACTATATATGATTTCATATTCTATATTTAAAAAACTATCAACATCCATAAGTTCTAAAGATTTAGAAATAACTTTCCAAGATGTTAAAAGATCTTATCCTTCAAATAATGCTATTCAGCTGATCGACATCGCTGTTATTTTTGAATACTCAAAGAGTTTTCCTTTTAAAGAGACTAATTTATTAATCGATAAATTTAAAAGTAACAAACTTTCATATTTTATATTAAGAAGACTTGGTGTGAATTTTATGAGAATGATGCCAATGAAAGAAGTAGAACAGCAAAAAGCTGGGGAATTATTGGATATTACAATGAAAAGTCAAAGATTAATCGGAGGGTCTTCTAAAATAACAAAATAATAATTTTTGAAATAAAGGTGTTTTCGTGAATTTAAAAAATGCGGTGATTAATTAACTTAATCACCGCATTTTTGCGACGTATTAAAATTATTTACACCGCAAAATTCCTTTCATACGATAATTAAACACTATATTTACCGCAAAAATGCGGTACTATGTATATTTATCAAAAGAAAGAGTGGCCAGATTTTACCTGGGATGCAGCCATAATTACGCCATTACTTGGTAAAGTAAGGCATCAGCAGGGTATTATACTGGGTGTTATGCAAGGGCTTGGGTTTCGTCTACAAGAAGAAACAGTACTTCAAACACTGACTCTTGATGTAATTAAATCAAGCGAGATTGAAGGGGAACAACTAAATCATGATCAAGTACGATCTTCGATAGCAAAACGACTAGGTATTGAGATTGCTGCTGCTGTGCCAGCTGATCGCGATGTAGATGGTGTTGTCGAAATGTTACTAGATGCTACACAACGTTATGAAGAACCGCTAGACGAGGAGCGTTTATTTGGGTGGCATGCAGCGCTTTTTCCAACAGGTAGAAGCGGAATGTATAAAATTAAAACTGCGGACTGGCGAGATGGTGTTATGCAAGTAACCTCAGGTGCAATGGGGAGAGAAATAGTTCATTTTGAAGCACCGGTAGCAGATAAAGTACCCCATGAAATGGATGTCTTTTTTAATTGGTTTAATGATGAACAATCACTTGATCCTGTATTGAAAGCGGCTTTTGCTCATTTATGGTTTGTTACCATACATCCTTTTGACGACGGAAACGGGCGCATTACTCGAGCTATTACTGATATGCAGTTAGCACGAGCCGATCAAAGTAAAAAACGATTTTACTCCATGTCAGCACAAATTCAAATTGAGCGTAAAACATATTATAGCATTTTAGAAAAAACGCAAAAGGGTGATCTGGATATAACAGAGTGGTTACAGTGGTTTTTAGACTGTTTATTGCGTTCTATGAAGCAAACAGACCAAACTATTGCCATGACTTTAAAACGTGCTCAATTTTGGGAAATTAATCATTCTGTTGATTTTAATAATCGCCAACAGAAGGTTGCTCAAATGTTACTTGATGCTTTTTTTGGAAAACTAACTGTTTCTAAATATGCAAAGATAACCAGCGTTTCTACTGATACTGCATTAAGGGATTTACAAGATTTAATATCTAAAGGTATTTTAGTACAAGAAGGTTCAGGAAGAGGTACTAGTTATAAATTAATTGATATAGCGTAAATCTTTGCTCTTAAGTAAATTACCTCCATTAGTATTTAAAGTTATTTAACTACTGCTTTTGAAAGAAAAAAATATGATTTTATATAAATGTCAAGTTTTTTGCGCAAAAAAAACTTGACATTTTTAAATCGATTGACGAATACGTTTATTTTAGAAATATTTTGAATTCTCAAATACATCATCGATAATTTTATCAAGCTTCTTGTTTGGTAGCTTATTTAAATAAGCCTGAGTGGTTCTAATATCGGTATGACCTAACATTTCGCTAATAGCATCAATAGGCGTGTTTTCAAATTTTAAAAATGTCGCAAATGTATGGCGAGCAGTGTAAAAAGTAATGTGCTTGCTAATTTTTAAAACTTCCATCATTTCTTTTAGAGCAGGATTTATTTGTCCCAGTAATTTATGACTGCGATATTTAATCTGTTTCGTTGTCATATCTTCCATTAGTAATAGAGGAAATAGATAGGAGTTCATTGATTTTTGATTGTAAACTTCTAGTATTTTAAGGGAATGATTTCTTAGTTTAAAATCTAAGTGTACTCCAGTCTTAGTTCTTAGATAGGATAGTCTAGCATCATATAGATTTGAATTGTCCAATTTTAGTAAGTCAATAAAATTCATTCCTCTACAGTAGAAACTAAACAAATACATGTCCTTTGCAAATTGATGATTCTTATTTGAGCTGAAATCTTTAGCAATCAGTTTTTGCAACTCTTCATCAGTCAAATATTCTCGTTTTGCTTCTTTCTTTAGTGCAGATATTTTGTAGTGTTTGAAGGGATAGGTGTTGGAGGAGATTGTCTCTCTTTTTATAGCATTATTAAATACTGCTCTAATCGTTCTCATTTTGATGCTTATTCCGCTATCAGTTCCTTTATTACTTCTTAGAAAAGAATCATACTTTTCTAAGAACTCAAAATTTAAATCTTGAAATTTAAGTTCCGGTTTTATATAGAATTTTTTGAGGGAGCTCAAGGTTTCTTTATAGATTTTTGCTGTACCAATTTTATTGGAATTTAGGAATTCATCTGTAATTTCTTGATGAAATTTATAATAATCTAATGCAGGAGCCTTGGTCACATCATCTGCTTTTATTTCATTAGCAATATCCTTAATTGTGAAATCAACATTCAGTCGGCGTTTCTCCCTTATAAATTCTTCGATCTTGAGATTGGTTTTGCTGATGAAATTATTTATTTCAGTAATTCGCTTTAATTCTAATCCTTTCTTATTTGTCTTTAGCATACTACTCTCAAAACTCCAAGCATCATATTCGCAGGCGTAGTTTGTAGCCATTGAGGTATTGCGTCTATTTTTGATTAAAACCAAAACGATTGAATATTTTCCATCTCTATTTGGAGTTTTCTTTATTGTGAATTTTATTGAAGCCATATTTTTTATATTTTTGACGAACATTTGACGAACATTTGACGAACATCGGTGCTACAAAAGTATAAAATAATCAATAATAGGAATAATTTATTGAATATAATGTGTTAAAAATCAGTAAAGTAAGAGAAAAGAAGAAAAAGTAAAAAATAAAGCACCTGCCTTCTAAGCAGGCGGTCGAAGGTTCGAATCCTTCTGCCTTCACAAAAACCGATACTTTAATTAGTATCGGTTTTTTTGTTTTATCCCCATAATTACTTTTTTATTAGTTTGGGCCTCTATACTACTACTACTACTACTACTAAATGATCCAATATTTGCCCAGAAAAGTAGCAAATGATACTTATAAAAATCGGGACATTTTTTAGCTTTTATGAGTGCAGCTATCCATTTTATTATTTATAAGAAATTTCACGGACATTGTCTGAAACACAGGTGTTTATTCGTTAAATATTGATTTTTAGATATATAGCTATTTCTTTTTTCGTAGTTTTAGTAGAAGTCATTTGATGTAAATATTAAAAACTATATCACATTGGAAAAAAATACTTCAAAAAAGTTATTACTTGCCATTATGTTTTTCTGTTCTATTGTCAGTTTTACGCAAACGTTTAACGTAAGTTATGGATTACCTGCAATAATTGTCGTAAATGGCGGAACTGTTAATTTTGGTTCGTCAGGTGAGATTGAATTTTCAATAGAAAATACTACTGTTGGTAATAATGGTAATTTAAATGTTCAAAGTATTTCTTCAAATAACTCCAACTTAATTGTTTTGTATACTTATCCTAAAAAACCTTATTTCATTTCTGATGATAAGTTTAAAAGAGGTGACTCAGGGGAGTTTAAAATAAAACGGAATTCATATAATTGTGGTACAGGTTCCTCCGTAATTACAGTAAAAACAAATTCTACGATAGATTTTACTTTTACAGTTACTTTCGATAATAAACCGTCTATTTCAGTATTAGGAGGGGCTCTTACACAATCTATTACTAATGGCCAGACAGTACCAACTTCGGCTACTGGAACTTTATTTGGTACGATAGATGTTTTTGCTACTACAGACAGAACGTTTTATATAGCTAATACAGGAACTTGTCCACTATCAAGAGGGATAGTAACAAGTTTAATTACCGCATCTTCATTTACTACTACCTCAGGACCGTCTTCAGATTTTTTAATAATAACTCAACCAATTACGAATATTCTAAATAGAGGTGCTACAACAAATTTTATTATTCGCTTCACTCCACAAACTCCAGGGACTAAGTGGGCTCAAATAACTATTCCAAGTAATGATCCTTTAAAACTATCTTATACTTTTACAATTAAGGGAGAAGGATATGATTCTACAATCAACGGTCCTGGTGGTGGAAATCCAAATTTTAGACTTTGGCTTAAAGCAAATAGGGGGATTAATTTGACAACTGGTATGAAAGTACCTATATGGAAAGATTTAGGGTCTCTTGGTAAAGATGCAACTCAAGTTTCGGCTGCACATCAACCTACATATATAGATGATAGCAATGGTAATATTAATTATAACTCTGTTGTGAAATTTGAAAATAATGGTTCAACAGTTAGTCAGTTTTTGATTAATACTGATAATGGTTATTATACTCAAGAAACGTTTATAGTTATGGAACCGGATGTAACTATTAATAGTGCTACAGCTGGTATGACAATTATTTCAGGTACTTCAGCAGCAAACCCGTCCTATCCAATTGTTTCAGGTGAGCATACAGGTATTGGTTTTGGGGATTTCTCGACTCGTTTAACAAACGAAAAACTGTGGATTAATCAATGGCAAGAGACTATTACAGCACCTTATTATAGTGTAGGAGATGAGTTTGGAAATTATTCAATAGGCGGTATTATCAATGCTAGAAACAGAACAGCTGCTGCAATTGATGGTATAGAATTATTATTTAATACAAATGAGATTCTGGCTCCTCTGACAAGTTTAAGTTCCGGCTACAGTAATTTGGGCTATCTTGATGGTTCAATTTATAAAGGGACTCCATATAATATTGGGAAAAATATAAATAGCGGTACTGATTATGGCAACCTTAACGGTAGAGTAGCCGAGGTCATTTCTTATGCTTCCCGTGTACCTGATACTAACCGTCCTAAGATTGAAACCTATCTCGCCATAAAATATGGTATTACTTTAGGAATAAATGGAGCTAGCAAAAATTATATTAACTCTGCAGGTAATGTAATTTGGGATATTGCTCTAAATGCAGGTTTCAATTATAATATAGCGGGTATAGGTAGAGATGTAGCATCAGATTTATATCAAAAACAATCTAAAAGTTCTAACAACTCTTATGAAGTTACCATAGGGTTAGGAGAAATTGCAATGACTAATAGCGCTAATATTAATGAGTTTAGATCAGATTATGATTTTTTAGTTTGGGGTTCTGATAATGGTTCCTATAATGCTGGAAGTATTAATACAACATTATTACGAACAGGTTTAACAACTACAGTTACTAAAATTAGAAAAAAATGGAAAGTAGTAGAAACCGCTGGGGATATCGAAAATATATTTATTGGTATTCCTGAAGCTGCTTTCGGCTCGTTTTCAAAATTAGCTACTGAAGAGTACGGGCTTATTGTTAGTGACGATAGTAACTTTAGTGATAGTGATATAATTGATGTAATTCCACTTAGATCTGACGGAAAGGGGAATTTACAAACCTGGTACGATTTTGATGGTACTAAGTATTTTACTTTTGGAAAAATACCTAAAGTAACATCGAAAGAATTAGCAAATCTAGGAGGTGGAGATTATTTTGTTGGGGAATATGCTTTAAATCTTAATAGTGGTTCCTTTACTATAGGTTGTTGGTTAAGAAATGATGGAACAGTTAATGCTAATAAAACAATAATGAGTAAAGGGGTTAATTTAGAAATGCGACTAAATTCAGCAAATAAAATTGAAGGGTTGTGGGACGGTATTTTGCGATTTGTATCTAATACTGCTGTAGCAGATGGAAAATGGCATAACATAGTAGCTGTTTATTATTTAGGTAGTGCTGATATATATATTGATGGTGTATTGGACTCTTCCACTTTTAATATTCAAAATCCATCGCCTAACTATTCACGATATTCTTTGGGGGCCCTTTATGTGAATAAAGGTGATGTGAGAACACCTTTTTATGGTGAAATTGACGAAATTCATATCTGGGATATGGCATTAACCTCTGGGCAAATCAATTATTTGATGAATCAAGAAATTGAGAAATATGGTTTAGATAATACAACAAATGGTAGAGTGTTGTCACGAAATATCTCTAATAATGAGGTTAAAACAATACCATGGTCTACATTAAAAGCCTATTATGATTTTAATACTTTTTATGGAACTACCGTAGAGGGCTTAACTAACGATCGGAATTTCTTGCGAATTAAATATTTAGATAAAGATAAAAATAGCACTGCTGTTCAAACGGCTCCATTGCCTTATGAAACAGTTGCTGATGGTGAATGGAACGGTACTAATTCATTAATGTGGAAAAATGGAGATATTCAAACAATTCCAAATGCAGTTTCTATAGTAAATAGTGGGTTAACGGTAAATGGTAATATTGTTAAAATTAAACATAATGTTGGTTCAGTAGGGAATAAAACTGTTTTAGGGTTATTTGTTGAGGGTACTGATGCGACTACATCTAAAACACTATCAGCAAAAAATAATACTAAAATAGAAATATCACATTATTTAAAATTAGATGGTTTAATAGATTTGCATGGGCGCTCCCAATTAATTCAAACACTCAATAGTGAGCTAGATAGCTCCAGTAAAGGATTTATAAAAAGAGATCAACAAGGAACGGTAAATAAATATAATTATAATTACTGGTCATCACCTGTGGGGCCTATAAATACTACTGTCAATAATAATGATTATTCAGTTGCTGCTGTTTTTAAAGACGGTACATCGTCACCACCACTGTCTATAGACTGGGTTTCAGGTTATGACGGGAGTCAGACTTCGCCATTAAGTCTTGCAAGGTATTGGTTGTATAAATTCCAGAATGGAACGCAGTATGCTAACTGGGTAAGTCTTACTGAAACGGATGCTATTAAACCCTCGCAAGGATTTACTTTAAAAGGAGCTGGAGCAGTAGATCCCGATAATTTGATAACTCAAAATTATACATTTGTTGGGAAACCTTATAATGGGCTTATCAACAGTAATTCGGTTTTACCTGAAAACTTATTCTTAGTTGGAAATCCGTATCCTTCAGCTTTAGATGCTTTTGAATTCATAAAAGATAATATTTCCATTGCAAATGGAGGGTATAATACAAAAGATATAATCGACGGGACCTTATATTTATGGGAACACTCACCTAGTAATGCAACTCACTTTTTGTCTGAATATGCAGGTGGATATGCTACTTTAACTTTAGTGGGAGGAGTTGCTCCAGTTGCTCCGGTGGGAATTAGTGGAGTGGGGACAAGTTCTAAAATACCTTATCAATATATACCAGTTGGTCAAGGTTTTTTTGTGAGAGGTGACGCAAATATTGTAATCCAGGAGTCTGTTATTTTTAATAATAATCAACGTGCCTTTATAAAAGAAGATGCATTTGACGATGTCTTACAACCAATTTCGAATACCTTATTTAAAAACAGTAGCAGGAATGGTAAAGCTAAAACGGTAGACCATTTCACTGACAATAGCAATGACATAGTATTAAATGATTACAATACAAAAATAAGACTTGGTTTTGATTCAGGTAGTAATTTACACAGACAATTGTTATTGGGGTTTATGAGCGAAAATGCAACTGACGGTATTGACGTTGGGTATGATGGATATCAAATAGATACACAAGCTAATGATTTTTATTTCGTAATTAATGCTAATAAATATTCTATCCAAGCTGTTGGTGCTTTTGATATCAATAAATCAATTCCGTTAGGGGTAAAAGTTGATTCAATAGGAACGGTTAAATTTAAGCTTGATGCAATAGAATTTTTACCAGACAATATAAGTATATTGATACACGATAAAGAAACCGCTACTTTATATGATATATCTAAAAATACCGTTAAAGTTAATCTTGCAGCAGGTACCTATAATAGCCGCTTTGAATTAACGTTTAAAGTAACTGATTCAATCATAGAGGAAGAGAATGAAGAATTGGAATCAGTGCTTTTTATTTATAACAATGATTTGAAAAAGAAAATATTTGTAACTAAGAATCAAGATGTTACTATTACAGCTATTTGGGTTTACAATATTCTTGGGCAACAGTTGATTTCAGTTGAAAAGATATCCGATCTTGATACGATAGAAATTCCTTTCAATGTCCAAAAAGGGGCTTATATTGTTAAAATTAAGACTAATATGGGAGTGGTTACTAAAAAAGTTTTAAAACAATAATATTAAAGTTTCTAATAAGTAAAACTAAAAAAGATATCATTTTTGATGTCTTTTTTTTGCTTTAGCTAGAGAAATAGTCTCAAATTTCATATTTTTATAAAAATTTTTTTATGGATTCTTCTTTAAGATTTTGTTTGTTTGTAAGTTTTCTTTTATTGTTTATTTCATGCAAAGCACAAGTTCCTTATCCTTCAAATGGAACAAACAATGAAGTGGTCGAAAATGATACCACATTTGTGAACTTAAAAGATTATAGCTCTGATTTTGTTTACGACATGAAATATGCCACAACAGATAATTTCTTGAAAGCAAAAGTCTATGATTGCGCAGAATGTTACTTGCGTCTGAAAACAGTCGTTGCTTTAATCGAGGCTAATAAAGAATTTATTAAAAAGGGATATAGAATTAAACTTTTTGATTGTTATCGCCCATTAGATATTCAAAAAAGAATGTGGAAAATTGTTTCTAACCCACAATATGTAGCTGACCCGGCTAAAGGTTCTATTCATAATAGAGGAGGGGCGGTAGACATCACTTTAGTTGACGCTTACAGCAAGGAACTGGATATGGGGACGCCCTTTGATTTTTTTGGAGAAGAGGCTAGTCATGGTTATACTAAGCTATCAGAAGAAGTGAAAAACAACCGCATTCTATTAAAAAGCATAATGACTGCAAATAATTTCAATTCCTTTGATTCAGAGTGGTGGCATTATAATTTAAAATCGGGTTTAAAAGATAACGTTTCAAATGTGAAATGGGATTGCGACTAAACTAGTAAGAAAGGTAAAATTTAGAATGTAAATTTCACCTTTCTTTTTTATAGAACTGAGAATTTCTATTTTAAAATATTTTCTATTGTTAATAGTTCATTCTCAGAAAAAACTAAGTTTTTCAGACTATCAATATTATTGTTCAACTGTCCTACGGAACTGGCTCCAATTAAAACCGAATTAACTCTATTGTCTTTTAGTAACCAAGCTAGCGCCATTTGAGCTAAAGACTGATTTCTATCTTGCGCAATTGCATTTAGTGCGATGATTTTTTGTATTCTCTCTTCAGTAACTTCATCGGTTTTTAAATGTCCGTTGGGATTAGAAGCTCTAGAGTTCTTTGGAATACCATTTAGATATTTGTCAGTTAATAGTCCTTGCGCCAATGGGGAGAATGCGATACAACCGACCCCTTTTTCTTCCAACAGATCCAACAGTCCTCCTTCTGCTTTGCGCACAAACATGGAGTGTTTTTCTTGATGTATCAGGCAAGGTGTTCCTAATTGTTTTAAGATAGCAGTTGCTTCACGAGTTTGCTCAGTGTTATAATTAGAAATTCCCGCATATAATGCTTTCCCGCTGCGTACTGCATGGTCTAAAGCCATCATTGTTTCTTCTAAAGGTGTTTCTGGATCAAAACGATGTGAATAAAAAATATCAACATAATCAATATTCATACGTTTCAAACTTTGGTCTAAACTAGATAATAAATATTTTCTAGAACCCCAATCTCCATAAGGCCCTTCCCACATTGTAAATCCTGCCTTGGTTGAAATAACCATTTGGTCGCGCAAGTTTCCTTGAAAATTATTTTTAAGTATTTTACCAAAATTAGTTTCTGCAGAACCCGGTACTGGTCCGTAATTATTGGCTAAATCAAAATGGGTGATCCCTTTATCAAAAGCTTCTTTGGCAATACTCTGTGCATTTTCAAAAGAATCTACAGATCCGAAATTGTGCCATAATCCCAGCGATATTTGTGGTAGTAACAAGCCACTTTTTCCACATCTATTATATTTCATAGTATTAATTTAGAGGTCAATGACGAAAAGATTTTTAAATATTAAAAAACTACTTCTTTATCGTCGTGTTTTATAGTGGTAGTCATTTACAAGTGACTTAAATGAATTTTTATGAGTCTATTGTAATTTAAAAATAAATAATTAAAGATCCTGCTTCTTAAATGAAACTGGATTTTTAGTAAGTTATTCAACACATCGTAAATTAGTAATAAAATAGTTTTCAGGTTGATAGATTTCATTATTTAATTCCGACTTGAATTCTTTTTTAATTACGTAATCTTCAGTTTCGGTTAAATACTTGATTCTCATCATTGAAACAGGAGAACTTTTTAAATCTTCAAAACTACCTTTCATAAACATAAATGATCCTACCGTGACTCTATTGTCAAAACCATTGTCGTCTCGCACCATGGTACCGCAATTTTCGTCGTCAATATGTAATAAGGTAACTATTTTACCATTTTGCAATTGTAAAAACAGTTTTGAATTTTTATCGAAACAGTTTGCTTTTAAAAAATCTTTACTTTTTTGAATAAGTTGAATATTTAAGGTAGGTAGTCCATCCGTTAGTGCTAATGAATAAAATATATAGCTGGAAGTTCCTGCAAAGACTTTCTCAGAGATCATGTATTCCTTAGTCGACTTATAAGTTCCAATAGAATCATTTACGTTTGTACTATAGTCGCATGGTGTTTGCGCAAAAAGATTTCCTGTTAGGAAAAAGAAAACTATTATAATTAGTTGTTTCATTTTTATTGTGTTTTGTTGCAAATTAAAACAATTTTATTGTTATTTTCATCAGTAGTAAAAAAACAATACACGTTTCCTCCGTCTTTTATTTTCCATTTTTTTCGAATGTTTTCAACGGTGTCTGGAAAATTCCTAGTGGTAATGTTTCCTTTCTTGTTCTGTAAGAAGGTTTTCATTTCAAGCTTATTGTAGGGAATACAGTGCTCGATATTGAAAACTCTTCCTGGGAATGAAATTAAATTTGGAGAAGTATATAAATGAGAATGCTTGTGTAGCTTGTTTAATCCATAAAACGTGCTTATTTCATCAAACCCTCCTGATTTCATTATTGCACTATTAGGTTCGTATAGATAGCTTTGAGGTGTGCTGTAGTTTGCAAGCTGTGATTGATCATCCCAGACAAAATTAAAAGTTTCTGTTTTTTCTTTGAGTATGTTGACTGTTTTAACCTCTATTTTTCCGCGGTAGTCTTTATGTAGTTCCCATAGCAACTCTTTTACATCATTTTCCAAAGCTACAATATGTATGACTTTTACATTTTGTAACTCTAATATGCCTGCTGAAATATCCAGTAAAGGAGCCGTTTTTATTAGAATAGCTTCCGAATTTTCAAAATAAGTATCGAGATTTTCAGGAACGTTAGGCAAGCAGTCTTTTAGCATAAAGACTTTACCTTTAGCATCATTACGTCTAGAAGGATCAATATAGATCCAATCCCACTTTTGATTTAATGATTTTAAAGTATTTAAACTGTCTCCTGCATGGCAAACGACATTATCTACGTCTAATTGTATATAATTGTGTGCTACGATTTTAGATAATTGTACATTGATTTCGCAGTGGGCAACGGTGTTTATCCTTTTTGAAAAATAGTAATCGTCTACACCAAAGCCTCCGGTTAAATCAATAAGAGAGTTGCCAGAAACAATAGTTGATTTATAAAGTGCTGTTTTTTCTGAGGAAGTTTGTTCTATAGAGATTTTACTGGGGTAAATTATTTTTTTGGTGTTAAACCAATTGGCTAGTTTGTCTTTTGCTTTCGTTTTCGCTTCAATCTGATTCAAAATAGAAACCCATTCTACTTCTGGAAATGGATTTTTTTGCAAGGCTAATTTTGCTATGCTAACACCAGTATTAGAATCTATAAATCCTTGAATTTCAGAATTTAATATGTTTAAATCCAAAATTAAATGTTTTTAGTTAAAAGTAGGATAATCTTATTCTCTGGAAAAAACTCTTTACCTATTACTTTTAGTATGGTATATAGAGGAACCGCTGCAATCATTCCTAAAATACCGAAGAGGAAGCCTGCGATTAGTATCACAAGAAATATTTCTAATGGATGCGAACTGACACTTTGAGAAAAAATAATGGGTTGGGATAGATTATTGTCAATAATTTGAACGATCCAAAAACCAAGTAACACATATATTGTGGTAGGTAAAATTTCTGATTGAAAATCACTTCCTAAATTACTAAGCATTGTTAAAATTGCTGCTAAAACGGAGGCAATTAGTGGTCCTATGTAAGGGATAATATTTAAAACAGCGCATAAGAAACCAATGATAAAAGCATTGGGAACACCAAAAATTAGTAAGACGGTAAGATATAAAACAAAAACAATAAATAATTGCAGTAATAAGCCAATAAAATAACGTGACAACAAGGAGTTTATTTTTTCTAAAGAATTCAAAACTTGATCTTCATGACTATCTGGAATTAATCTTTTTAATCCTGTAAAAAATGATTTTCGTTCTTTAAGAAAGAAAAACGTTATAAATAATACAGATGCTAATCCCATTCCAAAACTACTGATCGTCCCTAGGATTGCATTTAAAAAATTGGGAATAATATTGAAATTTATTTTAGAGCTAATTTCTGATGCGCTGAGTACTTTCGACGAATCAAGGTGGTGGTTCTCTAAAAAGACGCTGATTTGATTAACTAATTGAATGGTTTGTTGTTCAATAGCGACAGTGTTTAATAGCGACAAATTTTGACCTTGAGACAAAATTAAGGGAATAAACATCATTATAAAGCCCGCGATAATTACCATGAAAATAAATAAGGTACCGATGGTTGCAAATACGTGATTAAATTTTAATCTTTTTCTAAAGAAATCTAAAATGGGATTTCCAATTAATGTTAGGATTAAAGCAACAATGAGGTATATTAATACAGATTGGATTCGGTAGAGAAAATAAAGAAGTACCGCTGTTAAGACGATAACGGTTATTGCTTTTAAAATTCCGTTCGCTATAGTTCTTGACGTAACCATGTGTTTTTTTTAGGATATAAAGATAAAAAAACTCGCTAATAAGTAGCGAGTTTTAGTGTTTTTATATTTGGCAAGAATTAGATTCCGAAAGCAGCTCTCGCTCCTCCAGAAACAAATATTGAAGCGATTCTGCTTTTTTGTCCGTTAGAGAACATGTACATACCTCTATCATCTGTATAATCCATATAATTCATTGTCATTTCGATAGGTGTTCCGGTGCAAGTTGAATAATGAGGATACGCAGGTACACCATAATTAGCGTCATTATGAGTTGGGGTATCAGATACATAATCGCTTCCGCAAGCAGCATCTCCCCAAATATGACGTAAGTTCATCCAATGTCCTACCTCATGTGTAGCAGTTCTTCCTAGGTTGTAAACTCCAGAAACGGTACCCGTTCGGCCAAATGCATTATTGTCTATTACAACTCCGTCAGTTGCAGATGAGCCTCCAGGAAATTGTGCATAACCAAGAATACCACCTCCTAAATTACAAGACCACATGTTTAGCACTGTTGTAGGTGATGTAGGTGCTATTCCTTTATTTGAAGTTTTCATAGCATCATTAGTAGAAAAGGAAGTTGTTCTTGTAGATTTTCTTACTATGTTTTGTAGTACAAATGTTATTCCCACATTTGCTTTTACTCCAGAGAATAATGCTGGGACATCATTGTAGTCAGCGTTAGCTCCATTAAAATCTTCGTTTAAAACGTCAATTTGAGATTGAATTTGTTCATCAGAAATATTTTCAGCTGAAGTTTTGTACAAAACGTTTACAACAACAGGGATTTCGACTTTCCCGTTTACTAAACGACCTGTTAATTTGGCGTTTTGAGTAAAGGCTTCAATTTGGTTCATTCTAATAGCTAATGTTGGGTCAGCTGCTAATTGTGCAGCAAGAACTTCTTGCGAGGCACAACCACGGTGGGCAATCGCATTTGTTGTTAGGGTAGTTAATTCTGTCTGATCGTTTTGACAAGAGAATAGCAACGTAAGTGCTATCGCAGAAAAAATAATTTTTTTCATAATGTTAGTAGGTTATGTTAATAAAATATGATTTGGGGAAATCATTTGGCAATTTTATAACAAAAACAATTATAAAAAAAATAAATTTGGAAAATAAATTAACAAAAAATTAAGATTGATGATTTTGCGCGCTTTTTTAAAATAAAACTACGAGTAGAATGCTTTTAAATGAAAGATAAATCTTATAATTCGTTAGTTTTAAATTGTTGAATGCGCTGCTGCTATTTTTTGAAAATGGATCTTTAGAAATCACACAATTATTTTAGTTATTGAAAATGTAATTTATGATGTTTGCTCCCATTTTCAAAGCTTTTTCACGGACAGCTACAGGATCGTTATGGACTTCTGGGTCTTCCCAGCCATCACCTAAATCACTTTCGAAAGTATAAAGTAGGACCAACCTATTTTCTACAAAAATACCATAGGCTTGAGGACGCTTTCCTTCGTGTTCATGGATTTTGGGTAATCCACTGGAAAACAGATAAGGTTTTTGGAATATAATGTGATTAGAAGGTATTTCAATAAGTGGGTTGTTTGGAAATATTTTTTTTATTTCCTTTCTAATATATTGATCCATACCATAATTATCATCTATATGCAGAAAACCTCCAGCAATCATATATTTGTTTAGATTACTAACTTCAGCATCACTAAAAGCAACATTTCCATGTCCAGTCATATGAATGAAAGGATAAGAAAATAGATCTGGACTACCGGGAACAACCGTTGCGGGTTTTGCGTTTAAGGTAGTGTTTATATTCGCATTGCAGTATTTAATGAGATTGGGTAATGAAGTGGGATTGGCATACCAATCACCACCACCACTATATTTTACTAAAGCAATTTCTTGAGAAAAAGAGGAGATAGAAAGCAACAGTAAAATAAAATATATTCTTTTCATTTGCTAATGCGTATTGTTTTTATAGATCAGATGGAATTCGAATTCACATTATCCTGTTTGAATAAATAGAATTGTAAAAATTCCATATTTCTTCTCAAAAAGTGCTATTCTTCATTGAAAAATGCAATACTATGACAGGCAACAATTGCCGCTGTCTCTGTTCTTAACCTAGTATTTCCTAATGATACAGGAACATATTGATTATCAATTGCCATCGCGATTTCTTTTTCAGAGAAGTCTCCTTCAGGACCTATAAGCAAAGTGATGTTCTCATTTGGTTTCAAAACTGATTTTAATGTTTTTTTATCCGTTTCCTCACAATGTGCGATTAACTGTACCCCTTCATTTGTTTGCTTTAAAAAATCTTTCAAAGATACAGCCTCGTTCAATTTAGGAAGATACAATTCGTTAGATTGTTTCATCGCGGCCAAAATAATTTTGTCAAAACGTTCGTTATTAATCACTTTTCGTTCAGAGCGATCACATATAATAGGTGTTATTTCCTGAACTCCTATTTCGGTAGCTTTTTCAAGAAACCATTCGTAGCGGTCATTCATTTTTGTGGGAGCAACGGCGAGGTGCAAATGGTATTTTGATTTTGGCTTTTTTTCGAAAGAAATAATTTTTACGGTGCACTTACTGTCAGAAGCCAGGGTAATTTCAGTTTCGAATAAATAACCATTACCATTAGTTACAAATAGTATATCGGTATCTTTTTTACGCAATACCTTAATAATATGTTTGCTTTCTTCTTTGTCAAAAGAAAAGGTTTCTGTCGTTTCGTCTATATTGGGATTGAAAAATAATTGCATAATTTAGAATTGTATTCGTGCTTTAGAAACTACCGCAGCAGTTTCAAATTGTTGTGATAAAAATTTTTGATAACCTACAATTCCAATCATTGCAGCATTATCGGTAGTGTATTCAAATTTTGGAACAAATGTTTTCCAACCGTATTTCTGTTCGCTATCTTTTATGGCTTTTCTAATTCCAGAATTAGCAGATACGCCACCGCCAATGGCGATTTGATTAATCCCAGTTTCTTTTACCGCTAATTTTAATTTATCCATTAAGATTTCGACAATTGTATACTGTATAGAAGCACAAATATCATTTATATTTTCAGCAATAAAATCAGGGTTCTCTAACTTTTTCTTTTGTACAAAATATAATATAGCTGTTTTCAAACCTGAAAAACTAAAGTTCAAACCAGGAACTTTGGGTTTGGTGAATGCAAATGCTTTCGGATTTCCTAATTGGGCATGCTTGTCAACTAAAGGACCACCAGGATAAGGAAGACCTAGTATTTTTGCGCTTTTATCGAATGCTTCACCTACAGCATCATCTGTAGTTTCTCCAATAATAGTCATGTCAAAAAAGTCATTTACTTTTACAATCTGAGTATGACCGCCACTGATAGTTAGCGCGAGAAATGGAAAACTAGGTTTTTCAAATCCTTCTTCATCTATAAAATGAGCTAAAATATGAGCGTGCATATGATTTACTGAAACGAGCGGAATTTCTAAAGCCAAAGCCATCGATTTAGCAAAAGAACTACCCACAAGTAGCGATCCCATTAATCCGGGACCTTGTGTAAATGCGATTGCTGACAATTGTTCTTTACTAATATTTGCTTTACGAAGTGCGGCATCGATAACCGGAACTATATTTTGCTGATGTGCACGCGAAGCTAATTCAGGCACGACACCACCATATTGGGCGTGAATTAGTTGATTTGCCACAACATTAGACAGTACTTTGTCGTTATGTAGAACGGCTGCTGCCGTGTCATCACAGGAACTTTCGATAGCAAGAATAAAAACCTCGGAATTTTGCATAAAAAGGCACAAATTTTTGAATTATATTTACAAACCGATTTTATTTTTTATAATTTTACGGCGCAGCCAAAATTAAAGAATTTTTATTAAAGGTGCCGCTCTTTCCTTGGGCAAAATAATATTTTAGGATAAAAATAAAACAACAATAGGTATCAAAAAATTCATTAAAATATTTTTCCGTTTCATTTTGGGACTAATTGTGCTTTTACTCTTACTCGGTATCGCTCTTTCGATACCTTATGTTCAGACAAAAATAGCGCAGCATTTTACAAATAGTATTAATAAAGACTTTGGAACAAATATTTCCATAGACGCAGTACGTCTATCCGTATTTGGAGGTGTGAAGTTCAAAAATGTTTTAATTTTAGATCATCATAAAGATACTTTGATTTTCTCTAAAATTGTAAATACGAATATACTAGAAGGAAAAAAAATTCTAGATGGGGATTTGATCTTTGGAGATGTCAGACTTGATGGTTTGTTATTTAAAATTAAATTATATAAGAATGAAAAGCAAACCAATTTAGATCAGTTTATAAACGCCTTTGATAGTGATAAACCCTCTACAAAAAAGTTTTTATTAAAAGTTGATAACGCCTATGTTACCGATGCTCATTTTAGTGTTACTGATGAAAATAAAGCAAATCCAGTTGACGTTGATTTTACAAAATTAAATACAACTCTTAGTAAATTTTTACTCTATGGACCAGATTTAAAGACAAACATAGTTAAAATGTCTTTTCTAGATCATCGCGGTTTATATGTTGTAAATATGAGTTCTAATTTTACATATAGTAAAAAGAAGATTCAATTTGATAAGCTTGATTTAACTACTAAGGAATCACAATTCAAGGCTAATGTAATTTTAAATTATAAAGCTGGTGATTTTTCAGATTTCACGGATAAGGTAAACTTTGATGTTAAGATAAAACCCTCGCAAATTGCTACTAACGATATAAGACATTTTTATAATGAATTAGGTAAAAACCAATTTTTCAAAATAAATGCTACTATAAAAGGGCCGTTAAATAAGTTAAATATCAGCAATCTTAATTTAGTTGATTCAAATAATACTCGGATTAATGGTGCAATAGCGTTCAAAAATCTTTTTGGTGATGCTACTCAGAAGTTTTATATGGATGGTGAGTTTACCAGGATTTCAAGTAGTTACACTAATTTAGTAAATATACTTCCAAATGTTTTAGGGAAGAAATTACCAGCAGAGCTACAAAGAGTAGGGAATTTTACTTTAGTAGGTAATTCTCAGTTAAGTGTTACTGCTATCGATGCAGATTTTACAATGGTATCCGATTTAGGGAGCGTAAAATCGTTTTTTAGTATGAAAAGCATCGATTTTATTGACAAAGCTTCTTATATGGGTAATGTTATTTTGGAAGATTTTGATTTGGGGGCTTTATTAGACCGTAAAGATCTGGGGAAAATAACCATGAATATTGATGTAGATGGTAAAGGGTTTACTGAGAAATATCTGAATACTGCACTAAAAGGAGATGTGTCTAAAATAGATTATAATGACTATAGCTACACTAATGTAGTGGTTAATGGTAATTTTAAAGCACCTAATTACAAAGGTCAGATTTCGATCAATGACCCTAATCTAAGTATGAACTTTGATGGTTTATTAGATTTAACCAATAAAGAAAATAAATATGATTTTCATATTAATGTTGAAAATGCTGATTTAAACAAGTTGAAATTCGTTAAAGACTCTACTTCTGTATTTAAGGGAGATGTAGTTGTTCAGGTAACGGGGAATTCAATTGAAAATTTGCAAGGAAATGTATATATAACAGAGACTTCCTATCAAAATGGAAAAGACACTTATAATTTTGATGATTTTAATGTCAACTCCAGTTTTGATGCAGACAAAGTACGTACAATTACCGTTAATTCTCCTGATATTATTGAAGGTGAGGTTGTTGGTAAATTTAAGTTTGGCGAACTTGGGAATTTAGTTAAGAATTCTTTGGGGAGTTTGTACACCAATTTTAAACCAAACAAAGTTAGTAAAGGGCAGTTCTTGAAGTTTAATTTTACGATTTATAGTAAAATTATTGAATTGCTGTATCCTGAAATTGCCATAGGATCAAATACCGTTGTAAGGGGTAATATAAAATCAGATACCCAAGAGTTTAAGCTGAAATTTAATTCTCCACAAATTGTAGCTGCTAAGAATATATTCGATAATATCAGAGTATCGATTGATAATAAAAATCCGCTTTACAATGCTTATATTGAATTGGATAGTATTAAAACTAAGCATTATAAAATTCGTGATTTTAGTCTTATTAATGTAACGATGAAGGATACTTTGTTCTTTAGGTCAGAATTTAAAGGCGGACCAAAAGGACAAGATTATTTTAATCTGAATTTATACCACACCATTAATAAAGATAACGATAATGTAGTAGGATTAAGCAAGTCTGAAATGAAATTTAAGGACTATTTGTGGTTTTTAAATGAAGAGGAAACGCCTAACAACCAAATTATTTTTGACAAGTCATTTAAAAATTTCAAGATAGATGATATTATTTTATCTCATGAAGACCAGGCTATATCGTTAAAAGGAACTATAAAAGACAATACAAACAAGGATCTAAATCTAAGCTTTAAGGATGTCGACCTCTATAAGATTACACCCGAAGACGATAAATTTGTGTTTCAAGGAAATATAAACGGAGACATTAGTTTTAAGCAGAACAAGGCAGTTTACAAACCTACGGCTTCACTTGTAATCGACCATTTAAACATAAATAAAACAGATCTGGGTGATTTGAAATTTGATATTGAAGGAGACCAGAATCTGGAAAAATTCACAATAAATTCTTATTTAGAAAATGAAAATTTTGAATTGTTTAATGCTTTTGGAAATTTCCAAATTATAGACAAAGAAACTTTTCTTGATATGAAATTGAAATTTGCTAAATTCGATTTGGGGGTTTTAAGTTCATTAGGAGGAGATGTTATTTCTAATATAAGAGGGCTGGTTAGCGGAAATGCGACGATTCAAGGTAATTTGAAAAAGCCTGCAATTAATGGGCGTTTGTATGTTGAAAAGACGGGTCTGACAATTCCTTATTTAAATGTAGATTATGAATTAAATGACAGATCAGTAATCGATCTGGTTGGTCAAAAGTTCTTGTTTAGGAACAATACGTTGACAGATTCAAAATTTGGAACAAAGGGAGCTTTAAACGGAGTTATTGAACATAATAATTTTGGAGATTGGAAACTTGATTTGGCTATCAATACTAAAAGACTATTGGTGCTAAATACCGTGGATAAAGAGGATGCGGCTTATTATGGTACTGCATTTATAGATGGGGATGCAACTATAAAAGGCCCAACAAATGGTTTATTCATTAAAGTAGCGGCAAAATCTGAGAAGGGAACTGAAGTCAAAATCCCGATAAATTATGCTGAAAGTGTCAGTGATAATTCTTTTGTACATTTTTTGACTGCTAAGGAGAAGTATAATATCCAGAGAGGAATAGTTGAAGATACAAGGAACTATAAAGGATTGGAATTAGAGTTTGATCTTGATATTACCGATGATGCAGAAGTGGAAGTAATTTTAGATCGTGATTCAGGACATGGAATTAAGGGAAAAGGTTTTGGGTCCTTATTATTTAAGATTAATACTTTAGGAAAATTTAATATGTGGGGTGATTTCCAGGCATATGAAGGTTCTTATAACTTTAAGTATGGTGGATTGATTGATAAGAAATTTGATGTTAAGAAAGGTGGTTCTATTTCATGGGAAGGAAATCCAATGAAAGCGCAATTGAATCTGGAAGCTGTTTATAAAACGACTGCTAATCCTGCAGTGCTATTAGAAAACTCATCGTTCAGTAGGAAAGTGCCTGTAGAGGTAGTGATTGGAATTCGTGGAGATTTAGCTAGTCCAGAACCTGATTTCAATATTGAGTTCCCAACAGTCAGCAGTGTATTAAAATCAGAGATTCAATACAAATTAAATGACAAAGACATTAGACAAACACAAGCACTTTATTTATTGTCAACAGGTGGATTTTTAAGTTCTGAAGGTGTCTCTCAGTCTGATTTTTCAGGAAGTTTATTTGAAACAGCCTCAAGTTTATTGGGAGGTATCATAAAATCAGATAATGAAAAATTCAAAGTTGGTCTTAATTATATTTCTGCAGATCGAAGAATAGGACAAGAAGCTGATGGAAGATTTGTGGCAACTATTTCATCAAAAGTAAATGAACGAATTACAATTAACGGAAAAGTGGGTGTGCCTTTAGGCGGCATTAATGAATCGGCAATTGTAGGCGATTTAGAAGTTCAATATAGGGTTAATGAAGATGGAACTCTTAATTTGCGTCTGTTTAACCGTGAAAATGATATTAATTATATCGGACAAGGAATTGGCTACACACAAGGAGTAGGGGTAACTTACGAAGTAGATTTTGATACTTTTAAAGAATTAGTCAATAAGATATTTAAAAATCAGAAATTAGGTATAGAAAGTACTTCTACCCAGCAATATCAGGACTCAAACCTGGCGCCAGAATATATTAATTTTACTAAGCCTAAGAGTCCTAAAACGGAAACTCCTAAGAAAAACAATGAAGCAATAATCCCTGAGGAAGATTAGGGCTTTGTTGTACTGAATATTTATCTTTAAACGGCTTTAATTTCATAGGTATTAGAGCGTATAGTTAAGTATTACTTCTAATAATATAGGTAAAAATTTCACTGCTGAATTTCGTTTAGGTCATGTTTCTCATCAATACTGTTATTGCATTACTTTTTTTTTTAGGGGGATGCATAACATTGTATTTCTTCATTTTTCAATAGTACTTTTATTTAAAAAGGATTGGTTTAGAATTGCATTGGAGTTATTTTGTAATTCATGTGCTAAACCTACTATTTGTGCTAAATAATAGTTAATTATCATATAATATTTAAAAAAATTAACTTTTATTAAAAAAAAGGGCGTTTTTTATGATTTTTCGAAAACTTATTAACGAAAACGTTTGAATTTAGTTTAGTTAACTAATTTAGTAAAAACATAACGCTAAAAGTGCATTATGTTTGCTAATTTTACGCTTTAATACTTAAATAATGCCAAAAACAATAAAAAAAGTAGGGGTACTTACTTCGGGTGGTGATTCACCTGGAATGAATGCTGCTATTCGATCAGTCGTTCGAACTTGTGCTTATCATAACATAGAATGTATAGGGATTTATAGAGGGTATCAAGGAATGATTGAAGGAGACTTCAAAGAAATGGGACCTCGTAGTGTGAATAACATTGTAAATAAAGGAGGGACAGTTTTAAAATCAGCTCGTTCTCTTGAATTTAGAACTCCAGAAGGAAGAAAAAAAGCACATGACCATCTTGTAAAAGCTGGAATAGATGCTTTGGTAGTAATTGGAGGAGACGGAACATTTACAGGAGGCATGATATTTAATGCTGAATTTAATTTCCCAGTAATGGGTATTCCAGGAACTATTGATAATGACATATTTGGGACAAGTCATACTTTAGGATACGATACCGCTTTAAACACAGTAGTTGAAGTAATTGATAAAATTAGAGATACTGCAAGTTCACATAATAGACTATTTTTTGTCGAAGTTATGGGAAGAGATGCGGGACACATTGCTTTGAATGCTGGTATTGGAGCAGGAGCAGAGGAAATACTTATTCCAGAAGAAAATTTAGGATTGGATCGATTGTTAGAATCGTTACAAAAAAGTAAGGCTTCAGGAAAATCATCTAGTATTGTTGTTATTGCAGAAGGGGATAAAATTGGTAAAAATGTATTTGAATTAAAAGATTACGTTGATGCAAATTTACCTGAGTATGATGTTAGAGTTTCTGTTTTAGGTCACATGCAACGTGGTGGTTCTCCATCTTGTTTTGATCGAGTTTTAGCTAGTAGGTTAGGCGTGAAGGCAGTTGAGTCACTATTAGAAGGGAAATCAAATTACATGGTTGGATTACAAAACGATACTGTTGTATTAACACCTTTAGAACAAGCTATAAAAGGAAAGACTGAAATAGACAGAGAGTTGCTTAGAGTCTCTGATATTATGTCAACATAAATAAGAATGAAGTTTATTGTGAGGAAATTAGACTTTAAATGAAAATTACAATAAAATAAACAAAAAAATTAATTAAGATGTCAAAAGTAAAATTAGGAATAAACGGTTTTGGAAGAATTGGAAGAATTGTTTTTAGAGAGTCTTTTAATAGAGATAATGTAGAGGTAGTAGCAATCAACGATTTATTAGATGTTGATCACTTAGCTTACTTGTTAAAATATGATTCAGTTCACGGTGGTTTTAATGGAACTGTTGAAGTGAAAGAAGGACAACTTTTTGTAAACGGAAAAAATATCCGTGTTACTGCAGAAAGAAATCCAGCAGATTTGAAATGGAATGAAGTAGATGTTGATGTTGTTGCTGAATGTACTGGTTTTTTCACAACTGTTGAAACTGCAAATGAGCACATTAAAGGTGGTGCTAAGAAGGTAGTAATTTCTGCTCCTTCTGCTGATGCTCCAATGTTTGTAATGGGAGTAAACCATACTGAAGCTAAAGCTTCTGACTTAGTAGTTTCTAATGCATCTTGTACTACAAACTGTTTAGCTCCACTAGCTAAAGTTATTAATGATAACTTCGGAATTGTTGAAGCTTTAATGACTACAGTTCACGCTACAACTTCTACACAAATGACTACTGATGGTCCTTCTAGAAAAGACTGGAGAGGTGGTCGTGCTGCTTCTGTTAATATCATCCCATCTTCTACAGGTGCTGCAAAAGCAGTTGGAAAAGTAATTCCAGAATTGAATGGAAAATTAACTGGTATGGCTTTCCGTGTTCCTACAACAGATGTATCTGCAGTAGATTTAACTGTAAAAGTAGCAAAAGAAACTTCTTACGAAGAAATTATGGCTGCACTGAAAACAGCTTCTGAAACTACAATGAAAGGTATCTTAGGATATACTGAAGATTTAGTTGTTTCTCAAGATTTTGTTGGTGATTCTAGAACTTCTATTATTGATGTTAATGCAGGAATTGGTTTGAATTCTACTTTCTTCAAAATCATCTCTTGGTATGATAATGAATATGGTTACTCTAGTAAATTAATTGACTTATCTGTACATATTACAGGATTAAAATAATCTTACTATAATAAAATCCCGTTTTTAATTTTTAAACGGGATTTTTTTTTATTTTTAGAGATTAATTGTACTAAACCAAAACTTTACTAGGTTTAGGAGATAAAAGATAACCAAAAAACCAACAGAAATGAGATTAATAGTTGACAGTGGTTCGACAAAAGCGGATTGGATTGCAATAGATGATAATGGAAAAGTATTGTTTACCACACAAACCTTGGGGTTAAACCCTGAAATTCTTGAAAATGAACAGATTATTGAACGTCTAAATGACCGTTTTGATATTGTTCAAAGTAAAAAAACGGCTACTCATTTGTTTTTTTATGGTGCAGGTTGTGGAACAGATAGAATGAAATTAAATCTATCACAAGCTTTTCAAAGTTATTTTACTAATGCAATTGTTTCAGTTGAAGAAGATACTTATGCAGCAGTTTATGCAACTACGCCTAAGGGGCAAAAAGCAATTGTTTCTATTTTAGGAACTGGTTCTAATTGTAGCTATTTTGACGGAAAAGAACTGCATCAAAAAGTACAGTCATTAGGATATATAATCATGGATGATTGTAGTGGGAATGTTTTTGGGAAAGAATTAATACGTAAATATTATTTCAATAAAATGCCCAAAGAATTGGCTGTAGAATTTGAAAAGGAATACAATGTAGATCCTGACTTTATTAAAAGTAAATTATATAAAGAAGACAATCCAAATGCTTATTTAGCCACTTTTGCAAAGTTTTTAATTCAGCATAAGGATACTGAATTCTGTAGAAAAATCATCTTTAAAGGAATGAAGTCTTTTGTGAAAAATTATATCAAACAATATGATAATTGCAAAGAAGTACAAGTGAACTTTGTAGGTTCTATTGCTTTCTATTTGAAAGATGAATTACAAGAAACTTTTGATAAATACGATTTGAAACTTGGTAATGTTCTTAGACGACCTATTGACGGCCTAATTGCCTATCATATTTTAAATAAATAGAACTATGGAAATTGCTATAATTGCCCATGATGGAAAAAAAGCGGATATGGTTCAGTTTTTGAATAAAAACACAGCGCTATTACAACACATTAAAATAAAACTAATTGCAACTGGAACTACTGGAAGTAAGGCTGAAAAAGCGGGATTTAAGGTAAAAAAGATGCTTTCAGGACCTATGGGTGGTGATGCGCAAATTGCAGCGAGAGTAGCCGAGGGAAAAACAAAAATGGTTTTGTTTTTCAAAGATCCATTGGCGAGTCATGCTCATGAAGTAGATATAAATATGTTGCTTCGAGTGTGTGATGTACACAATGTGCCAATAGCTACAAACGAAGCAACTGCTCAATTACTATTAAAAGCTATAGAATTGCAATCATAGAAATTTCTACATTTACATTTTTTGGCAAACAAGCCACTTGAACCGTTTCACGAGCTGGAGCGGTTTTTTCATTGAAATAAGTAGCGTAAACGCTGTTTATTTTAGCAAAATCATTCATGTCCATGATGAATATGGTGGTCTTAACTATATTTTCAAAAGTCATTCCAGCCTCATCAAGTACTGCTTTCATATTTAGCATCACTTGTTTTGTTTCTGCTTCAATCGTGTCTAATACTAGCTCTCCTGTCGCGGGATTGATAGCAATTTGCCCAGAAGCATAAAGTGTGTCTCCTTTAAGAACTGCTTGATTGTAAGGGCCTATCGGTGCGGGAGCTTTGTCTGTGAAAATTATCTTTTTCATAAAAATGGTTTTTAGGTTTTTAATAAATTATTATCAATGAAACTATTAGAGGGTACTTACGAATTAACGTGATGTATTTGTACTTCGTTTATCCCACTTGATATCGCTTAATACACCTGATTTTATTCCGATAAAGAATCCCCAGTTGGCATTAGTTCCAAAAGGTGTCCAATTGAAATCCATTCTCCAACTCAATAAATCGCGCTCAAAACGCAGTTGTGTAAAGGTAACTCCGTTTTGTACAAAATCATACCCGGTAGATATTCCCGCTTTCCATTTTGGAGTCAAGTCAGCATTGGCTGAAATCATTATTGAATTTCCAATAATTTGTTTCTCACGGTTAGTGTTTCCGTACGTTAGAGAATAGGCAAATGTCATATCCCAGGGTAATTTTGAGCTAAAGAATTCTGAAATTTTATCGTCTCCTGCTTCTTCTGCACCATCAAACTGACTTTTACGATTGTCGTTTAAAGCTGTGGTCGAACCAAAGAGATCATCTTCACGCCCTCCGTTTCTCTCACTTTGTTCGTTTTTTTTATTTTTGTTTTTGTCCTTTTCTTTACTGGATATTGAGTAGTTCAAAGTCATATTAGCACTTGTCATTCTAAATAAACTACCACCGTTATTAATATTATATGTAGCAATTCTAGTTCCTGAATTATCAATGGCATACGGGTCTAAGGTAGCGCCAAAGTTGACGTTCATTTTATTGGCAAACAATTGTGTTCCACCACTAACACGAACTGGTGACCAGGCAAGTGTTGTTATTCCGTCTGCATCTAAATTGTAACTAGTTGATAGATTTAAATTGTTTAGCAACATTATTTTTTTTGGTTCTACTTTAGTGCTGTCTTTATCAGTCACTTTTGCTTCAAATGTATTGCTTAAATCAAATCCAAGCGTGTTAGAGTTGGTTAGTCCTGGCGCTCCAAAGATTCCACCTTCAAAACGAGAATATTGCTTTGTAATTGTTCCAGTAGCGTCAGCAGCGTAAGTGTCGTAGTATTTTTCGAAACTTGGCGTATAGCCATAAGAAACAGAAGGTCTCATGACATGTCTGATTGATTTTATTTTTTTGTCATCGCCAAAATTAAAAGTACCATAAATTGTGGTACCTACACTTGATGAAAAGGAATACGTTCTATAAGCATCAAAACCGTTTATGGTTTTATCTACTACTGCACTTTGGTCATTATCATAGCTTCTCTCAATTGTTTTTGCATACCATACTTCTTCATAATTTACAGAGGTAGAAGCACTAAAATATTTAAACAATTTAAAGTTAGTACTTATAGGAATACTATGTTGTACTCCTAACTGTGCATCTCTAAACATTTCTGATTTAAAAAAAAGTGAATCAGTGGTTGTAATTGTATTTCGACCGTTTAAATTATATTGTAAATTGATGTTTTTGAAAAAACCTTTTTTGATACCGTCTTTTCCAACAAAAGGATAAATTCGATCCACACTAAGTTGAAGAGTGGGTAAGGTCATATTAATAACTTCAGTTTGCGTGTTCTGTGAGTGGGTCGCAGATAAAGACATTCTTACTTGCGGAACTGTTTCGAATGTTTTCGAATAGGAAATCGAGGAACTTAGGGTGTTGTTAAGATTAGACCCAATATTAGCCTGATTTATCGATTGCTGAAAATACTTGCTACTTCCAAGATTTACAGATGCCGAGAAATTTGAATTTGGACTAGCTTTAGTATCTCTAGAATGAGACCATTGAATGTTATAAATTTTTTGTTTAGCATAATCAGGGTAGCCTCTCTCGCTCGTGATTAAGTTTTCATATCTAAAATTGATATTACCTCTGTAAGCGTATCGTTTTGCATAAGAGGACTCAAAACGCATACCGTAACTACCATTGGTGTAATAATCTCCTAATACAGTTAAGTCGTAATTATCACTTAAAGCAAAATAGTATCCTCCATTTTGTAAGGAGAAACCTCTTGTGTTAGAGTCACTATAGCTAGGTAATATTATTCCAGAGATACTAGTCTCTTTGCTAAGAGGGAAGTAAGCAAAGGGTAATGCTATAGGCGTGGGAACATCGGCAATAACTAAATTTGTTAAGCCTGTAATTACCTTTTTTCCAGGAATGAATTTTACTTTGTTAGTTTGAAAATAATATTCAGGATTATCAACGTTCGTTGATGTTGTGAATCGTGCGCCTTTTAAAAAGTAAACGGAATCATTTTCTTTTTTAGTAATAGCAGCTTTTATCCTAAATTCTCCCTGTTCTGATCTTGAATTCCAAATTAAAGCTTTTTGTGTTTTAAAATTAAAGCGAATAGAATCAGGTTCTACTTCGTTTGTTCCTTGCTTAAAGTGGGGATATTGGGTGTATTTTCCTGTAGAATCTTTTATTCTTCCAGCATAAACCTCGTTTTTCTCGTAATCCATAACGATTATTCCAGCCGTTAATTCAACATCTTGGTAATAAAGCTCTGCTTTGTCGTATAAAGTGATCAGTTTTTTCTTTTGATCTATCCTGGCGTATTTGTCTGCCTTATATCTAACCTTGCCATCAAGAAAGGCTTTTTTAGGTTTAATAGTATCTTTTTTTTGCAGCGTATCTGTTTCCTTTTTTAGGGCTAAAATAGACGCGTTGTTCTTATTAATGACTAGGGAAGAACTATCTGCCTGCTTTTTAGGAGTTATGACGGTCGTTTTTTTAGATATATCTTGAGAATATAAATTGGCACATCCCATTGTTAGGAAAAATGATGCTAAAACGATATTAAATAAGTTTGTCTGCAAAGGTTTAAATGCTATTTTTGTAAAATTATGGCCTGTTTTTTGAAGTGTCAAACTTACAGATTATTTGTTGGCAAAAATAATCAAATAAAAAAATTAAGTGCTACTGTTCCAATAAAATTAACTTTAACATATGAAATTCAATTATTATAGTTTTTTGATTACGACTTTAATACTGCTTAGCAATACGTCTGTATTTTCTCAAAACGATCAAAATTTCACCGTAATACTTGATGCGGGTCATGGTGGTAAAGACCCAGGTAATTCTTATCATGGGTATAGTGAAAAAGACATTTCGCTCAAAACTACTCTTAAGGTGGGTGGGTTTTTAGAAAAAGTTGCTGGTTTTAAAGTTATTTATACTAGAACCACTGACGTTTTTATTGAATTAGCTAATAGACCTAAGATCGCTAATAAAGCGAATGCTAATTTATTTGTTTCCATTCATTGTAATTCAGTAAAAAGTTTTCAGCCTTATGGAACCGAAACTTTTGTAATGGGTTTGTCTCGAAGTGATTTAAATTTAGAAGTAGCTAAAAGAGAAAATTCTGTGATTTTATTAGAGGATAATTTTAAAGATACATATCAGGGATTTGACCCAAATAAACCAGAATCTTTAATTGGGTTGACGATTTTACAAGAAGAGAATCTAAATAACAGTATTATTTTAGCGACTGAGATTCAGAATAATTTCACAAATAATTTAAAAAGAAATTCAAGGGGTATAAAGCAGCAACCTTTATGGGTTTTAGATGCTGTTTATATGCCTAGTGTTTTAATTGAACTTGGTTTTTTATCGAATAGAGAGGAAGGTGAGTTTTTAAATTCAGATGAAGGGCAAGACCAAATGGCTCTGCAAATCGCAACTGCAATAGTGGAATACAAAAAAAAATATTTTGGAACGGCAGCAATTACTGATAGCGCTGTTCAAAGTAATGGATTAGCTTCAAGTAATACAACTATATATAAAGTACAACTTATAGCAAGTTCTAAAAATTTACCGTTAATATCCAGTAACTTTAAAGGATTAAACAATATATCAAGTACATATGAAAATGGAATATATAGATACACTTATGGAGAAACTTCTAATCTGGAAGAAGCAAATAAAATGCAATTAGAGGCTCAAATGGTGGGATATAGTGACGCATTTGTAGTTCCGTCTAATTAAGATCAAAGTCTTAGCTTAATAGTTTTGATGTTGTTAAGAAGAATAATTAAATTTGTAAAAAATAAATAAATTTTGAAATTGATAAATAGTAATAATGATAATGCTTTAAAAGTGTTATTATTTCTTTCCTTTTTGATTAGTAGCCTTTCATATGGTCAAAATAGTAACTTTAAAGTTACTCTAGACGCAGGTCATGGCGGTCATGATTTTGGCGCTGTTTATAATGGACATGTCGAAAAAAATATTGCTTTGGCGGTTGTTCTTAAAGTGGGTAGGTTGTTGGAAGCAAATTCTAAAGTAGATGTTATCTATACAAAAAAGACGGATATTTTTGTTGACCTAGTAGAAAGGGCTAATATTGCAAATAGAGCAAATGCTAATGTTTTTGTTTCTATTCACTGTAATGCCAATAGAAATACTGCTGCCGATGGTACAGAAACCTACGTAATGGGTATGAACAAAATTGCTTCAAATCTTGAGGCGGCTAAGAAGGAGAACTCTGTAATTACATTAGAGAAGGATTACAAAAGAAAATATGAAGGTTTTGATCCTAACTCTCCTGAAACAATGATCGGAATGACGTTGATGCAGGAAGAATATTTGGATAATAGCATTTCGTTGGCTAGTAAAATTGAAAATGAATTTGAAGGCTTAGGAAAGAGAGTTCGTGGGGGAGGGGTTAAACAAGCTCCTTTTATGGTATTACATAAAGCATATATGCCTAGAGTTTTGATTGAGATGGGTTTTATCTCTAACTATGCTGAGGGAAATAGATTAGATTCAGAAGAAGGGCAAAATGAAATTGCAGGTGCTATTGCGAATGCAATAATTGGTTATAAAAACGAATATTACGGAACCGGTGGTGCAGAAACTTCTGAAGTTAGGCCTTCACAAAAAAATGTTGAAAGTACTGTTGTTGATAATGGAACGCCAGTTAAAACAAAATCAAGTACAGTAGCTGCAAAACAAGATAGTGCTAAGGTTGTTTTCAAAGTGCAAATTTCTGCAAGTGGTAGAAAGATGGATTTACAACCTAGAAATTTTAAAGGATTAAAGAATATATCTATGGACTATGAGAACAATATCTATAAGTATATGTACGGTGAAACTCTTGATTATGATGAATCTAAGAGTCTTTTGGAGGAAGCTAAGGCAAAAGGGTATAACTCTGCCTTTTTGATCGCTTTTAAGAATGGAAAAAAGATAAGCATTCAAGAAGCTATTAAATAATAAGAAGTTCAGTTATTTTATATTAAATTTGTACAAAATACTTACATTTTGAAATTAACACGAGAAATCAAAACGGCAGTTTTAGTAATTGCATCGATATTATTATTTATTTGGGGATACAGTTTCTTGAAAGGGAGAGATCTCTTAAGTAGCTACAAAACACTGTATGTTGAATACAAAACAGTGGAAGGATTGACTTCCTCAGCACCCGTTACGCTCAATGGTTTGGAAATAGGGAGAGTAGCACAAATTACAATTGATGAAAACACAGGTAATTTGTTAGTAGAACTACAAATCAAGTCTGATTTTCCTATTTCAAGGACAAGTATAGCTACGATTTATGAGCCTGGTTTTATTGCTGGAAAGCAAATTGCTATAGAACCTAATTTTGATGACAAGTCAGTAGCTTTAAGTGGTGAAAAACTGAAAGGAGAAATTCGATTGGGACTAACTGATAAAGTAGGGGAGAAATTAGTTCCTCTTCAGGAGAAATTAGATAAGATTATGGCTAATGCCGATTTGCTAATCACTGGTGTTAATAACGTTTTAGATAAAAAATCGCAAGAAGACTTGAGAAAAAGTTTATCTGAATTAAGCCAGACTATGGAACAGTTTCATAAAGCTTCACTGACTATGAATACTATATTGGATGAAAATAAAACTCAAGTAAAAGGAGTTGTAACTAATTTCAATAAGATATCTGGTAATTTTTCTAAAATTTCAGATTCGTTAAGTAAAGCTGACTTAGGTAAAACAGTGAGAAATCTAAATAATACATTGGCAAAAGTGGATGGTATTATGAAAGGATTAGAATCTGGAAATGGTACAATGGGTAAATTGTTGAATGATGATGCATTGTATAACAACTTATCCAAAACTTCAAAAGAATTAGAGCTCTTGCTGCAAGATGTGAGACTTTATCCAACACGATATGTAAATGTTTCTCTTTTTGGTAAGAAAAACAAACCGTATAAAGCACCTGAAACCGACACTATTTCAAAAGAAAAAAACTAGCAATTATGAGCTATTTAGACAATATTTTATTTGCCCTATTATTAATTATCGGGTTTGGTTATTTTTTTGCTAGCATAAAAAAAATACGAAGAAACATCAATCTTGGTATAGACGTAGATAGAAAAGATAATCCTAGCGCCCGCTGGAAAAACATGGCTATGATTGCATTAGGGCAGTCAAAAATGGTAAAAAGACCCGTAGCTGGAGCACTTCATATTGTGGTGTATTTAGGTTTTATAATTATCAATATTGAATTATTGGAAATTATTATTGACGGTTTATTCGGTACCCACCGAGTTTTTGCTTTTTTAGGTGCTACATATGATGTGTTAATTGCATCATTTGAAATATTGGCAGTTTTAGTATTGATTGCAGTTAGTGTTTTCTGGATTAGAAGAAATGTCATAAAATTAAAACGATTCATCAATAAAGATTTAACAGGCTTCCCGAAAAACGATGCTAATTATATTCTTTATTTTGAAGTAGTCTTGATGACCTTGTTCTTATTAATGAACGCAACTGATTTACATTTGCAAAATGTACCCGGAGGCTTTTCTCATTTTATAGTAGCAGGTTCTTTTCCTATTAGCCAATTTATCGAACCGTTATTTAACGGAATGTCAAATGAGTTAGTGATGCTAATTTTTGAAGCTTCTTGGTGGTTGCATATTATCGGGATTTTAATTTTCATGAACTATTTGTATTTTTCAAAACACCTGCACATCTTATTGGCGTTTCCAAACACGTATTTTGCAGATTTAAATCCACAAGGACAGTTTGATAATTTAGAAGCAGTAACTAAAGAAGTTAAAATGATGATGGATCCTAATGCTGATCCGTTTGCTGCTGCGCCGCCTCCTGCAGAGGGTGAAGTTCCAGCTAAGTTTGGAGCCAGCGATATTCAGGATTTGAATTGGGTACAGTTGTTAAATGCATACACTTGTACTGAGTGTGGTCGATGTACTTCTTCTTGTCCTGCAAATATAACAGGTAAGAAACTATCGCCTCGTAAAATCATGATGGATACTCGAGATAGAATGGAAGAGGTAGGAAAAAATATTGATGCCAATAAAGGTGTTTTTATTCCAGATAACAAAACATTACTCAATGATTATATTACTCCAGAGGAACTTTGGGCTTGTACTTCTTGTAATGCATGTGTAGAAGAGTGTCCGGTAAATATTAGTCCGTTATCTATCATTATGGATATGCGTCGTTACCTAGTTATGGAGCAAAGTGCAGCACCAATGCCTTTAAATGCGATGATGACAAATATTGAAAATAATGGAGCACCATGGCAGTACAATCAGCAAGATAGATTGAATTGGAAAAACGAAAATTAATTTTGTAAATTTTAGTTGGTTATTTATTTAACCACTTGTCAAATAACCGGTTAGTGAACTAACTGAATAAAAAAACAACAAATGTCAGAGAATTTAATAGTGCCAACAATGGCGGAAATGCTAGCTCAAGGAAAACAACCTGAAGTATTGTTTTGGGTAGGTTGTGCAGGTAGTTTTGATGATAGAGCAAAAAAAATAACAAAGGCATTTGTACGAATTTTAAATCGTGCAAACGTTCCTTTTGCAGTACTTGGTACCGAAGAAAGTTGTACTGGTGATCCAGCAAAAAGAGCAGGAAATGAGTTCTTGTTTCAAATGCAAGCGATGATGAACATTGAAGTTCTGAATGCGTATGAAGCCAAGAAAATTGTAACGGCTTGTCCGCATTGTTTTAATACTTTGAAAAATGAATATCCTGAATTGGGTGGTAAATACGAGGTAGTACATCATACTGAATTCTTGAAATCATTACTAGATGACGGAAGACTGACAATCGAAGGGGGACAATTTAAAGGAAAGAAAATTACTTTTCACGATCCATGCTATTTAGGAAGAGCTAATAATGTTTATGAAGCGCCTAGAGAGTTGATTCAAAAACTGGATGCCGAATTAGTAGAGATGAAACGTTCTCGTTCAAATGGCTTATGTTGTGGGGCTGGAGGTGCTCAAATGTTTAAAGATGCAGAGCCAGGAAACAAGGAGATTAATGTTGAAAGAACAGAAGATGCATTAGAGACCCAACCAGAAATAATTGCAGCGGGTTGCCCATTTTGTAATACTATGTTGACGGATGGTATTAAAAATAAAGAAAAAGAAGGTGATGTAAAAGTGATGGACATTGCTGAATTAATAGCAAATGCTCAAGATTTATAGAACTTTAGAGTTAATATCTAAAATTCGAAATTTAAAAATAAAAAAAAAATGTACGTACCATTTGAAGATTTACCGGAAGAATCCAAAATCTGGATTTATCAAGCGAATAGAAAGTTTTCGGATGCGGAGTTTTCTGAAATTGAAACTGCTTTGCAGGGGTTTTTAGAAAATTGGGCTGCACATGGGACAAGTTTAGTTTCTTCATATCAATTAAAATACAATAGATTTATTATTCTAGCTGTAGATCAAGATGTGCAGGCAGCAACTGGTTGTTCAATAGATTCGTCTGTTGAATTTATCCAATCTCTGGAAAAGAAATACAATGTTGATCTATTGGACAAAATGAATGTGACTTTTAAACTAGGAGAACATATCGCTCATAAGCCATTGATAGACTTTAAAAAAATGGTAAAAGACAAAGCCGTTACTGAAAATACTATTGTTTTTAATAACCTAATCAACAATATTCAGGAATATAATGAGTCATGGGAAGTCCCGGCTATCGATAGCTGGCATAGCCGTTTTTTCTAAATTATTAAATTATACTTTAATGAAAAATAAAGACATTAGAAACTTATTTCTGTATGTCTTATTTTTTTTTGTAGCCAGTTGTAGTACTACAAAAAAGAATGAGTCAAAAGTTAAATTTGCACATATTCCTACGGTGGATGAGGAGTATATAGTAGACAATTCTTTGGATACAGATACGATCCAGGAACCTATTGCTCTATTTACGGAGCGTAAGAAATGGGTGGATAGTGTCTATACAAGTATGACTTTTGAGGAACGTTTAGGGCAATTGTTTATGGTTGCTGCTTATTCTAATAAAGACAATGCTCATGTAAATGCTGTCGAAAGATTAATATTAGATTCAAAAGTTGGTGGATTAATTTTCTTTCAAGGAGGTCCCGTTAGACAAGCGAAACTAATAAATAGATTTCAAGCACAATCAAAAATCCCATTATTTATAGGAAATGATGCTGAATGGGGGCTGAGTGTGCGTTTAGATTCGACCTATACCTATCCTTGGAATATGACTCTTGGAGCAGTTCAGGATATGAAGCTGATTGAAAAGATGGGAACCCAAATTGGAGAACAAAGTAAACTTTTAGGGATACAATTTAATTTTGGTCCCGTATTAGACATAAATACGAACCCCAAAAACCCTATAATTGGTTTTCGTTCTTTTGGTGAAGACAAGTATAATGTGACTACAAGAGCTATAGCCTTGATGAAAGGACTTCAGCATAAAGGAATTTTTGCTACAGGAAAACATTTCCCAGGGCATGGAGATACTGAAACTGATTCGCACAAAGCACTACCTACTGTCAGTTTTTCTAAAGAAAGATTAGAAATAATGGAGTTTTACCCTTACAAGCAAATGTTTAAAGAGGGGCTTTCTTCGGTAATGGTCGCTCATTTGAATGTTCCTAGTTTGGAGTCTAGACCTAATTACCCTTCTTCGATTTCTTATAATGTAGTGACTACTATTTTAAAAAAAGAGTTAGGTTTTAAAGGGTTGATTTTTACGGATGCTTTGAATATGAAAGCAGCTAGCAATTACAAGAAACCAGGAGAAATTGACTTAGAGGCATTTTTAGCGGGAAATGATATTTTATTGTTTCCAGAGAATGTTCCTTTGGCCATAGAGACCTTGACAAAGGCTTATCAAGATTCTTTATTTAATGAAAAAAGATTAGAATATTCTGTAAAGAAAATTTTAAAATACAAATACATTTCAGGGCTTAATAACTTTAAACCCATTGTTACTGATCATTTAGTTGCAGATCTTAACTCCTCTAAAAACGACGCGTTACAATATGAACTGTATGAAAATGCATTGACAGTATTAAAGAATGAAGAGGCTATATTACCAATAAAGGATTTGGAAAATGAAAAAATAGCATATGTAAAAATTGGTGATGCTACGAATAGTCGGTTTGTCGCTACCTTAAAAAAGTACACAGAGGTTACTGAAATTTCAGATTCTAATTTAGACAGTTTACAGTTGAAACTAAATAAATTTACTAAGGTCATTGTAGGCTATCATACTTCTGATTCCCCTTGGAAAAATTATGATTTTACCCCGGCAGAATTAAAAAAGCTGGCATTTCTATCTAAAAATAATAAGGTAATACTAGATGTTTTTGCGTCTCCTTACGCTCTGATACCCTTAGAAAGTTTTAATGATATCAAAGGCGTAGTGCTTTCGTATCAAAACAGTCCGATTGCGCAAGAAGTTTCTTCTGAATTAATCTTTGGAGCTATTGAGGCCAAAGGTAAATTACCAGTGACTGTCACGAGTGATTTCGTTGCTAATTTCGGATTTTCGACAGAGAAATTAAATGTTTTGGGATTTACAGCACCAGAAAACGTGGGAATGAATCCTTTAATTTTAAATAAAATTGAAGTAGTAGCACAAAAAGCAATCAATGGAAAGATGGCTCCAGGAATGCAGATTTTAGTGGCAAGAAAAGGAAAAGTGATTTATCAGAAGTCGTTTGGGTATCAGACTTATGAAAAGAATGCAAAAGTTATCAATACTGATTTATATGATGTTGCTTCTTTAACTAAAATATTATCAACGTTGCCCAATGTAATGCTGCAATATGATCAACAGAAAATAAACATGGAAACAAGATTAGACTCTATGCTTCCTATATTTAAAAATTCAAATAAACAAGACATACACTTTAAGGAATTATTGTCTCATTATGCGAGATTGCAACCTTGGCTTCCTTTTTATAAAGCGACTATAGACAAAAAGGGTGATCCGTTGAATAAATATTACAAGAAGGTATCAGAAGCTCATTTTTCAACAAAAGTGGCTGATAGTCTTTTTTTAAGAAATGACTATCATGACACTATTATGAAGTTGATTGCAGATACTAAATTGCTTCCTCAAAAAAAATACAGGTACAGTGACTTCACGTTTATTATTTTAAAAGAATATTTAGAAAAACTTACAGGGAGAAAATTAGATGTTTTAAGTACAGAGAATTTTTATAAACCGCTTGGCGCCAATAATACGATGTACAATCCGTTACAAAGAGTTGCTAAAAGTAGAATTGCTCCAACAGAAATTGACACTTATTTCCGTCATCAGGTCATACAAGGATATGTTCATGATATGGGTGCTGCCATGGAAGGTGGAATTGGTGGACATGCCGGAATTTTTTCAAATAGTATGGATGTTGCTAAAATAATGCAGCTGTATTTACAAAAGGGAAATTACGGGAACAGACAATATTTCTCAGAGAAAACATTTGATGACTTCAATACCTGTTATTTTTGTGCTGAAGGTAATAGAAGGGGAGTAGGCTTTGATAAACCTCAGTTAGGAGACAAAGGTCCCACTTGCGGATGCGCTTCTATGACTAGTTTTGGACATACTGGATTTACAGGTACAATGGCTTGGGCAGATCCAGAAACAGAAATCGTTTATATTTTCTTGTCGAATAGAACATTTCCCGGAGATTCAGTGAATAAATTATCAAGAGAAAATATTCGAGAAGACATTCAAGAAATAATATATGATGCAATTGAGCGATAATGCATTAATACAAAGCACACGTTTAATTAAAGATTTCTTTTACCATTTTAAAAAATAGCGTCCCTATTTTTCTTAATTTCGTTACATTAAAATATATACATGAAAATTGCAATAGTTTGTTACCCTACCTTTGGAGGAAGTGGAGTTGTCGCTACAGAGTTAGGGCTTGAATTAGCCCGCCTTGGCCATGAAGTTCATTTCATTACTTACAGTCAACCCGTTCGTTTAGCATTGTTAAATCCTAATGTGCATTATCACGAGGTTAATGTTCCTGAATATCCATTGTTTCACTACCAACCTTATGAATTAGCACTGTCGAGTAAACTGGTCGATATGGTTAAGCTTTACAAAATAGAAGTACTGCATGTGCACTACGCCATTCCTCACGCATATGCGGGTTATATGGCTAAGCAAATGCTGAAAGATGAAGGAATTGAAATCCCTATGGTGACTACACTTCATGGAACAGATATTACTTTAGTTGGGAATCATCCTTTCTATAAACCGGCAGTAAGTTTTAGTATCAACAAATCAGACGTGGTGACATCAGTTTCTCAAAGTTTGAAAGATGATACTTATAAGTTGTTCAATATAAAAAAAGATATTCATGTCATTCCTAATTTCATCGAGTTAGATAAGAATATTCAAGATCCTAATATACCATGTCACCGTTCAGTGATGGCAAATCAAGATGAAAGGATAATTACACATATCAGTAATTTTAGAAAAGTAAAACGAATTCCTGATGTAATCAAAATATTTCATAAAATTCAACAGGAAATTCCTGCTAAATTAATGATGTTAGGTGATGGTCCTGAAAAAGAAAAAGCAGAATACCTATGTCAGGAATTGGGCATTACGGATAAAGTAATCTTTTTTGGAAACAGTAATGAAATCGATAAGATTTTAAGTTACACTGATTTATTTTTGTTGCCTTCTGAAACAGAAAGTTTTGGTCTGGCAGCACTAGAAGCGATGGCATGGGGAGTTCCAGTGATATCGAGTAATTCTGGAGGACTTTCTGAAGTAAATTTTCAAGGAATTTCAGGCTACTTGAGTGATGTGGGTAATACGGATGAAATGGCTGAGAATGCGTTGAAAATTTTAAGAGATAATGATGTTCTGTCAAAATTTAAAGAAAATGCATTGTCTGTCGCTAAGAAGTTTGATATCAAAAATATTTTACCATTGTATGTAGACTTATATCAAAAGGCAATTAAGAAGTATTCGAAAAAAAATAAATTTTTGAATCAATCAAAAAAGGAATAATTCTTTGAATCAACTTAAAATATTCCAATGAAAAAAATAAGCTTTTTGTTTATGGTGTTTTTGTTAGTTTCCTGCGGAGCGAAGGCTGTAAAAGAAACAGGAAAAAGACCTTTGTTTGAAATACTGACGCAACAATCTGATGGAGGGGGAAATATTCATTTTTATGAGATTTTGACGGAACCAAATGAAATAAAAATGTTGCAGAATGATAAGCAGTTGAAGAATAAAATTACTGCTGTAGATGCTCAAAACTCAAATTTTGTCATTTTGAATATGGGGGAAAAAAATACTGGTGGTTATTCAATAACGATTGAAAGTGTTGCCGAAACAGAAAAAAATATAATCATCAATGTAAAAGAGAGTAGTCCAGATCCTGGAGCCATGGTAACTCAGGCTATCACTTATCCGTTTTGCGTTGTCAAGATTAATTCTAAAAAAGAAATTATTATTAAATAAAAAAAAATGCCACTATCTCTAGTGGCATTTTTTATATAAACAGCTTAATACTAGAATTGGTATTTAACACCCAAAGCAATATCAGAACCATAATTATTTTTGTAGTAACCGCTTCCACCAAATTCAGGTCTAAAATCTAAAGAGATCAATAAAGGAATATCAAAGTTATATTCAATTCCTATGTCCCCTGCTGCAAAAGCAAATGTATCGTTGTAATGATTGTTGTTTTTATCATCATAACCATAACTACCTAAACCACCACCTACACCAGCATACCAGTTGAAACCACCATCGATGTTCCATACCCATTGATACAAAGCAGCAAGTTTGATAGCGTTGTCATCGTAACCATTATTATTGTAATCTTTTCTACTTCTCCAACCTAAATCAAGTTCAAGTCTGTTGTTATCTCCTAAAGCTCTTTGGTAAGTGATTTCAGTTCCAAAACCACCACTGTCTCCCAAACGTAGACCTAATGCATTTTTAGAGATGTCTTGAGCCTGTGTGCTAAATGCTAATCCAATTAACATAAAAGCAGATAAAATAATTTTTTTCATAGTTAAATATTTGTTGGTGCAAAGTTACAACAAAATAAGAGCGAAAAATTTACATTTTAATTGTTAATTGTTTCAAAATTCACACTTTTAATTTTGTTGATTTATGTCTTAAACATTGATTACCATTGGTTTATTGTTCATTTATGGATTATTAAAAAACTGTTAAATTAATGATTTGTTTTAAAAAACAGTGCTGATTAAATTATTTGGCGACTCAAGTTGTCTTCCATTTCAAAGAGGTTTTCTTCTTCTAAAAAGTTGGATTCCTGATATCGGTATAGTTTCCATCTTTTCTTATTGTACTCAAGGGCTGTTAAATTTTCGACCCAATCTCCAGAATTCAAATATAAGACAGACCCATTTTTATTTTCTTTTTTAATGATTTTTGGTTCGTGGATATGCCCACAAATCACATAGTCGTACTTGTTTTCAATTGCTAATTCTGTGGCTGTTTCTTCAAAATCTGAAATGTGTTTGACTGCCTTTTTTACGCCAGCTTTTATTTTTTTCGAAAAGGAATAAGGCTCTTTTCCAATTTTTTTTAAACACCAATTGACGAATCGATTAGAAAGAATGAGATAATCGTATCCTAGACCACCTAATTTGGCAATCCATTTAGCATGATTTACGGAAGCATCGAAAACATCACCATGAAAAATCCATGCTTTTTTATCATCCATTTCCAATACTAATTTATCCACTAATGCAATGTTGCCCATATTCAGATCACTAAATTTGCGAAGCATTTCATCGTGATTTCCTGTAATGTAATAGATTTTAGTCCCTTTGGAAGCAAGCCCCATTATTTTTTGAATGATTTTTAAATGGTTATGAGGGAAATATGATTTTCTGAATTGCCATATATCGATGATGTCACCATTTAGAACTAAAATTTTTGGTTTTATTGATGACAAGTATTTATTGAGCTCTATGGCATGGCTGCCAAAAGTACCAAGATGCACATCAGAAATTACAACGATCTCTACTTTTCTTTTTTTCAATTGACTCTAATTTGAAGTTTCACAAATTTAGGCATTGGGTTATGCATTGCATTTTATTATATTGTTATGAATTAGTGTTAACTATTAACTAAACGTAATCTTTTTAAGTTGGTAATTTTGTTATCTAATCCTAATTTTAAATTTTTTACTTTAAGTCATAAAACATATATTTGTTCCAAACTTATTATAATGGCAGGAAATAGCTACGGAACCCTATTTAGATTAACAACTTTTGGAGAATCCCACGGAGAAGCATTAGGTGGAATAATTGATGGATGCCCATCAGGAATAACGCTAGATTTAGAGGCAATTCAACTTGAAATGTCCAGAAGAAAACCAGGTCAATCTGCTATAGTTACACAACGGAAAGAACCGGATGACGTCCAGTTTTTATCAGGTATTTTTGAAGGAAAAACGACTGGGACGCCAATAGGTTTTATTATACCAAATACAAATCAAAAATCAGACGATTACTCTCATATAAAAGATAATTATAGACCAAGTCATGCAGACTATGTTTATGAAAAAAAATATGGGGTTAGAGACTACCGTGGTGGCGGAAGAAGTTCTGCACGTGAGACAGCCAGCAGAGTAGTGGGAGGTGCTATTGCTAAGCAAATGTTGCCCGACATTAAAATTAATGCCTATGTATCTTCTGTAGGGCCAATTTTTCTAGAAAAACCTTATCAAGATTTAGATTTTTCAAAAACGGAAAATAACCCTGTTCGTTGTCCTGATGAAGAATCGGCAGTAATAATGGAAGAGTACATACGTGAAATTCGTAAGCAGGGAGATACTGTGGGTGGAACTGTTACCTGTGTGATTCAGAATGTACCGGTTGGTCTAGGAGAACCTGTTTTTGACAAGTTGCATGCAGAATTAGGTAAAGCTATGCTTTCTATCAATGCGGTTAAAGGATTTGAATATGGAAGTGGATTTTGTGGTGCTAAAATGAAAGGTAGCGAACACAATGATTTATACAATTCAGACGGAACTACAAAAACAAATCTTTCTGGTGGAATTCAAGGTGGAATTAGCAACGGAATGGATATTTATTTCCGAGTAGCTTTTAAACCAGTAGCTACTATTATGCAAAAGCAAGAGTCGTTAGATAACCAAGGAAATATTACAGAAATGACTGGAAAAGGACGCCATGACCCTTGTGTTGTGCCACGCGCAGTCCCTATTGTGGAAGCGATGGCAGCAATTGTATTGGCTGATTTTTATTTAATTAACAAAATATATTAAAAACTAATTGAACGGTAAATCCTACTTAAGTAAGTACTTTTAATTATAAACAACCCATAACCCATAACCCATAAAACCAACCCACAAAACCAAAATGAGTTCTACAGAAACACAAAAGAAGTCAATAGCATCGAACTTGACTACTCAAATACTAATTGCAATGGTTCTAGGAGCCATTTTAGGAGTTGTAATACACAATTCTATTTCGGCAGAATCAGCCTTATCTTTTAGTAATAAAATAAAAATTTTAGCTACCGTTTTTATTAGATTGGTGCAAATGATTATTGCGCCCTTAGTATTTACTACTTTAGTTGTGGGTATTGCAAAATTAGGAAATGTTAGTGCAGTTGGTAGAATTGGAGGAAAAGCCTTAGGCTGGTTTTTCACAGCTTCTTTAATGTCTCTATTATTAGGAATGTTTTTTGTAAATGTTCTCGAACCTGGAGTTGGACTTAATTTATCTAATGTTGATTTATCTTCAGCGTCTGAAGTAGCGGCTAAAACTCAAAGTATTTCGTTTGAAAATTTTATTGAGCATATTGTTCCTAAAAGTATTTTTGAAGCATTAGCTACTAACGAAATTTTGCAAATTGTTGTGTTTTCTATTTTCTTCGGTTTAGCAGCTGCGTCAATTGGCGACTATGTTAAACCCGTAGTTACTGCACTGGATAAAATGTCGCATATCATTTTAAAAATGGTAAATTATGTGATGAATTTCGCCCCAATCGGAGTTTTTGGGGCTATTGCAGGTGTTTTTGCTGTTAGAGATTTTCAAGAATTAGCACTCACTTATTTTAAATTTTTCGGTTCGTTTTTAATAGGTATTTCATCGCTTTGGGTAGTATTGATCATTGTTGGTTATATTTTCCTGAAAAGTAGAATGACAGTACTGCTAAAAAGAATTGTTAGTCCATTAATTATTGCTTTTGGAACTACAAGTAGTGAAGCAGTATTCCCAAAATTAACGGAAGAATTAGAGCGCTTTGGAGTAAAAAACAAAATTGTTTCTTTCATGTTACCTTTAGGATACTCTTTTAATCTAGACGGAAGTATGATGTATATGACTTTTGCCAGTATTTTTATAGCGCAAGCTTATGGTATACATTTGGATTTAGGAACGCAAATGACGATGCTACTTGTTTTGATGCTTACGAGTAAAGGAATTGCAGGTGTGCCAAGAGCAAGTTTAGTTGTTGTGGCAGCTACCTGCGGTATGTTTGATATTCCAATTGAGGGAATCGCTTTAATATTACCGATAGATCATTTTTGCGATATGTTTAGAAGTGCTACTAATGTTTTAGGAAATGCATTAGCTACTGCGGTGGTTGGAAAATGGGAAGAAAGTAATGAAATAGATATAGTTCCATTAGACTAAAAGATACTAAAAACTCCTCAAATTTGAGGAGTTTTTTATTTTTGTATATTTGGCCGGAACGATACAATTAAAATTGAATTATGAAAAAACTTGCAATGCATTGGAAAATCTTAATAGGAATGATATTAGGATTGCTTTTTGGATTATTAATGAAGAATTTAGAACAAAAAGGGATTGTTGTAGACTGGATTAAACCGTTTGGAACCATTTTTATAAATCTTCTAAAAATGATTGCCGTTCCATTAATTGTAGTTTCATTAATAGTAGGCTTAGCTGATTTAAAGGATATTTCAAAACTTTCAAAATTAGGCGGGAGAACAGTATTGTTTTATTTATGTTCCACTGTAATCGCTGTTACGATTGGGTTAGGATTGGCTAATCTTATAAAACCAGGAAGGTATATTAATAAAGAATCTAGAGAAAGTCTAATCCAAAATTTTTCTGTGGATGCTTCTCAAAAAATACAGATGGCAGAAACGGCAAAAAAAAGTGGTCCGCTTCAACCATTAGTTGATATTGTTCCTGATAATTTTTTCAAAGCGATGAGTGACAATGGTAGTATGCTACAGGTTATACTTTTCGTTATTCTTCTTGGTATTGGACTTATCTTAATCGATGAAGCAAAAGCAAAACCAGTTGTTGATTTTTTTAAAGGACTAAATGAAGTTATTATGAAAATCATCGACATCATAATGCTTTTTTCGCCCTATGGTGTTTTTGCTTTGATGGCTTCTTTGATGGTAGAAATCCCTGACTTCAGTACTTTAAGAGCATTAGGGATCTATGGATTGACCGTTGTATTAGGGTTGTTTATTATGGCTTTTATTTTTTATCCTACTTTATTATTGATTTTTGCAAAAGTAAATCCTATAAAATTTTTCAAGGCAATTGCACCTGCTCAACTGTTGGCTTTTTCGACCAGTTCAAGTGCTGCTACGTTGCCAGTAACCATGGAGTGTGTAACAGAACACGTAGGAGTTGATGAAGAAGTTTCCAGTTTTGTGTTACCACTAGGTGCTACTGTAAATATGGATGGTACAAGTCTTTATCAGGCGGTGGCAGCTATTTTTATTGCTCAGGCAATGCTTCCTAATCCTTTAGACCTAAACACACAGTTAATGATTGTTGTTACGGCAACCTTGGCCTCTATAGGATCTGCGGCAGTTCCTAGTGCAGGTATGGTTATGCTTGTAATTGTTTTAGGACAAGCTGGAATTCCTGAGGCGGGATTAGCACTTATTTTTGCTATAGACCGACCTTTAGATATGTGTAGGACTGTTGTAAACGTGACTAGTGACTCCACTGTTGCAACAATAGTGGCAAAATCAGTAGGGAAGTTACATCATCCCAAAGATTTTTAGATTGATTATATTATAGAAATACTACTATTTTTAGTGGAGAGAAAGCCGTTCAGTATATTTATTTAAGGAAATCCATCTTAGTAAATTTATGTCGAACGGCTTTTTTACGTTCTATTAAAACTTATTTATAAGTTTTAAGTTATAGTTTTATATTTGGGCGTTAAAATTGCTTGTAAGATATTTCTTTTTATTACTTTTGATTGTGTGTTGCTATTTATATAATTTAAATATTGATGCTCAATTATATAAATGTATATTTGAAAACCAAAAAGTAATTTATGCTCCGGATACGAATACTTTTATTCTTCTTTTTTTCGTTAAATATGTTCAGCAATGTTCCTATTGCTAAAACCGATACTCTATCTAGAAAAGCAATTTTAAAATTAACTTCAAAAGCTACTAATAGCCTATCTGAGTTTAAATTTGAGGAATCATTAACGATCGCAAGACTAGTATTGCGTTATGCTATCGATAGAAAAGATGATTATCTTGTTGCGAAATCATACAATATGATTGCTGCAAATTTTGAAGCAATGTCTGAAGTAGACAAAGCTGCTTTTTATTATAAAAAAGGACTAGCTTATGCAGATAGAACTACTAATGATTCGATCAAGAGTTCATTAAATAACAATATTGGGAATATATATTGTTTTGAATTAAACAACCTTGATGAAGGAGTAGATTATTATAAAAAAGCATTAGAGTACAGCACTAAAATTAATGATAGCAGCTCAATCTATATTACAAAAATGAATATTGCATGGGCTTATTTTTATAAAGGTAATTTTGAAAAAGGGAAACCTTATTTAGATTTTATAAATAAGCATCATAGTAACTTTGGAGGCAAAAGTACGGTTGTTACCCTAAAGATGCTGAACGGAATGTTTTTTACCAATCAATTGGAATTTGATAAAGCCGAGTTGTTTTTTAAAAATGCCATCAAACTTGGGCAGGGAGTCAGTGAGAAATCTGATTTGTCTTATGCACATCAAGAGTATGCTAAGTTATTGATGAAAAAAGGGGATTATAAAAATGCCTATGAAAATCTTTTACTTTATAACTCAATAAGAAAATCAATTGAAGATTCAAATAAAGTTAAGAGAGCAAATATAGTAGGTGTTAATCTGGAATTAGATGAATATAAGAGAAAGGTTGATACAATAGAAAATGAAATAAGCTTACAAGATATAAGCTTGCAAAAGTCAAGGATTATTGTTGTATTATTTATTATAGCCTTGACTGTGGTGCTGCTTTTACTTTATAATGTTTATAAAAACAACAATTTCAAGAAGAAAAAAAATGCAGAGCTTATTATCGCAAATGAAAAATTAGTTATTGCAAAAGAGAAAGCAGAAGAAGCGTCTTATTTAAAATCACAATTTGTATCGACAATAAGTCATGAGCTACGTACTCCTTTATATGGCGTTGTCGGTATAACAAATATGTTGCTAGATGAGCATAAAGAATTAGCGGACAGTCCGTATTTAAGCTCTCTTAAATTCTCTGCACGCTACTTATTGTCTCTTGTTAATGATGTTCTTCAAATAAATAAAATAGAAGAAAATAGAATTGTACTTGAAAGCTTGACTTTTAACATGGTAGATGAAATTAATATGATTAAGAATTCCTTGTCATTCATTGCTAAAAGCCATGAAAACCATATTAATATTAGTATCGACCCCTCAATTCCAGAATATTTGATTGGAGACAAATTAAGATTTTCTCAAATTATAATTAATATGGTCAGTAATGCACTGAAATTCACGAACAATGGGGAAGTTAATATTAAGGCGGATTTAGTTAAAATCGAAAATAAAGCTCACTTTATCGAGTTTAATATACAAGATAATGGAGTAGGAATTGCCGAAGAGGATCAAGAAAAAATATTTGAGAAATTTGTACAAATAGGAAGAAAAGAAATAGATTATCAAGGTACTGGTTTAGGCTTGTCTATTGTAAAACGATTATTAGAATTGTTTGACAGTACGATCTCTCTAAAAAGTAAAATAGGACATGGGACTACCTTCACTTTTACTATAGCATTTGATTATGACCCTATTAAAACTACTGAGCTTATAAATAAGATACAAGTTGATTTGACATCAAACGAAATATTTAATGTGTTAGTGGTGGATGATAACAAAATTAATCAGTTAATCACAAGAAAAATTATTGAAAAAAACAATTATAAATGTAGTGTAGTTGATTCAGGAATGGCTGCTCTTGAAATAGTCGATACCGCAAAATTTGATGTTATATTGATGGATATAAATATGCCATTGATGAATGGTTTTGAAACCACTAAAAGACTGCGTCAAAAAGGTGTTATGACACCTGTAATTGCATTAACTGCCTTTGACAAAGATGAGATTGTTGAAGAAGCACTTTCAGCAGGTATTAACGACATCATCATCAAACCTTTTGAACCAGCATTATTGTTTAAAATGATAAATCAGCTATTGTATAAAGAAAACCAGACTGAGTTAGTTTAGCCGTTTTTATATTCTGAAATATAAAAGAGAATCGCAAAATCGGTACCATCTCATAAAGTGTGTAAGTTAAAAAGTTATTCTGAAAATTTGAGCTAACTCAAAAGCTCAAAAATTTTCG